>NZ_JBIYDW010000001.1:0-429861 GCF_044909235.1 Dermacoccus sp. GAS27A | reverse complement strand
CGAGTTCGAGAACGCGTTCTATGCTGTCCCCAACGACAGCAATCTGCTGATCGGAATCAAATAGCGCGAGTCTCCATCAGACCCAGGGCGCTTCAGATCGTCCCACTTGAGGACCTTGGCGCGCGGTGTTCCGCCCCGGTTGCGTAGCTGTCCGCGACCTAACCGGCTGTCCGGGCTCAGGCCTGGCCGTGACCAATCGACATCGACATCGTGAGGTTTACGGAATGGCAGTCATTCGCGACAATCGCCTCTTATCCTCGCTCACGAATCATCGCCACCCAGCATGGTTGTTCCGCCCTACATGGCAAGGTTTCCTGAGAACCAACACACGGCCTGTCGCTTTGCTTCCAGGGTGAACCAAGAGCAGATAGCCAGGACCACGCCGCCTATTTGCTGCATCCAATTTGAACCGCGCCGCCCGGTTACAGGCCGACCGGGTGGAATGACCGCTTCTTGTCCCCGATGAGGGAAACGGCCGGTGCTTCCCGACCGGACGTGGGTCGTCGAGCGGTAGCGGCACCCGGTGCACCGCCGCCCGTACGCGGACTAAAAGAGATGGGGACACAGTACGGGCTACGCTGGGCCGTCACGCGCAGAGCGCGCGAGACGCGCCCAGTGCGGCTGTCGCGAACCCACGATCGGGAATACGGATGAACCCCCTACCACCGCCGCCCTTTCCCAACATGTTCAGCGGACCCGGGGCGGAACGGCCATGAACGACGCCTTGTCTCTCTTGACCGGTGTCGTCGTCGTTCTTGCGATCACCGCAGTGACGGCGTACTTCGTGGCGCAAGAGTTCGCCTACATGTCCGTGGACCGCTCCAAGCTGACGGCTCGCGCGCAGGCAGGCGATGACACGGCACGCCGCACCCTCGCTATCACCCGCCGCACCTCGTTCCTCCTGTCCGGCGCGCAGCTCGGTATCACCGTGACAGGCCTGCTTGTCGGCTACGTGGCCGAACCACTCATCGGAATGGCGCTGTCGTCCATGCTCGGCGGAGTCGGCATCCCCACCGGCATCGGCCTGACCGTGGGCGGCATTCTCGCAATCACCTTCTCCACGTTCGTGCAGATGCTGTTCGGTGAGCTTTACCCGAAGAACTACGCTATAGCTCGCCCCGAGCAGGTCAGCGGCGCTCTCGCACGGTCGAGCGCCCTGTACTTGAAGGTGTTCGGCCCGGCCATCTGGGTGTTCGACAAGTCCGCTGAGCTGCTGTTGAAGCGTGTCGGCATCGAACCGGTGCACGACGTCGAGCAGGCCGCCACAGCGGATGACCTGCACCACGTTGTCGAGGCGTCGAAGCAGACGGGCGACCTCGCGCCGGAACTGTCAGACATGCTGGATCGCATCATCGACTTTCCCACCCAGAACGTCGATCACGCGATGATCCCCCGCGCTCAGGTCGACTCAGTGCGAACTGAAACAAACATCGCTGAGATGCGCGCTCTCATGGCGAGCGGGCACACGCGCTACCCCGTGATCGACGGCACCGACGACGTCGCCGGTGTCGTGCACCTCGTCGATGTGCTCGCCGCGCAGGATGGCGCTCGGCCGGTCTCGTCGGTGATGCGTCCGGCACTGATCGTTCCTGAGCTGATGGGGTTGTCCACCGCGTTGAGCGAACTCGACCGCGCCAAGCAGCAACTCGCATGTGTCATCGACGAGTTCGGCGGGTTCACCGGCATCATCACCGTCGAAGACCTGGCAGAGGAAGTTGTCGGGGAAATCACCGACGAGCACGACCCGGTCCTACCCGAGTATGCGCCGCTGCCCGATGACGGCCAGTGGGTGATGCAAGGGTCCGTGCACATCGACGAGGTCGAACGTGCTCTTGACGTAGACCTGCCCGAGGGTGAATACGAAACGGTCGCGGGCCTCGTGGTGGGTCGCCTCGGTACGCTCCCGCGCGTCGGTGAGCGTGTCGTCATCGACGTACCCCAGGGCCCGCGTGTACTGGCCGTGGATGAGGACGCCCCGCCATCCCGCCTCGACATCGAAGTTCTTGCTGTGGAACGGCACGTGCCGTCCCTGCTCAGGTTGACCCTGCTCGAACCAGAATCAGCCCCGCACGACACCGAGGAAGAAGGGAGCGACCGATGAATCCCTTCGCCACGACTATCGCGACAATCGTCATCATCGCCCTGTCAGCGTTCTTCGTCGCCGCCGAGTTCTCCCTCATCAACGCGCGCACCCACCGCCTTGAAGACAACCCGTCAGCGTCCGCGCGTGCCGCGCTTCGCAGCTCGGGCGAAATCACGATGCTCCTCGCAGCGTCACAGCTTGGGATCACCGTGTGCACCCTCGCATTGGGTGCCATCACCAAACCTGCCGTGCACCACGCCCTGCTGGGACCCCTGGAGATGGTCGGCCTGGGTGAGACGGCTGCCGACGTCGCCGCGTTCGTCCTCGCGCTCATCATCGTCACGTTCCTGCACCTCGTCATCGGGGAAATGGCGCCCAAGTCATGGGCGATCGCACACCCCGAAAAGTCCGCGATCATGCTGGCGCTGCCGATGCGCGCTTTCATGCGTGTCACACGTCCGATCCTTGCGGCGTTGAACCGTGCCGCGAACTGGCTCGTGCGCCGCTCCGGTGTCGAACCGGTCGAGGAAGTCAGCGAATCGCAAGACTCGACGTCATTGCGCCAGCTCGTCGAGCACTCAGCGAGCGTCGGAGCGCTCGACCTCGCCTACCGCACCTCACTGACAAGCGCAATCGACCTTGAACGCCTGACGATCGCAGACCTGCTTGACGGGCGTGGCGCCCCTACGGCGGCTCCCGCCACGGCAACCGTCGGTGATGTTCAGGCTGCCGTGATGCGCAAGGGGCACACGCGCGTGTTGCTGATGGAGCCCGCCGGCGCTGGTTCCGGCGTACGGGGCATCGTGCACGTGCGAGACACGCTGATGCTCCCCGCGGCGACACCTGCGGACACCGTGGCCCGTCCCGTCCTCGAACTGCCCCGCGACACGGCCCTGCATGAAGCGCTTCGGCTGATGCGTGAAGGCAGCCACCAGCTCGCCGTCGTCACCGACAACGGCGCTTTCAGTGGCGTCGTCACCCTGGGCGACATCCTGCCCAAACTGCTGCCCCGCGCAGACGCGGTGACAGACGGCGCGGCGTGACGCTGGCCTCACCGAGCTATTTGCCTGCTTGGTTCACTTCGGATGCAAACCTGGAGCCGTCATCGACGCTCCGCGAAGGGCCTGATCCTCACACCGCGCGCGGAGAGGTCAACATTCCCCGGGGCCGACGTCGTCATCGAGCCCGGGGGCGACGGTTCGCTCGAGCGTCTGCGAAACGAGAGCCACCGCGGCTGGCTGCAGGAGGCTGCGCAGCGAGGTGCCATCGTCGCGAGTGTTTGCACGGTCGCTCGCCTCCTTGCCGCCGCGGGGTTGCTGCACCAGCGCCCGTTCACGACCTACCACGACACGTTCGACAGCGTCGCGGCCCTCGACCCCAAGGCCCAACCATGCCCGGGTCAGCAATGGATCGACGACGGGCAGGTCATCACGGACGCAGGCGTCTTCGCCGGCATCGACATGGTCCTGCATCTCGTCGGACGCCCCGCCACCCCTGAGCGCGCACGCGAGGTCCAAGATGGGATCGAGTACCGCCCGGCGCCCCCGACGTGGGCGTCCCGATCATGACCGCGGTGTGCCCCGCCGACGCGGGGACGAGCACGTCGCACACCTCGTTGGCGTGGCGCGGACGTGTGATCGAACGCGTAGCATCCATCTGAACGACAACCATTCCAGGAGACCGCCATGAACGCACCCCGTCCCCCTGTCCCACCCTTCACAGCCGAGACAGCGGCCGCAAAGGTGCAAGCTGCCGAAGACGCGTGGAACACGCGAGAGCCCGAACGCGTCGCCGGCGCCTATACGCCGGACACCGTGTGGCGAAACCGCGGCGAGAGCATCGTCGGGCGTGACGCCGTCATCGAGTTCCTCACTCGCAAGTGGGCGCGCGAACACGAATACCGGTTGCGCAAGAACCTGTGGGCGTTCACCGACGACCGCATCGCCGTGCGTTTCCAGTACGAGTGGCATGACGATGACGGTCAGTGGTGGCGTTCCTACGGCAACGAGCTGTGGCACTTCGACGCCGACGGTTACATGAGCCGTCGCGAGGCGAGCATCAACGATGTCGCCATCACCGAGGCCGAACGGCGCGTACGGCCCGGACGAGGCGAACTTCCCCCCTCCTGAACCCGCGCGCTGGCAGCGGCGCCAGCGTTCGAGTCACACCCGGTGCTGCAAGCGTTGATCACAGGGGCGCACGCGCGACGGAGGTGACGCCTCCAGCGTTGTCGCTACGACCTCGCGAGCGTCGTCCCGGCCGCCACTCGAGACGACTCGACCCCCAGAAGCTCCCGAACCGGATCCAGCGACCCGGGCACACTGCGGTAGTAGACCCACGTGCCGCGACGTTCTGAGGTGACGAGCCCCGCGTCGCGCAGCTTGCGCAGGTGATGCGAGATCGTCGCCTGCGACAATTCCAGGTCCGGCAGGTCGCAGACACAGATCTCCCCCGGCGCCGCCGCGACGATCGCGTCGAACAGGCGTAGACGCGCCGAATCGCCGAGCGCCTTGAACACGGCAGCAGCGCGCGCAACATCTTCGTCGTTCGCCACGACTCGAGGCGCACCATCCCGCGACGTCGCCTCACCCCGCCGCTCACACCCGTCGATCGTCACTCAACTATTTTGACACATGTCGAATCACGCCTCACGATGGCACCGTATTCACCGATGACGAAACAAGGCGGCCGACCGTGAACTCCCCTGCATCGCCCCGCGCGAGACTGTCGACGCTCGACCGCTTCCTGCCCGTGTGGATCATCGCCGCCATGGTGACAGGCCTCCTGTTGGGACGCCTCGTGCCCAGCCTCGACGACGCCTTGTCAGCCGTCGAGATCCAGGGGGTCTCGCTGCCCATTGCCATCGGGTTGCTCATCATGATGTACCCGGTGCTCGCCAAGGTGCGTTACGACAAGCTCGACGCCGTCACGTCCGACCGGCGGCTACTCGGCGCGTCGCTCGCACTCAACTGGATCGTCGGGCCGTTGCTCATGTTCGCCCTCGCGTGGATCTTCCTGCCGGATCTGCCGACCTACCGCACCGGCCTCATCATCGTCGGCCTCGCGCGCTGCATCGCCATGGTCATCATCTGGAACGACCTCGCCTGCGGCGACCGCGACGCGGCTGCGGTGCTCGTCGCGCTCAACGCGCTGTTCCAGATCGTCGCGTTCGCCGCGCTCGGCTGGTTCTACCTCAGCGTCCTGCCCGGCTGGCTCGGCCTCGACCAATCACATCTCGACGTCTCCCCCTGGCACATCGCCGCGTCGGTTCTCGTCTTCCTCGGCCTCCCGCTGCTCGCGGGTTACCTCAGTCGCCGCATCGGCGAGAGGCGTTGGGGCCGTAAGGCGTACGAGTCGCGTTTTCTGCCCCGCATCGGGCCGTGGGCGCTCTACGGCCTATTGTTCACCATCGTCGTCCTGTTTGCGTTGCAGGGCGCACAGATCACGTCGCACCCCCTCGACGTCGCCCGCATCGCGCTGCCCCTGCTCGCCTACTTCGCGCTCATGTGGGGCGGCGGCTACCTGCTCGGCCGGGCCCTGGGCATGGGCTACGAACGGACGACGACTCTCGCCTTCACCGCTGCCGGCAACAACTTCGAGCTCGCCATCGCCGTCGCCATCGCGACGTTCGGCGTCACCTCCGGCCAGGCACTCGCCGGGGTCGTCGGCCCGCTCATCGAGGTCCCCGTTCTCGTCGCTCTGGTCTACGTCAGCCTGGCCCTGCGCGATCGCTTCCCCCAACCCATGCTCGAGGCCGGCCACGATGCCCCGCGCTGACCGTCCCACCTCCTCGCCCGATGGCGCAGCTGACGCGGATCGTCGACCGCGCGTCCTCTTCGTCTGCGTCAAGAACGCTGGCAAGTCGCAGATGGCGGCCGCGCTCACGCGCCATTTCGCTCGCGAGCGCCTCGATGTCCACTCCGCCGGCACTCAGCCCGGCAGGGCCGTGAACGCGGAGTCGGCGACCGCCGTCGCCACCCTCGGCGCAACCTTCGACGGCGAACATCCCAAGGCCATCGACCCCGCCGTGCTGCGTACTGCCGACCGCGTCATCATCGTCGGCTCTGCTGCACGGCTCGAACCGATCGACGGCATGCTCGCAACGATCGAGACGTGGCACACCGATGAGCCGTCGACGCGCGGCATCGAGGGCACCGAGCGCATGCAGCTCATCCGCGACGACATCGCCGAGCGCTGTCGCACGCTCGTCAGCGAGATGCTCCACCGAACTCAGGGGTGAACAGAACTACCTCCCTTGGGCGCAAGATGGCCTTGTCGACGCCCCGCCCGTTGATCCGTCGCACCTCGCGCCCTCGGGCCCGCCATGACGCTGGGCGACGACGCACAGGACGGACGCTTCTTCGTCTGTGTTGTCGTCGTCCGGAGTGGTTACTGCCAACAGCACGCGTACCGCGCTCGCCACGAGCTGGGTGCGTCAGCGACGCGGGTCGATCATCGTCACGCCGGAGAGCGGCGAAGCGTCGAACGACGGCAGCATCGCCGCGCCGTCGTCGAGGCTGACGGTGCGGGCGATGAGTCGCCCGGGATCTAGTCGGCCGTCGTCCACGAGCGCCAGCATCGCCGGATAGTCGGCGGCGGCCATGCCATGGCTGCCGAACACGTCGAGCTCCCAACCGATGACGCGCGCCATCGGCACGCGCGGATGCCCGTCCACCGGCGGCAACAACCCCACCTGCACGTGCCGCCCACGACGCCGCAACGCATGAATCGCGTCAGAACACGTCGATTCGCTGCCCACCGCGTCGACGGCGACGTGCGCTCCGCCACCCGTGATCTCGTGGACGCGGGCCGCCACGTCGACGGGCTCGTTGGTCTCAGCGACCCCGGCGCCCCTGGCCAGGACGACGGCGTCCGCGCCCTCGCGCGTCGCGAGCGCGAGCGCGTCGGCGTTGCGGTCCACGGCGACGACACGCGCCCCTAGCGACTTCGCGATCATGACGGCGCTGACTCCGACTCCCCCGGCGCCGACGACGCACACCCAGTCACCCGGCTGCACATCAGCACGAGCCGTCAGAGCTCGAAAGGCCGTCGCGAACCGGCATCCGAGGCTCGCGGCGGCCGCGAAGCTCACAGCGTCGGGGATGGCGACGAGGTTCGTGTCCGCGCGTCGCGCGACGACGTACTGCGCGAACGATCCCCAGTGCGTGAACCCCGGCTGATCCTGGGTCGGACAGACCTGCGCGTCACCGGTGCGACACCACTCGCAGGCGCCGCAGCCCTCGACGAACGGCATCGTCACCCGCTGCCCGACCCGCCAGTTCGCGACGTCCGAACCGACGTCAGTGATCACCCCGGCGAACTCGTGACCGGGCACGTGCGGCAGCTCGACGTCATCATGACCGGCCCACGCGTGCCAGTCGCTGCGGCACAACCCCGTCGCGCGCACCTCGACGAGGACGGCGTCGTCAGGCAGGGCGGGCACCTCGACCTCCTCGACGCCGACGGCCCCCGCGATCTCTTGCATTACCACTGCGCGCATCGTCATCCCGCCACTGTGGCAGATCAGGAGAACACGTGCTCTACGGAAGCCACCCGATCTCGAGGGGTGTTCAGCGGCCGCCGGTCGTATCGACGTCACCGAACCCCGGCGGCAACCCGGCGATCCCGACCAGCAACTGCGGGTCGATGCTCTCGCCGCGCCGGACGACCGTCAGCGTGCCGCGCGGTTCTAGGACGGCGAGGGCGACGTCGTCGAGGTGCCGCACTCCCCCGGCTCGCAACCGTTCGTGCAACCGCTCGGCGGTGAGGCCGACGTGGCGCAGGGCGTCCGGGCGTGCCCGCCCGTCGATCATGACGGCCCACGCCCGCGCGCGACCCACGGCGCGGTGGCTGCGCATCGACATCACCGCGTGCAGCCGTCCGAAACCGAACTCCAGGACGAACAGGGTGGCCATCGCGACGAGCGCACCGCACAACGTCGGCGAGTTGCCCAGCATCGCGCGGGCGCACAGCGCCCCGAGGACGGTGAACACGGCGACGGACATCGTCGAACCGGCCGCCAGGTACCGCACACCCCAAAAATGTAGGATCGCGACGAAGACGGCGTACAGCACCACTGTCGCGACCACGACGCCGACGACGCCACTGGCGCTGATGCCGACGTGCGGCCAGATGTTCACACCGCCCCCTTTTCGCTCCTGTCGCCCGGCGACCAGTGTCTCCTACCCCCTCACACCGTTCCGAGCCGGCCCCGGCGCGCGCGGCTGCACGACTATCACGCATCTGCACGAGGAACATCGCGCACATTCCTCGTGCAGATGCTCAAAAGTCGGGAAACGTCGCGGCCGTGCGCTGCGCGCCCTCCACCACCTGCCGCGCGGGCGTCAGCCGACACAGCGACTCCACAGGTCGGCGACAGCGGACCCCACGGTGCGTCACCTTCACTGGGTCTCAACACGTCGACGCACCGCCGTCGCCGTCGCCCTCGCGCCAACACATCGCGACGCCGGGGACCACACCATCGCAAGCCCGAGCACTCGCCCCCAAGGAGCATCCCATGCGCAGCCCCGCCCTCGTCGCCCTCACCGCAGCATGCTCGGCCGCCATCGCCGCCCCCTTGGCGATCGGCGTGCACGACGGTTCCCTCAACGCGTTCGACGCTGGCTCCGTCACCCGTCAGCTGCGCAGCCAGCTCGACGCCGCCAGCGCTGGCAGCACCACCGGTTCGGGCAGCTCATCCACTGACGCGAATCAGGGCGGCGCCTCGATGCCGCAAACCGCACCGGACGGCTCGAGCACGTCGCCCTCGAACGGCGGCGCGCAAGCCAGTGGCGCGTCCTCCAGCGGAACGACGACGCGCGCCACCGCCGCTCAGAGCAAGGGCGTCGTCATGATCGACGTGGCCACCCCGAGCGGTGAGGCTGCGGGCTCCGGCATGGTGCTCACGGCCGATGGCACCGTCCTGACGAACTACCACGTCGTCTCCGGCTCGACGCAGATCCGCGTCACCGTCCCGAACGGCGGGTCATACACGGCGAGCGTCGTCGGGCACGACGAATCCCACGACGTCGCCGTGCTCAAGCTCAGCGGTGCGAAGTACCTCGATACCGTCACTCTGGACACCGACGGGGTCAGGACGGCCGAAGAGGTTCTCGCCGTCGGTCAAGGCGGCGGCGAGGGCGTGCTCTACGCCGCCTCCGGCATCGTGACGGCGACGGGGCGCTCGATCACCGCCTCCGAGCAGGGGTCGTTGTCGTCCGGTGAGAACCTGACGAACCTCGTGCAGACGAACGCGCCCATCGTCGGCGGCTACTCCGGCGGGCCTCTGTTCGACGCCGCGGGCAAGGTCGTCGGAATCGACACCGCCGCATCCGCGACGAACTCGCTCACCGGCTATCAGCGCAGCAACGCCGAGGGGTACGCCATCCCGATCACGCAGGCCAAGTCGATCGCCGACGACATCCTCGCCGGCCGCAAGACGACGACGAATCACATCGGCGCGAAGGCCGCCCTCGGCGTGGCCGTCGTCCCGAGCTCGTCGTTGCGGGGCGCGAGCGACACCGGCGTCGTCGTGCAGCAGGTGCTGAACGGCTCGGCTGTCGCAAGCACGGGGATGACGGCGGGTGACACGATCACCGCCCTCGACGGCAAGGCCGTCACCTCGACCGACTCCCTCAGCTCGCTCATGGACACCCGCTACCCCGGTTCGACGATGAAGGTGACGTGGACCGACACCTCCGGCGCGTCGCACACGGCGTCCGTCACGCTGCAGAAGTCGACCGCGAACTGACGCGTCGCGGGTCTCGAGGTGGCCTTGCGCCATCTCGAGACCCGCGTGCCCGGCAACGGGACGCACGAGAGCAACTCGCCCCCTTGCATCCCGATCCAGCCGGGCCGGGCGCCATCGTCAGCAGCTCGTCAGGACGCAAGATCCTCGGCGTATGCCCGACCGGCGGCGATCATGTCCTCACGGGACACGACCTTGACGCGCTCGCGGCCGGCGCTCTCGCCGAGGGCGATCTCGTGGGCGTCGAGACGCTCCCAGTGATCCCAGAGCGTGATCTCGACACCCGAATCAAGCAGGTGACGCAGCAGCGCGTCAGGGTCGCCGCCACTGGGCGCGGGCAGCGAGTCGAGGTCCTCGAGCAGGCACGCGATGGTCTCCGACGCATCCGACTTCGTGTGCCCGATGAGCCCGACGGGGCCGCGCTTGATCCACCCCGTCACGTACGTCGCCGGCATCGCCTCGCCGCTGACGTCCGTCACGCGACCCGCCTCGTTGGGCACGACGCCCGCGGCGTCGTCGAAGGGCAGGTCCCGCAGCGGCGAACTGTAGTACCCGACGGCGCGGTAGACGGCCTGCACGTCCCAGTCGCGGAACTCGCCCGTGCCGTGCGTCGTCGCGTCGCCGTTGAACTCCTGGTGCTCGGTGCGCAGGCCGACGACGCGGCCGTCCTCGCCGAGGATCTCGACGGGCGCCTCGCACAGGTGCAGGTGGATCTGGTGCGGCGCGCCGCTCGGCTCGTTCTCGAGGTACTTGAGCAGCGTGTTGACGACGAGCTTCGTCGACTTGCTCGCGTTGATCGCGGCCTGGCCGGCCTCATCGATCTCGAAGCCCTCCTCGTGCACGATGACGTCGATGCTCGGGCTGTGCGACAGCTCGCGGAACTCCATCGGCGAGAACTTCAGCTGCGCCGGGCCGCGGCGCGCGAAGACGTGCACCTCCGTCGCCTGGTTCGCCTTCAACCCCTCGTAGACGTTCTGCGGGATTTCGGTCGTCAGCTGCTCGTCGGCGGGCTTGGCGAGCATGCGCGCGACGTCGAGGGCGACGTTGCCGGCGCCGAGGACGGCGACCTTGCGCGCCGTCAGCGGCCATTCGCGCGGCACGTCGGGGTGGCCGTCGTACCAGGAGACGAAGTCTGCGGCGCCGAAGCTACCGTCGAGATCGATGCCGGGGATGTTCAGCGGTCGGTCGCTCGAGGCGCCCGTGGAGAAGATGACGGCGTCGTAGTGCTCCTGCAGCTGTTCGAGGTCGAGGTCGGTGCCGTAGTCGACGTTGCCGATGAAGCGGATGCGATCTCCCGACAGCACGCGGCGCAGCGCCTTGATGATCTCCTTGATGCGCGGGTGGTCGGGCGCCACGCCATAGCGCACGAGGCCGTACGGTGCGGGCAGCCGGTCGAACAGGTCGACGCGCGCACCCTCGTGCTGCTTCGTCAGGATGTCCGAGGCGTAGATGCCGGCCGGGCCGGCTCCGATGACGGCGACGCGAAGGTCTCGCATGCAATCCCCTTCTGCAGGTGGCACGGCGTTGGCCGTGCGGTGGTGGCGTCGTCGGGCAGGGTGATGTCCGGCAGGCGTCATGAACGAGTTGTTAGCGTAAACATAACCAGGCATTACTTGTCGAACGGTTCGTCGACGCTTCTCATGCCATGTTAGGTCTGCCTAACGTCCAGCACCAATCCCCCACGACGCGAACGGCGCTCGCCTCTCGCGAGACGAACGCCGGTTTGCGGCGGGATGCCGTCAGGCGTCGGCGGGCGAGCGCTTGCGCCCACGATGTGGCAGGAACGTGCCGTCCTGCAGGCTCGACTCGATCTCTTCGAGGCTGCGACCCTTCGTCTCAGGAACGAAGACGTACACCGTCACCCAGGCGATGACGTTGATGACGGCGTAGAAGATCATCGCGCCCGGCAGCGACAGCCAGTCGATGAGCGTGAGGGCGGTCAGAGTGATGAGCAGGTTCGAACCCCACAGCGCGGCCGCGTGCAGCGCCGTCGCCGCCGAACGCACCTTGAGCGGGTACAGCTCCGAACCCATGAGCCACCCGACGACCTGGATGCCGCCGGCCTGGAAGAACATGAAGGACAGGATGAGCGCGAGCGCGACGCCCGCAGGCGGGTCGTCGTTCGTCACCCAGAACGCGATGCCGAACGCGGCGATAGACACCGCCGCGCCCGGCAGCATGACGAGCATGAGACGGCGACGCCCGATGCGGTCGACGACGAACTTGCCGAGCGTCGTCATGACGAGATAGACGACGCCGACGCCGACATTGCCCGCCTGCGCCATGTGGTCGGAGAAGCCGACGTTGTTCTTCAGGATCGTCGGCGTGTAGTAGATCATCATCTCCAAGCCGGTGATCTGCGTGAAGATCGCGACCATGATGCCGGCGAACAGTGCCGGGCGAATCCACTTCTCGCTGAACAGGGTTCGCCACTCCCCCTCACCGGAGGCCTGCTGCTCCTCGCGGTAGGTGCGCTTGATCTCGGCGATCTCCGCGTCGACCGCGCGCGTGCTCGGACGCACCCAGCGCAGCACCCGACGAGCAGGTTTGACGAACCCCTGCTGCACCAGCCAGCGTGGACTCTCCGGCAGCGGCTTCATCCCGATGAGCAGCACGAGCGCCGGAACGACAGCGGCGGCGATGCGGACGCGCCAGCTGATCGCGGAGTCGCCGAAGTAGTTGACGAGGCTCGCGGTGAGGATGCCGACGCCGATCGCGACGTTGAAGAACGTCACATAGCTGCCGCGCTTCGCGGGCGGTGCGAGCTCGGAGATGTACGTCGGGATCGCCATCGTCGAGCCACCCACGGCGAGGCCGAGGAAGACGCGCGCGAGCGACAGCGTCCACCAGTCGTTCGCGGCGCCGCTGAGCAGCACGCCGATCGCGAACACGGCCGCGATGCCGATGATCGCCTTGCGCCGCCCGACCCTCTTGACGATGACGCTCGTGCCCAGCGCACCGAGCACCGCGCCGAGCAGGATCGATGAGGTGATGATCTCCGTGATGTTGTGCGCCGCCGAGCCGAAGCGCTCCTCGTTGATGTGGAACTCTTCGGTGACGTGCAGCATCGCACCCGAGATCACGCCGGTGTCGTAGCCGTATAGCAGCCCGCCGAACGCGGCGATGAACGACACGTGCAGCACATGTCGACGCGCCAGACGCTCCGCTTCAACGGGGCTGACGTCGTCGTCGCGGGCTGCGTCGGGGATGCCGCCGAGGCGACGCTCGGCGTCGGTCAACTCGTTCGGGGCGCCCTCGGCACCCGGTGCGTCGGACATGCGCCATCCATTCTCGAGGCCTGCCCAGCGACGCGACAGGAGGAACCAGGGTCGAGAGTGAACCTATCCAACGCGCGTTCGGGCTGCGAAACCGGCCGGCGCGGCACCCGAGACCCGGCCACGGCCCCCACTTGCGGCGCTGATGCAGGCCAGCGGGCCGCTGACGTACCGTAGGCGCATGTCAGTCTCGAACCAGTCCCGCGCGGTCGATCTGCGCGTCACCGGCACCGTTCAGGGCGTCAGCTACCGTGCCGCGTGCGCCGAGCAGGCGCGCACGCTGGGACTCGTCGGATACGTCGAGAACCTCGATGACGGCGCGGTGCACGTCGTCGCCGAGGGTACGCCGGACGCCGTCGAATCGCTCGTGGACTGGTGCCACGACGGCCCCGCCGCGGCGTCCGTCGACGACGTCGAGGTGCGAGACGTCGCCCCCGAGGGTTACGACGACTTCACCGTCCGCCACTGAGCGCGTGCACTGCCACTATTTCGACGTCGGTGCGTGCCGCTCGTGCACGAACCTGACCGTGCCGTACGACGAGCAACTCACGCGCAAGCAGACGTCCGTCGAGCACGCCCTCGCCGCACGAGTGGCGCCCGAGGCATGGCTCTCCCCCGCCGCATCGCGCCCGGCCGCGTTTCGCAACAAGGTGAAGCTCGCCGTCGGCGGCCACGTCGACGCTCCGACGCTCGGGCTCGCACTGCCCGGGCGCCCGGCCGTCGACCTGCGCGAGTGCCCCATCCAGGAACGGCCGATCTGGGACGTCGTGCCCGACCTCGCCGGGTTCATCACCTACGCACGTCTCATGCCCTATGACGTCGACGCGCGCACGGGCGAGCTCAAGTTCGTCATCGTCACGACCAACACTGACGGCGAGTTACTCGTCCGCTTCGTCGTGCGCACCAATGACGGAGTCGACCGGCTCAGCGCCGCCCTGCCCGCCCTGACGGACCGCCTGCCGCAGATCGTCGCCGTCTCGGCGAACATCCATCCGGAGCACAAGGCCGTCGTCGAGGGGGACGTGGAGATCGCCCTGACGCCCAGGCAGACGCTGCGCGCCCCGATCGGCGACGTGACGCTGCACCTGCAGCACCGCAGCTTCTTCCAGACGAACACCGATGTCGCCGCGGCGTTGTATCGCCAGGCGCGCGCGTGGGCCGACGACGTTAACGCTCCTCAGGTGCTCGACCTGTACTGCGGTGTCGGCGGCTTCGCCCTCCATCTTGCGGACGGCACCCGGCGCGTCCACGGCGTCGAGATCGAACCGAGCGCCATCGACGGCGCCCGCCGCAGCGCTGCGGACGCCGGCCTCGAGGCGAGCGTGACGTTCGGCGTCGGCGACGCGAGCACCCTCGTCATGCCCGAGCACGACGTTCCGGATCTCGTCGTCGTCAACCCGCCGCGACGCGGCATCGAAGCGCTCGCCGACGCGCTCGAGCGCAGCTGCGTCGCGCACGTCATCTACTCGAGCTGCAACCCGACGAGCCTCGCCGCCGATCTCGCCGCGATGCCGAGCTTCGACGTGCGGGCCGCGCGACTGTTCGACATGTTTCCGCACACCAACCACGCCGAGGTCGCGGCGCTCCTGTCACGCCGGCCCGCGTGAGTTGAGTCACGGCCCCAACTCGTAGTCGACCGGAGCCCGAGAGCGCCCCCGCCCGCAGACGGCATCGATTTCGTCACAAAATCCGGTGTGAGGCGCCCCACCTCATAGGTTGTCTGATCTTCACCCTAGGGTGAACGGCGTCACAGTTCAGCCGCAAGATCGGGAGCCATCCGTGCCGGATCAGTACGACCACGACGTATCGTCGTCACCCACGCCACCACCGCGCAGTTCCGCCGAGGGCGCGCCGCCGGAGGTCTCCACGGCCGCGACATCACCCAAGAAGGATCGCAGCCACTACCTCTACATCGGCGTCATCGTCGCCGTCATCGCCGGCATCGTCTTCGGTCTCGTCGCGCCGGATACGGCGAAGGCCTGGAAGCCGCTCGGTGAGATGTTCGTCAGCCTCATCAAGATGATGATCACGCCGGTCATCTTCTGCACGATCGTGCTGGGCATCGGCTCCGTCCGCAAGGCCGCGACGGTCGGGCGCGCAGGAGGCCTGGCGCTCGCCTACTTCCTCACCATGTCGACGTTCGCGCTTGCGATCGGTCTCGTCGTCGGCAACATCATCCAGCCGGGCCACGGGCTGACGGTCAAGCACGGATCGGCCGACAAGTACGTCAAGACGGCCGAGAAGTCGGGCGGGTTCATCGACTTCCTCAAGAGCATCATCCCCGACACGTTCTTCTCCGCGTTCACCTCCGGCAGCGTCCTGCAGGTGCTGTTCATCGCACTACTCGTCGGCTTCGCCATCCAGCGCATCGGCGACTCCGCCGAACCCGCGCTGCGTGCGATCGCCACGATGCAGAAGATCGTGTTCCGCGTGCTGTCGATGGTGCTGTGGCTCGCCCCGATCGGCGCGTTCGGTGCGATGGCGGCCGTCGTCGGCGAATCCGGCGCCAAGGCCGTCGGTGAGATGGCGAAACTGATGGCGGGCTTCTACGTCACGTGCGCGCTGTTCATCTTCGTCATTCTCGGCGCGCTGCTGTGGGTCGTCGCGCGCGTCAACATCTGGAAGCTGCTCAAGTACCTCGGCCGCGAGTTCCTCCTCATCCTTGCGACATCGTCGTCGGAGTCGGCGCTGCCGAACCTCATGGCGAAGATGGAGCACGCCGGCATCGACCGCTCCACCGTCGGCATCGTCGTGCCGACGGGGTACTCGTTCAACCTCGACGGCACCGCGATCTACCTGACGATGAGTTCGCTCTTCATCGCCGACGCGATGAACATGCCCATGTCGATCGGGGAACAGATCGGCCTGCTCGTCTTCATGATTGTCGCCTCCAAGGGTGCGGCCGGCGTCACCGGCGCCGGTCTCGCCACCCTCGCCGGCGGCCTCAGCAGCCACAAGCCCGAGCTCGTCGACGGCGTCGGCCTCATCGTCGGCATCGACCGCTTCATGTCAGAGGCCCGCGCACTGACGAACTTCGCGGGCAACTCGGTCGCGACCGTCCTCATCGGCACGTGGACGAAGACGATCGACCGCGAGCGCCTCGGTGACGTGCTCGGCGGGCGCGACCCGTTCGACTACTCCTCGATGGAGGACGATCCGCACTCCTCCGGCGTGCGCGGCGCGTCGCCCGTCGCGCAGCACTGACGGTTTCGAGCGTCACGACGCATGACGAGCGGGCCCCACCTCGAGGTGGGGCCCGCTCGTCATGTCATTCACGCTGCCGCGGCGACGCGCCGTCGCGCGGCCGGTTCAGCCGACGCGGCGCCCGCGCGAACCGTTCTCGGTCGCTGCGCCTCAGTCCTCGCTGACGGTGACGATGACGTCGATGTTGCCGCGCGTCGCGTTGGAGTAGGGGCACACCTGGTGCGCCTTGTCGGCGAGCGCCTGCGCCTCGTCATGCGGCAGGTCGGGGATGACGACCTCGAGTTCGACGGCGAGGCCGAAACCCTCACCGGCCTTGCCGATGGAGACGCGCGCGCCGACGCTCGACTCCCCCAGGTCGGCCCCCGCGCCGCGGGCCACCATCTGCAGTGCCGAGTGGAAGCACGCGGCATATCCGGCGGCGAAGAGCTGCTCGGGGTTCGCGCCGTCACCCGAACCGCCCATGGCCTGCGGGACGGCGAGGTCGAGGTCGACGCGGCCGTCACTGGAGTGGACGTGGCCGTTGCGGCCGGCGCCGGTGGCGAGTGCTTCTGCTGTGTAGATCGGTTCCATGCTCGGTGCAACAACGCGAGACCGCCGGCCATTCCATGACGGCGCCGCCGTCGGTGCTGCAAGGAGCGCCACCGTCATGGATCGACGACGGCATCCACCCCAACGCAGCGTTATGCAACCTTGATGCGAAAGGCGTGTGTCACGTCACACCGATGAAACATCTTGCTCATAAGCTCCCCTCGACGCGTGACCACGATCAGGAAGGCAGCGCATGTCGACACCCGCAGCGCCGGTTCATGAGGAACCGGCCGGCGAGCACCTCTCCCGGGGGCTCTCCAACCGCCACATCCAGCTCATCGCCATCGGCGGAACGATCGGCACGGGCCTGTTCATGGGCTCGGGCAAGACGATCAGCGTCGCCGGCCCGTCCGTCATCCTCGTGTACGCGATCATCGGGTTCTTCCTGTACTTCGTGCTGCGCGCTATGGGTGAGTTGCTGCTGAGCAACCTCAACTACAAGTCGTTCGCCGACTTCGCGGGCGACATCCTCGGCCCGTGGGCCTCGTACTTCGTCGGCTGGACATACTGGTTCTGCTGGATCGCGACGGCGATCGCCGACACGACCGCCATCGCCAAGTACATCCAGTACTGGTGGCCCGACACCCCGTCGTGGATCCCCGCCGTCGGCCTCGTCGCGCTGCTGTTCCTGCTCAACCTGCCGAGCGTCAAGGCGTTCGGCGAGCTCGAGTTCTGGTTCGCGCTCATCAAGGTCATCGCGATCATCACGCTCATCGTTGTCGGCCTCTACATGATCTTCACGGGCAGCTCTCACGGCGGGCAGAAGTCGTCGTTCTCGCACCTGTGGTCGCACGGCGGCATCTTCCCCATGGGGTTCATGGGCTTCGCCGCGGGCTTCCAGATCGCCGTGTTCGCGTTCGTCGGCGTCGAGCTCGTCGGCACCGCCGCTGCTGAGACGAAGGACCCGGAGAAGAACCTGCCGCGCGCCGTCAACTCGGTGCCGATCCGCATGCTGCTGTTCTACGTCGGCGCGCTCGTCATCCTCATGTCGGTGCGTCCGTGGACGGAGTTCAAGGCCGGCGAGTCGCCGTTCGTCAAGATGTTCGCCCTTGCCGGGCTCGCCGCGGCAGCGGGTGTCGTCAACTTCGTGGTCATGACGTCGGCCGCCTCGTCCGCGAACTCGGGCATCTACTCGACCTCACGCATGGTCTACGGCCTCGCCGAGGAGAACGACGCGCCGCGTGTGTTCTCGTGCCTTTCACGCAACCGCGTGCCGGTGGCTTCCCTCGCCTTGTCGTGCGGGTTGCTGCTGCTCATCGGCCTGCCGCTGCTCGGCGCGAGCGGCAGCGTCGCCGACGCGTTCGACAAGATCACGACGGTCTCCGCGATCTGCTTCATGTTCGTGTGGACGATCATCCTCATCAGCTACGTCGTCTACCGCCGTCGGCGCCCGCACCTGCACGAGGCAAGCACCTTCAAGATGCCCGGTGGCGTCGTCATGTGCTACGCGACGATGGCGTTCTTCGTCTTCGTGCTGTGGACGCTGTGGATCAAGGACGACACCCGTCAGGCGTTGCTGTGGACGCCGCTGTGGTTCGTCATCCTGCTCGCCGCGTACTTCCTCGTCGTGCGTCGTCGCCCGGCGCACGAGCAGCTGCGTGCCGAGCACGCCGCGAAGGTGGAGCGCGAGAACGCCGAGATCACGCGTCGTAGCTGACCCGGCTCGCCCACGACGACGGGGTGTCGTCCGCTCAGGCGGACGACACCCCGTCGTCATGTCGACACGCGGCTGTGAGTCTCGTGCAGTCGCAGTCGGCTCATCCCCAGGTGTGACGGCTGTGGATGACGAACGCGGCGCCGCGAAGCCAGGCGTCAGGGTGGAGCCATGACTGCTGCGCACGAACCCATCACCGACCTCACCGAGCTCGTCGCGACGTGGACGACGCTGCTCGAGACCGCCCCGCTGCGCGGGCGCAACCTGTGGCTGATGTTCCTCGACCCGAGCGCCCGCCCGCTGCCGGCCCTCACGCAGATCGAGGGCCTCAGCCTCACCCCGGATGCCCGCTCGATCGACAGCCTCGGCGAGCTCGTGCGTCACCTCGTCGACGATGATCGCGTCCCCAGCGGCGCGGCACTGTGCCTCGAACGATCGGGCACGACCGGCGCGTCACCGTTCGAGGAGGGCTGGGCCGACGCCCTGACCCGTGAGCTCGGCGAGCACCTCGCGTGGCCCGTGCTCGTGCGCACACCCGGCGGCATCACACCCGTGCGGTTGTGGTCGAGCGCGGCCTGAGACGTGCGTCGTTCGTCGGCACCGGATCGGCGCGGGCGCCGCCCGGGCCCGATTCGCGGACGCCTACGCTGGAGACATGACGTCCAATCCTGCCGCCGTGACCACACGCATCGTCCCGCCCGCCGTGGCGCACGACCTCGTCCGCACCGTCTGTGACGCGCTCGGCAGCGACGAACGCGAGGCGCGCCTCGTCGCCGACCACCTCGTCGCCGCCAACCTCGCGGGGCACGACTCGCACGGTGTCGGCATGATCCCGACGTACGTCGGCTCGGCCGCCATGGGCGGGCTCGTCGTCAACGCCGAACTGGAGACGGTGACGGACGCAGGCGCCGTCCTCGTCGTCGACGGCGTGCACGGCTTCGGTCAGGCGATGGCGTTCGACGCGATGGCGGCCGGCATCGAACGGGCCCGCGAGTACGGTCTCGCGCTCGTGGGCCTGCGCAACTCCCACCACGTCGGCCGCATCGGTCACTGGGCCGAGCAGTGCGCGGCGGCGGGGCTCATCAGCATCCACTTCGTCAACGTCGGCGGCAGCCTCATGGTCGCGCCGTTCGGTGGCAGCGACGCCCGTTTCAGCACGAACCCGTTCTGCGTCGCCTTCCCGCGCGTCGGCGAACCGACCATCCTGCTCGACTTCGCGACGAGCGCCATCGCGTACGGCAAGGCGCGTGTCGCGCACAACAAGGGCGTCGAGGCACCCGAGGGCAGCCTCATCGACCACGAGGGGCGCCCGACGAACGACCCGTCGGTGCTGTTCGACGAACCGCACGGTGCGCTGCGTGCCATGGGTCTGCACAAGGGCGGGGGCCTGGCCATCATGTGCGAACTGCTCGGCGGCGCCCTCACCGGCGGGCTGACGACGCGTGAGGAGACGGCGCACGATGCGACCTCGATCTACAACTCGATGACGAGCATCCTCATCGACCCGAACGCACTCGGCTCACTCGACTCCGGTGCGGCCGACGCCTTCCTCGAATGGGTCAAGGCCTCCCCCGCGCCCGCCGGCGCCGAGCATGGGCCGCTGCTGCCCGGCGAGGTCGAACGCGCCACGCGCGCCACCCGCACCCGCGACGGTCTGCCTGTCGACGAGACGACGTGGCGCGGCATCGCCGACGCGGCGCGCGCCGCAGGCGTCCCCGATGACGACACCACCCTCGCCGCCTGGAACGCCTGCGCCGCCGCCTGAGCGCGTCAGAGCTCCTGAGCCCCTCAGCCAGCCGTCACGCTGACGTCGTCGACGAGGAAGCTCGTCGCGAGGTCGGCGTCCTCGCTCTCGCTGAAGCGCAGCGTGACGCTGCGGCCCTTGTACGCCGACAGATCGACGGTGTGACGCACGTAGTCGCTGCTCGCATCGAGGTTCGAGGCTGACGCGACACGCTTCGTCGAGGTGCCGTCGACGACGTCGAGACTGAACGTGTCGTAGGCGCGCGAGCCGGTCTCGGCCGTCACCACACGGCTCCAGTACGTCAGCGTCGGGGTCTTCGCGTTCGCGGGGATCGTGACGCTCTGGCTGAGCGATTCGCTGACGCGTCGGCCGTTGCCGCCCAGCCACGCCTTCGCCGCGCCGCCGTGCGCGGCGTAGGTCATATCGGTCGTGATGGCGCCCGTCGTGCCGCCCCAGCCGCGGGTGCCGGATTCGAAGTCACCGTTGACGAGAAGATTCGTGTCCGGTGTAGGAGTCGGCGTCGGGTCGGTCGGCGGCTGCGCGGGCGTCGCGCCGAACAGGGTGCAGCCCTTGAGCCCGAGGTCGATGCGCCCGGCGGTGAAGCACGCGGTGAGCGGGTACGTCTGCTGACCGTAGCTCTGGCCCTGGTGGACGCTGACGTTGCCCGCCGCGTCGACCTCGCACGGATTGTCGAGCGTGCAGCGCTCGCCGTCGTCGTTGCCGGTGTTGTTGATGCCGATGACGGTGCCGCTCGTCGCATCGACGATCGGCGAGCCGGAGCTGCCGTGCGGCGTCTGGCACGTCGAGTAGCGGATCGAGTCGTTCATCGTGTAGCCGCCCTCCTTCAACTGGTACACGAAACCGTTGATCGCGCAGCCGTAGTGCTGCTTCCAGTAGCCCGACGGGATGTCGATGCTCGCCTCGTCGCTCGGGTGCGTGGCCGCGAGCGGGCGAGCGGTGACGTTCTTCGCCGCGAGCTGCGCGTACGTCGACGTGCTGCGGTACACGGCGACATCGGTGCCCGTCATCGTCGCGTACTGGAGTCGATCGAGTGTCAGCTTCGCCACGGTGTGCGCGTCGCTGCCGCCGAGCACGGTCGCCGAACGTGTCACGGCCTTGTCGTAGACGAACGTCAACGGCTCCGGCATCGTGCCGATGCAGTGCCCGTTCGTCAGGACGAGGGCCTTGTCGGTGTCGGCAGCGCCGGGGAAGCGCACGAGCGAACCCGAGCAGTTGTCGAGCGCGACGATCGCGTCGTACGTGGCGAACCGCGTCGCGGCGCTCGATGCGGGAGCCGAGGCGAGGGTGGCTGCGCCGAGGACGGCGCTGAGCGCGACCAACGGGATGCGGGTGCGAACGACCATGGGGATCTCCTGGTGATGAGGCGGGCGCACCCGCGTCGACACGGCGTTGTCACACCGCAAGTCACACAGTAGAACGACAGGTCATGTCCGGGTGGCGTTGAGCGTCGGAGAATTCTCGCCACGCCCCTACCGGCGCGGCATGAAATGATCCAGCCATGAACTATGCGGAGAGCGTCGTCGATCTGGTCGGAAACACCCCTCTGGTCAAGCTGGGCACCGTCGCGCGTGAGGCGGGCGTGCGCGCGACCGTCCTCGCGAAGGTCGAGTACTTCAACCCCGGCGGCTCGGTCAAGGACCGCATCGCCCTCAAGATGATCGAGGCGGCCGAGGCCTCCGGCGAGCTGAAGCCCGGCGGCACCATCGTCGAGCCGACCTCGGGCAACACCGGCGTCGGTCTCGCGCTCGTCGCGCAGCGCAAGGGTTACCGCTGCATCTTCGTCTGCCCCGACAAGGTCGCCAAGGACAAGATGGACGTGCTGCGCGCCTACGGCGCCCAGGTCGTCGTCACGCCGACGTCCGTCGCGCCCGACCACCCGGACTCGTACTACTCGGTCTCCGACCGCATCACGCAGGAGACGCCCGGGGCGTGGAAGCCGAACCAGTTCTTCAACCAGCACGGCCCGCAGTCGCACTACGAGACGACCGGCCCGGAGATCTGGCGCGACACCGACGGGCGCGTCACGCACTTCGTCGCGGGCGCCGGCACGGGCGGCACCATCTCGGGCACCGGCCGCTACCTCAAGGAGGTCAGCGCCGAGCGCCCCGAGGCCGACGGTGGGCCCGTGCGCATCATCGGCGCCGACCCGGAGGGCTCGATCTACTCGGGCGGCACCGGGCGTCCCTACCTCGTCGAGGGCGTCGGTGAGGACATGTGGCCCGGCGCCTACGACCCGTCGGTGCCGGACGACGTCATCGCCGTCAACGACGCCGAGGCGTTCGCCATGACGCGTCAGCTCGCCGAGAAGGAGGGCCTGCTCGTCGGCGGTTCGAGCGGCATGGCCGTCGTCGCCGCGCTACGCGTGGCGAAGGACCTGCCCGAGGACGCCGTCGTCGTCGTGCTGCTGCCCGACTCCGGGCGCGGCTACATGTCGAAGATCTTCGACGACGCGTGGATGAACTCCTACGGCTTCATCACCGGCGAGGGCGAGCGCACCGTCGGCGACGTGCTGCAGGCCAAGTCCGGCGACCTGCCCGACCTCGTCCACACCCACCCGCAGGAGACGATCCGCGACGCGATCGACATCATGCGCGAGTACGGCGTCAGCCAGCTCCCCGTCGTCGCCGCCGAGCCGCCCGTCATGCTCGGCGAGGTGCGCGGCGCCGTCAGCGAGCGCACGCTCATGGACCTGTTGTTCGCCGGGGACGCGCAGCTCAGCGACGCCATCGCCGACCACCTCGGCGAGGGCCTGCCGCTCATCGGCCGCGGCGAACCGGTGTCGGCGGCGCGCGAGGCGCTGCATGACGAGGGCGCCGTCCTCGTCGTCGACGGCGGCCGCCCCATCGGCGTCCTCACCCGCTTCGACCTGCTCGAGGCGCTCGCGAACTGACGCCGGACCCTGGCGTCAGGACGCAGGAGTCCCGCCGTGAATCGCATGCCGGTCGGGGCGCAGTTCGTGTTGCTGGCGCTCATGTGGGTTCGAGCTTCCTGGTCACGAAGGTCGGCCTCGAGGTGGCTGTCCGTTGTGCAGGTGCTCGCCCGCATGGCGAGCGGCGCGCTCGCGCTGCTCGCGATCTGTGCGGTGCGGCGCCAACCGCTCCCGCGGGATCGTGCGGTGCGAGGCCACCTGCTCGTCGTCACGATGCTGTTGTGAGTCGTGCCGTTTCTACTCTTCGCGTGGGCCGAGCAGCACGCCTCCTCCAGCCTGGCGAGCATCTAAGACGTGACGACGCCGCTCATGACGATGATCGTCGCCGTCGCGGCGCTGCCGGAGGAACGGCTGACCGCGTGATCGCGCCATCGGCCTCGTCCTCGGCTTCGTCGGCGTGCTCACCATCCTGTCGCCGTGGCACTCGCTCGGCGGTTCGAGCGCGACGGGTCAGCTCGCGTGCCTCGCCGCTACCGCGTGCTACGGCCTCGGCTTCACCTACCTGCGCAAGCAGATCGCTCCGCGTGGGCTGCCGGCGCTCGCCGTCGCGTGCTTCCAGGTCTCGCTCGGCGCGCTCGTGCTCACGCCGTTCGTGGGCCGCGGCGAGGTGCACCTCAGCTGGCGCGTCGTGCTGAGCATGCTCGCGTTGGGCGCACCTGGCACGGGCATGGCGTACGTGTGGAACACGATCGCGAGAGGACGCGGCGCCGTCGAGGGCTCTTCCGTCAGGCGCTGACGCGGTCGGCGCCGGCGTAGATGTTGAAGTGGTCGCGGCGCATCATGCCGACGAGCACGAGTCCGTATTCCTCGCACAGATCGACGGCCATCGAGCTCGGCGCCGATACCGCGACGATGCCGCTGACGCCCGCCGCGACGGCCTTCTGGACGATCTCGAAAGACACCCGGCCGGACACGACGAGCAGCCGATCCGTCGCGGGCAGCTCGCCCTCCATGAGCGCGCGACCCAGCACCTTGTCGACGGCGTTGTGACGCCCGACGTCCTCGCGCACCGGCCCCAGCACCCCGTCGTACGTCGCGAGCGCTGCCGCGTGCAGCCCGCCGGTGCGTTCGAAGGCACGCTGGCCGCGGCGCAGAGCGTCGGGCAGTTCGCGAGCGACGTCGGCGCTCAACACCTTTTCGCACGTGGCGATGGCGGGTCCGAGCGTCAGCTGGTCGGCGCTGCACACGCCGCATGCCGCGCCGGTGACGAACGAGCGCGGACGCGGTGGTTCGACGCCGGCGGCGAGGGTGATCTCGATGGCGTCGGTCTCGTTCTTCCAGCATCCGCGCAGCTGACGGATGTGCTCCGGCGCGCTGGTTCCCGACTCGACGAGCAGCCACCCGGCGGCGAGTTCGGTGTCGTGCCCGGGCGTGCGCATGAGGACAGCCAGGGTCGTGTCGTCGAGGTGCAGTTCGAGGGGCGCCTCGACGACGAGGTCATCGGGGCGACGGCTCATGCCCCCGGCGTTGACGCGGTGGACGGGGCGGCGCGTGGTCATCTGCGGCACCTCGCGAGCGTACTCTCATCGCATGAACGGACGCGAGAACACGTACGTGAAGCAGCGGGCCGGCGCGCCGTCCGGCTTCTTCGCCACGGAGGCTGCGGGGTTGCGGTGGCTCGCCGCAGCGAGCGCCGATGGGGGCGTCGACGTCGTCGAGGTGCTCGACCAGGACACCACGTCGGTGACGTTGGAGCGCCTAGACGAGGCTCGCCCGAGCGACGGCGTCGACGCGGCCGCGGCCCGGTTCGGTGCTGCTCTGGCGGCGACGCATGCTGCGGGCGCCCCCGCGTTCGGTGCGCTGCCGCCCGGCGCGTCGACGTACTTCTTCGGTCCGCTCGATCAGCCGCTCACGCTCCCCCATCTCGAATCGGCGACGTTCGGGGCGTTCTACACGCAGGCCCGGCTGCGACCGGTGCTGGAGCGCACGCGGCTGGCGGGACGCGACGCCGACCTCGCACAGCGCGTCTGCGGCGCCGTCGAATCGGGGGCCGTCGACACCTGGGGCGCCTCTGGCGACCCCATACAACCGGCCCGCGTACACGGCGACCTGTGGAGCGGCAACGTCCTGTGGACGCGTGACGGCGCCGTCGTCATCGACCCCGCGGCGTGCGGGCACCACCCGCTCGCGGATCTCGCGATGCTGACGATGTTCGGCGCCCCCGGGCTCGAGGCGATTCTCGATTCGTACGCCGACGCCGCCCACCTGCCCGACGACTGGCGCGAGCAGCTGCCGCTGCATCAACTGTTCGGCTGGCTCGTCCACCTGCACCTGTTCGGCGCGGGCTACGCCGAGCCCGTCTCGCGGGCCCTCGACGCGTCGGCCCGGCTGTTGGGCGTGTGAAGCCTTGGAGGCGTGCGCTCAGTCGCGGACCTCACGGTCCATGGCACAGCGTCTGACCGTGGCGTTGCCCCGCTCCTGACGGCTTGCGACGCGACGCCCGACCGTATGTTGATTCCGCTCGCGAGCCGCGGAGCCAGCGCTGCCACATCCCACGGCGCGTGCGTTCGCCCAGCGGCGCGTCAGGTGGACGAGACGTTGGCGGTGAACCAGGCCGCGAGGTCGCGCGCCGAGGTGTCGACGAGCGTCGCCCAGTCGAGCGCGGAGGCGTCGGCGTCGTCCGAGACGTGCTTGACGACGCGCACGGGCACGTCGAACGCCTGGCAGGCCGCGACGACGGCGTAGCCCTCCATGTCGACGAGCGACGCGCGCTCGGCAAGAGCATCCCGCACCTGTGCGTCGCTGACGAACAGGTCACCCGTGGCCAGGACGAGCTCTGGGTCTCCTGCCCCGACGTCGAGGCGCTCGCGCACGTCGTGGCCGAGGGCGCGGATCGCGTCGGCACTGATGTCGTGGTTGAGCACGACGCCCGGCTCGAAGACGCCGCGCATGCCGGGGCGCAGGGCTCCACATGAGCCGAGGTTGACGACCTGCAGCCCCGCCCGTTCCTGCGGCGTGCGCTCCGCGAGTGCCCGCGTCGTTGCGATTGCCGCCGCGGTCTTGCCCAGGCCGGTCAGGACCACGTCGACGTCAGCGGGAAGATAGCGCGTCTCGCTGGCCGCCGCGGCGACGACGAGCGTCGTCACCGCTGTGCGTCAGCGTTGCCCTGCCACTGCTGCGAGCCCTCGCCCGAGCCGCCCGCGAACTGCTGGCCCATGCTCTGCGACGCCGGCGCATTCCACTGCTGCGCCCCGCCCTGCTGACCCTGGTGCGCCTGCTGCCCGCCCTGCTGGCCGTCAGGTGCGATATAGACGGCCGTGCCGTAGGCGCACACCTCGATGCCGGTCTGTGCGAACTCGTTCGTCTCGAAGCGGAATGCCACGACGGCGTTCGCGCCGCGCGCCTGCGCCTCGGCGGCCAGGCGGGACAACGCTTCACGGCGGCACTCGACGAGCAGTTCGGTGATGCCCTTGAGCTCACCACCGGCCATGGCCTTGAGCCCGGCGCCGATGTTGGAGCCGATGTGGCGCGAGCGCACCGTCAGGCCGAAGCACTCACCCATCGTCGCCTCGATGCGGTGACCGGTCACGTCGTTCGTCGTCACGATGATCATGACGTCGAGTCTAGGCGGCACGCACCGTCCGCGGGGGTGCATCGCCGCGCTTCTCCGACCCTTGTTCCAGGCGCCTTCGCGCGGCGACGCGGCGTCAGCCCTCGAAGCGCGCGACGTCGCCGGCACCGACGCGCACCACGGTCGGCGCCGCGTCCGTGTAGTCGATGACGCTCGTCGGGCGCGGCTCGACCTCGTCGGCATCGATGACGATGTCGACCTCGTGGTCGAGTGCGTCCTTGACGGCCCAGCCGTAGGTGAACGGCTCGTCCTGGTCGGGCAGAATGAGCGACGTCGACAGCAGCGGCTCGCCCAACTCCGCGACGATGGCACGCGCGATCGGATGGTCGTCGAGACGCACCCCGACCGTCTTCTTCTTCGGGTGCACGAGCTTGCGCGGCACCTCCGCCGTCGCCGGCAGGATGAACGTGTACGGCCCCGGCGTCGAGGCCTTGATCGCCCGAAACGCGGCGTTGTTGAGCTGTACGAGCTGACCGAGTTGTGCGAAGTCCTCGCACACGAGCGTGAAGTCGTGCTTGGCGTCGAGGTGCCGGATGCGGACCATGCGCTCCTTGCCCTCGGCGTTGCCGAGCGCGCAACCGAGAGCGAAACCCGACGACGTCGGGTAGGCGATGAGCGCGCCGTCACGCAGAGCGTCGACGACCTGACGAACGGTGCGCGGCTGCGGGTTCTGGGGGTGGATGTCGAGGAAGAGCGCCATGCCTCAGGCTACGCCGCGCGGATCACGCGCCGCCACCCTGATCCCCCGCGCATGACGGCGGGTGTGGGCGACGAACTCGGCGAGGATGAGCGGCCAGTCGCCGTACCGGGCGCGCGCGCCTGCGTTGTCGTCGTCCCAACCGTCGTGCTCGAAGGTGACGCGGGTGCCCCATTCGCTGTCGCTGAACCGGACGCTGACGCGGCTCGGATGACGATGCTCGCCGCGGCGCCAGCAGTCGAAGACGATCGACGACCGCAGGTCGACGCTGACGACCTCGCCCCACGCGCGATCCTCGCCGCCGATTCGGAAGCTGACGGTCCCGCCCGGACGGGCCTCGATGACGACGCCCGCATGACGCGCGGGGTCAGGCGTCTGCAGCGGCGGCCACCACTGGCCGATCTCGCCGACGAACAGGTAGAACGCGGCCGCCGGCGGCACCGGGACGTCATGGGTGAGCGTGATCTTGTCCACCGACGCATCTCCCTGGCTCTCGACAGCAGCCCGCACACTATGGCACGGGCGACGAGGTCGGATGGGGATTCGCACCCACCCGATCCGCAGGGTCCGATTCGTGGGACGACGCGCGGCAAGAACGCGTCCGGGCAGCGGGTCCGGGGACAGCGTCAGGGCGCCGCCGCCACCGCGGCCGTCATTCGGCGACGTGCATCCTCACCTCGGTGGGCAGCACGACCGTGCGGCTGACGGTGCACAGCTTCTCGTGGGACAACTCGACCGTCTCCGGGTAGACCTTGCGCGCGGCGTCGCCGCCGTCGCCCTCGGGAAAACGGACGGTGAACGTCACGTCGATCGGGCCCATGTGGTTGCCCTGCTCGTCGCGCACCTTGTCGCCCTCGGCGACGACGTCGAACTGCGTCGGCTCGCTGCGGCGCGTGGTGAAGATGTCGACATCGATGGCGCTGCACCCGGCGATCGCGGTGAGCAACAGCTCGACGGGCGTGAAGTCGGTGTCGTCACCCGAGCCGAACTCGAGGGTGCCGCCGCGCGCGTTCGTCGCGACGAAGCGTCCAGCGCTCGTGCGGGAGATGCTGACGCTGCGGTGGGGGTCGTTGGCGCTCATGCGACCATCGTGCCACTAGGCTGACAGGCGTGCCCGACGCAGCCAGCCCCAACGCCCCCCGCCCCGACTCCGGACGCCTCGTGCTCGTGCGCCACGGCGAGACGCAGTGGTCACGTGACGGGCGCCATACCGGCACCACCGATCTGCCGTTGCTGCCCGCCGGGGAGGCCGTCGCGCGGGCGGCCGGGCAGGCGCTCTCCGGACACCACTTCGTCGCGGAGTTCGTCTCCCCGCTGCTGCGCGCGCGGCGCACGGCCGAACTCATCGGGCTGCAGAACCTCGAGATCGACGACGACCTGCGCGAGTGGGACTACGGCGGCTACGAGGGCAAGTCGACGCCGCAGATCCGTGAGGAGGTCGGGTACGACTGGGAGATCTTCGCCGACGGCGTCATCCCTGGCGAGACCCCGGGTGAGACGGTCGAGGACGTCGCCGCGCGCGCCTCGCACGTGCTCGCACGGGTGCATCCGCTGCTGGAGCAGGGCGACGTCATCCTCGTCGCCCACGGGCACCTGCTGCGCATCCTCGCCGCCGCGTACCTGCGTCAGCAGCCGCGCTTCGCGGCGTCGCTGCAGCTCGACGCCGGCGCCGTGTGCGCCCTCGACACGCACCACGGAATCCCGACGATCGCCTCGTGGAACACGACGCACCTGCCGTCGGTCTGAGGTCGTACCTGCGTCCTGTGCCCTGGTCGCACGAGCTGTGTGACGTCGATTCAGGCTGCTTCTTCCGCGGGATTCCGCGATTGTCGGCGCTCACCTCTAGCGTGTGAGACATGCGCATCCTGCACACGTCCGACTGGCACCTGGGCCGCTCGTTCCACGGCGAGGGCCTCGGTGAGGCTCACTCCGCCTACTTCGACCATCTCGTCGACCTCGCGCGCGACGAGCAGGTCGACGCCGTCCTCGTCGCCGGAGACGTGTACGACCGGGCGCTGCCCAACCCGCGCACCGTCGAACTGCTCGACGACGCCCTGTGGCGGTTGCTCGACACCGGCGCTCGCGTCGTCGTCACCTCCGGCAACCACGACTCGGCGTCCCGGCTCAACTTCGGCTCGCGCATCATGGAGCATGCGGGTCTGCACATCCGCGCCGCCTATGAGGGCATCACCCGGCCGGTGGCGGTGCCGCGGCGCGGCAGCGACGAGATCGCCGGTCACGTCGTCGCGCTGCCCTACCTCGAACCGTCGGTAGCTGCGGGCGTGTTCGGCCTCGATGAGGGAACGCATCGGGCGGTGCTGAGCGAGGCGGTCGCGCGCTCGCGAGCCCAGGTGCCTGACAACGGCGCGCCCGTCGTCGCGATGGCGCACGCGTACTTCGCCGGGGCGACGACGAGCGACTCAGAGCGCGACATCAGCGTCGGTGGCCTCGGCCAGGTACCCACGTCCGTCGTGTCAGGCTTCGACTACGCCGCGCTCGGGCACCTGCACGGCCCGCAGACGCTCGAAGAGCACGTGCGCTACAGCGGCAGCCCCGTCGCGATGTCGTTCAGCGAGGCAGGCCACACGAAGGGCACGTGGCTCATCGACGTCACACGTGGTGCCGCGCGTGGGGAATTCATCGAGGCGCCCGTGCACCGCCCGCTCGCGACGCTCGTCGGCGAACTCGACGACCTGCTCGCCGAGCCCGCACTCGCCCATGCCGAGGCGGCTTGGTGCCAGGTGACGCTGACCGATGAGATTCGGCCGGCCGCGGCGATGGATCGGCTGCGAGCCCGCTTCCCGCACACCCTGCGGCTCTCCTTCGAATCGGCCCGCAAGGATGATGCGCCGCTCACGTACGCCGAGCGCCTCGCCGGGCGCGACGACGTCGAGCTGTGCTGCGACTTCCTCGCCCACGTGCGCGGGGGACGCGGTCCCAACGCGACTGAACGCACCGCCATCGGCCACGCCGTCGCCGCGGCGAACCGCCACGACGCCGAGACCATGCGCGACGACGGCTCGATGTTCGACCTGGAGGCCCTGCGATGAGATTGCACTCGCTCACCCTCGAGGCGTTCGGGCCCTTCCCCGGGCGCGAGCACATCGACTTCGACGCCCTCGATCAGGGCATCCTGCTCATCAACGGTCCCACCGGCTCCGGCAAGAGCTCGCTGCTCGACGCCATCGCGTTCGCGCTGTTCGGCGACGTGCCCGGCGCCCGCAAGTCGCTGCGTCAGAGCCTGCGCAGCCACCACGCCGAACCGTTCGCCGAGCCGCGCGTCGAGCTCGAGTTCAGCGTCGGACGCACCCGCTGGCGGGTGCAGCGCACCCCCCAGTGGGAGGCGCCCAAACGCCGCGGCACGGGCACGACGACGCGTCAGGCGTCGGTGCTTCTCAGCCAGTGGCGCGACAACGCATGGCATCTCGTCTCGCAGCGCATCGACGAGGCCGCGGACATGATGAGCGACACCCTGGGCATGCGACTCGAGCAGTTCGCGCAGGTGGTGCTGCTGCCACAGGGCGAGTTCGCTCAATTCCTGCGCGCCAAGCCGGAAGATCGCCGCGTCCTGCTCGAACGCCTCTTCGACGTCAGCCGGTTCGACGCCGTCGAGACGTGGTTCACGGAGGCGAAGAATCAGCGTGCCCGCGAGCGCGACGCGTCACTCGAACGCATCCGCAGCCACCTGACGATCATCGACGACGCGCTCGCCCGCCTCGACGAGCCCCTCGAGGCGCCGTTCGACGTCAGCGTCGATGCGCCGAGCGCCGACGCCGTCAGCGCGGACGTACCCGAGCTACCCGAGCGTCTGCGCGCCGTCGTCCGTGAGGTCACCGAACGCCGCGACGCGCTCGAGCACGCGGCGCGCACCAGTGAGGTGCGCGCGCGACGTGCGAGCCGTGCCGCCGACGACGAAGCCGCCCGCACCCTGCTGCGCGCACGCGCCCAGGAGGCGGCGGACGTCATCGCCGAATGGCCCGCCGACCGGCTGGCTTCGGTGCGCCGCACCCTCGACGACGCGGCGTCTGTGGCCGGGGCGCTGAGGCTGCACGCGCGCGCCGGCGCCGCGGCTGCGGATGCCGAACGCGCGGTGGAGGCCGTCACGCGGGCCGAGACGGCGCTGCGCGAACGGGGCGTGCACGTGCCCGAGAGTGGCTGGCCCTCCCCCGAGCTCACCGACGGCTGGTTCGAGGCGGTGAGTGACGCGCTGCGTCACGCCGAGTCGAGCGCACGCGATGTGGCATCGGCGCAGACGCGCGAGGTTCGTGCAGTGGCGCAGCTGCAGGACGCCGAGGCGCGGCTCGCCGAGGCCCAGGCGGCGACCACGCGGGCCGAAGGGGCCGTGACGCGCGCCGGCGAGCAGCACGACCAGGTCGCGACGCTCGTGGCGACGCTGCCTGACCCGTCAGATGCGCGGGCTGCCCTGGCGCGACTGCGCCGTGAGGCGGCGCGTCGCCCTGAGCTGGCCCACGCCCTCGCGAAGGCCGAGCAGCGCGAGACCGAAGCCGTACGCGCCCACGCGGCGGCGGAGCGCGAAGTGCTGCGGCTGCGCGAGGCGCGTCTGACCGGCATCGCGGGCGAACTGGGTGCAGCTCTCGCACCTGACGAACCGTGCCCCGTGTGCGGTTCAGCCACGCACCCGAGCCCGGCGAGCCCCGCCGATGACGCTCCCGGCGCGGAGCAGATCGAGCAGGCCGAGCAGCGGGCCGGCGAGGCCGACGCGGCCCGGCTGCGCGCCGGCGCCTCCGCGAGCGCGGCCCGTGAACGCCTGAGGCACCTCGACGAGGCCGTGACCGTGCATCACGACGAACTGCGCGTCGCGGTCGAGGCGCTCGCCGACGATCTGTCGACGGCACGCGCGCACGATGACCCGGCGCAGCTACGTCACCTCGACCACGTCGAGACCACCGCGCGCCGCCTGGGCCACGCCGACGCGCTGAGGACATGGCTCAGAACCGACGATGATGACGACGCACGAAAGGACGTCGTCCTGGCGGCCGACGTTCCGGGCGACAACGGCACGCCGGCCGGCGACGTACAGAACCACGATGCTTCGCTTGACGGTGGCGCCCAAGCCGACGATGAGCGGAACGACGATGCACCGGCCGAAGACGCGCGGGCCTGCGAGGCTTTGGCCGACGCCGTCACGCGCGCGCTCACCGACCTCACGACGACGGCCGCTGCACTGTCTGCTGAAGCAACCCAAGCACGCGCGGCGCTCTCGAGCGCAGAAGCCGCCCACACGAAGGAACTTTCCGCGCTGAGCGCGGCCGAGGAGCGTTCCGTGGGAGCGCAGAGCGCCGTTGGTGAGGCTCGAACGGCCACGGAGCACGCGCTCGGCGTCCTCAACACTGCGCTACAGGCGGTCCCGTCGGCCACCCTGGCCGCTCTCGGCGTCGAGTGGGCGCCGCGCAGCGCGGCCTCCGGGACGGGTTCGTACCAGTCGCAGCAGCCGTCGAGCCCGGCGGCGGTCTCGACGCCGCCGGGGTCGCTGATGTCGGCGCAACGTATGGAGGCAGTCGCCGACGGGCTCGGCGCGCGCGCCGAGGAGGCGAAAGACCAGCCCGGCTCTCCCGCACCGCTCGAGCCGTCGTTCGTCGCGGCGGCGCTGGCGGCCGTCACCGAGCGTCGACGCCTCATCGATGACGTCGAGCGCGCCCAGCGCGACGCTCAGCACGCGGAGCAGGCCGCCAGCAGTGCCGCCCAGGCCGTGGCGGACGAACTCGCCGTCGCCGGGCACGACACGATCGAACAGGCGCGCGCACTGGCCCTGCCCGAGGACGAGCGCGCCCGCCTCGACGCCACCTGGAACGACGCCGTCCGCCGGGTCGCCGCGGCACAGACGAGCCTCGAGGACGAGCAGGTGCGCATCGCAGCCTTCACCCCGGCCGCCGATCCGGCGCGGCTCGCCCAGCGTGCCGAGGTGCTGACCCGCCGGGCCCAGGAGGCCACGACGGTCGCCGTCAAGTGGCAGCAGACTCAGGCCGTGCTCGACTCGGTGCGCCACAAGGTGGCCGACGCCGTCCGCACCTATCTGCCGATGGCCGAGCGCGCCGCAGAGACGGCCGAACTCGCTGCGAGCTTCACCGGCACCGGCGAGAACACCCGCCGCATGCGGCTGACGAGCTACGTGCTCGCGGCGCACCTCGAGACGGTCACGCAGATGGCCAACGAACGTCTGGCGACGATGACGGACGGGCGCTACCAGCTGCGCTACACCGACGAACGAGCCAAGGGCAACCAGCGCAGCGGCCTCGGGCTGCTCGTCGTCGACGCGTGGACGGGGCGCTCACGCGACACCGCCACGCTCTCAGGCGGCGAGGCGTTCATGACCTCCCTCGCCCTCGCCCTCGGCCTCGGCGACGCCGTGCGCGCCGACTCAGGCGGCCTGGAACTGCACACGCTGTTCGTCGACGAGGGGTTCGGCAGCCTCGATCAGGACACGCTCGAGCAGGTCATGGAAGTGCTTGACTCGCTGCGAGAGGGCGGACGGCTCGTCGGCGTCGTCAGCCACGTCACCGAACTGCGCGCCCGCATCCCCACGCACGTCGAGGTCGTCAAGACCTCCGAGGGCTCGAGCGTGCGGACGACGTCCGCGCCGGGGCACGCCGCCGTCCCGAATGCCGTGTCTACCACGCCCTGAGCGACGCGGTGTGAAAACCTGTGCTCATGCGTGCGATCCGACAGTCGAACAAGCTCCAGAACGTCCGCTACGACGTGCGTGGCCCGATCCTGGAGGAGGCGCAGCGGCTCGAGGCCGAGGGTCACAAGATCCTGAAGCTCAACATCGGCAACACGGCGCCGTTCGGATTCGAGGCGCCGGAGGCGATCCTCGCGGACATGAAGCACCACCTGCACCACGCGCAGGGCTACAGCGACAGCCGCGGCATCTATTCGGCGCGCACGGCCGTCGCGCAGTACTACCAGAGCCGCGGCCTCAAGGACACGCAGGTCGAGGACGTCTACATCGGCAACGGCGTCTCCGAGCTCATCACGATGGTGCTGCAGGCGTTCGTCGACGACGGCAACGAGATCCTCGTGCCCGCCCCCGACTATCCGCTGTGGACCGGTGCGGTCTCCCTCACCGGCGGTACGCCCGTGCACTACCTGTGCGACGAGGAGAACGGCTGGAACCCGGATCTGGCGGACATCGAGTCGAAGATCACCGAGAACACCCACGCCATCGTCATCATCAATCCGAACAACCCCACGGGCGCCGTCTACTCCGAGGATGTCGTGCGCGGCCTCGTCGACATCGCGCGCCGCCACGACCTCGTCGTCATGGCCGACGAGATCTACGAGAAGATCCTGTTCGAGGACGCTGTGCACCACCACGCCGCGACGTTCGCGGGCGACGACGTCCTGTGCCTCACCTTCAGCGGCCTGTCCAAGGCCTACCGCGTGTGCGGTTACCGCGCCGGCTGGGTCATGATCTCCGGGCCGAAGCACCTCGCCGAGGACTTCCTCGAGGGTCTGACGCTGCTCGCCAACATGCGCATGTGCGCCAACGTGCCCGCGCAGCACGCCATCCAGACCGCGCTCGGCGGCTACCAGTCGATCAGCGAGCTCATCGGACCTGACGGCCGCTTCTACGAGCAATCGATGCTGGCCTGGCGAATGCTCAACGAGATCCCCGGCGTCAGCTGCGTCAAGCCGATGGGCTCGCTCTACACCTTCCCGCGCCTCGACCCCGAGATCTACCCGATCGACAACGACCAGGACTTCGTCATCGACCTCCTGCGGGCCAAGAAGATCCTCGTCACGCACGGCACGGGCTTCAACTGGGTCGCCCCCGACCACTTCAGACTCGTCACGCTGCCCGACGTCGACGTGCTCGAAGAGGCCATCGGACGCATCGCTGACTTCCTCGAGGACTACCGCCACCGCGCCGGCACCGGCGACCTCGTGCCCGAACGCGCCTGACGGCAGCAGACGACGAACGTCCGCTCACCCCGAGGGTGAGCGGCCGTTCGTCGCGACGTTGTCAGGGGCAGCGCCTCAGCGCGGCATCAGTCCTCGTACGCCTCGGGCGCCGGGCAGGAGCAGATGAGGTTGCGGTCGCCGTACGCACCGTCGATGCGACGAACGGGCGCCCAGTACTTGCTGCGCGGGTCGGTCGAGCCCGGGTAGACGGCGTCGCGACGCTCGTACGGGTGCTCCCAGTCGCTCGTCAACGACTCCGCGGTGTGCGGCGCGTGACGCAGGGCCGACTCGTCGGCGGCGACCTTGCCGTCGATGACGTCCTGGATCTCGGCGCGGATGGCGAGCATCGCGTCGACGAAGCGGTCGAGCTCCTCGAGCGACTCCGACTCAGTCGGCTCGACCATGAGCGTGCCCGCGACGGGGAAGCTCATCGTCGGGGCGTGGAAGCCGTAGTCGATGAGGCGCTTGGCGACATCGTCGACGGTGATGCCCGACTCCTTCGTCAGCGGACGCAGGTCGAGGATGCACTCGTGCGCGACGAGACCGTCGGAACCCGCGTAGAGCACCGGGTAGGCCTCTCGCAGACGCTTCGCGACGTAGTTGGCGTTGACGACGGCCATCTGCGTCGCCTTCGTCAGCCCCTCGCCGCCCATGAGACGCACGTACGCCCACGAGATCGGCAGGATGCTCGCCGAGCCGAACGGCGCCGCCGAGATCGGGCCGACGCCCGTGGCGGGACCGGCCTCCGCGAACAGCGGGTGGTTCGGCAGGTGCGGCGCGAGGTGCTCACGCACCGCGACCGGGCCGACGCCGGGGCCACCGCCGCCGTGCGGGATGCAGAACGTCTTGTGCAGGTTGAGGTGCGACACGTCGCCGCCGAACTTGCCCGGCTGAGCGAGCCCCACCATCGCGTTGAGGTTGGCGCCGTCGACGTACACCTGGCCACCGGCCTCGTGGACGAGGCTGCAGATCTCGGTGATCGTGTCCTCGAACACACCGTGCGTCGAGGGGTAGGTGATCATGATGGCCGCGAGGTTCTCGCCGTGCTCCTTGAGCTTGGCCTTGAAGTCGTCGAGGTCGACCTCACCCGAAGCGGCCGTCTTGACGACGACGACCTTGAGGCCCGCCATGACGGCCGACGCCGCGTTCGTGCCGTGCGCCGAGGCGGGGATGAGGCAGATGTTGCGGTGCCCCTCACCGTTCGCCTCGTGGTAGGCGTGGATCGCGAGCAAGCCGGCGAACTCACCCTGCGAGCCGGCGTTCGGCTGCAACGAGATGTCGTCGTAGCCGGTGATCTCGCACAGCCAGCCCTCGAGGTCGGCGATGAGCTCGCGGATGCCCTCGTTCTGGTTGGCGGGCGCGAACGGGTGCAGGTGAGCGAACTCGGGCCACGTCACCGCTTCCATCTCGGTCGTGGCGTTGAGCTTCATCGTGCACGAACCGAGTGGGATCATGCCGCGATCGAGCGCGTAGTCGCGGTCGGCGAGGCGACGCAGGTAGCGCAGCATCGCGGTCTCGCTGTGGTGGCTGTTGAACACCGGGTGCGTGAGGTATTCCTCCGTGCGCTCGATCTCCTTCGGCCACGCCGTGTTCTCCGCCGCCTCACGGGCGCGGAAGCCCCATGCGGCGCCGAGCGCGTCGAGCTCGTCCTCGCTCGTCGTCTCGTCGAGGCTGACGTAGACGGTGTCGTCATCGGCCTTCCACACGTTGACGCCGTGCTCGAGGGCCGAGTCGACGAGCGACTGGGCGCGGCCCTCGGCGCGCACCGCGAGGGTGTCGAAGAACGTGTCGTGCTCGACCTCGAGGCCGGCCTTCGGCAGCGCCGTCGCGAGGCGGCGAGCGGTCTCGTGGACGCGCTCGGCGATCGCCTTCAGCCCCTGAGGGCCGTGGTAGACGGCGTACATCGACGCCATGACGGCGAGCAACACCTGGGCGGTGCAGATGTTCGACGTCGCCTTCTCGCGGCGGATGTGCTGCTCACGCGTCTGCAGCGCGAGGCGGTACGCCTGGTTGCCGTCCGCGTCCACCGAGACGCCGACGAGGCGACCCGGCATGTTGCGCTCCAGCCCGGAGCGGACGGCCATGAATCCGGCGTGCGGGCCACCGAAACCCATCGGGACTCCGAAGCGCTGCGAGCTGCCGACGGCGACGTCGGCTCCCCACGAACCGGGCGAGGCGAGCAGCGTCAGCGCGAGCAGGTCCGTCGCGGCGGTGATGAGGGCGCCGTGCTCGTGCGCGGCGTCGGCGAGCTTCTTCCACGCGACGATCTGACCGTCCGCCGCCGGGTACTGGACGACGACGCCGAACACGCTGCGACCACCGGCCGCCTCGACGAGGGCCTCGGGCGAGTCGACACCGCGCAGGTCGGCGACGATGACGTCGAGCCCGAGCGGCGTCGCGCGGGTTTGCGTCACGGCGATGCTCTGCGGCATGACCTTCGCGTCGACCAGGAGCACCGCATCCTTGGGCGCTTTGCTGACGCGGCGCATCAGCGTCATCGCCTCGGCGACGGCGGTCGCCTCGTCGAGCAGCGACGAACCGGCCGTCGCGAGCCCTGTGAGGTCGGTGACGACGGTCTGGAAGTTGAGCAGCGCCTCGAGGCGGCCCTGGCTGATCTCCGGCTGGTACGGCGTGTAGGCGGTGTACCAGGCCGGGTTCTCGAGGATGTTGCGCTTGATGACGCCCGGGGTGTGCGTGCCGTAGTAGCCGAGGCCGATCATCGAGGTGAGCACTGCGTTGCGCGACGCCTTCTCCCGCAACTCGGCGAGGACGGCGGCCTCCGACGGCGCGGCGTCGAGGGCGAGGGGGCGCTGCTGCGCGATCGTCTGCGGCACCGCACGCGCGATGAGATCGTCGAGCGAGCTCGCACCGATCGTTTCGAGCATGTGGTCGAGATCGTCGTCGCCGGGGCCGATGTGGCGGGCGACGAAGGGGGCGAGCGATTCGCTGGTCATGGAGGACTCCCGTGACACGTCGTGGGTGACGGCCAGCCGTTTGGCTGGCTACTCCCCCTCTGTCACACGCACGCGCTCCAGAGTTGCTTCACCTGGACGGTCCACTTCGCCTGAGAGGTTGCGGGGAGGCTTGCCCCTTCGGCGCCCGTGCTCGCGGCAACAGGTCTCTCCCGCCAGGTTCGACAGCGAACACCACAGTACCCGACACCCCTCGCGGGTATCGGGTACTCGAACGGACGAAAAGAGGCGGTCAGCCGGCCTTCTTCGCGACGCGACGGCGGCGCAGCTCGTCGCCGGGGTGCTCGGCCATCTCGGTGGCGTCGGGGCGCTCGCTCGGCAGTTCGGCGAGGGTGCCCTCGACCTCACGCCAGACCGAGCCGAGCGCGATGCCGAACACACCCTGGCCGCCGCGCAGCAGGTCGATGACCTGGTCGTCGCTCGTGCACTCGTACACGGACGCGCCATCGGACATCAGCGTGATGCCCGCCAGCTCGCGCACGCCGTGGTCGCGTAGCGCCGCGACGGCGACCCGGATCTGCTGCAAGGAGACACCCGCGTCGAGCAGGCGCTTGATGACCTTGAGGACGAGGACGTCGCGGAACGAGTACAGACGCTGGTGGCCGGAGCCGCTGACGTTGCGCACCGACGGCTCGAGCAGACCCGTGCGGGCCCAGTAGTCGAGCTGACGGTAGGTGACGCCCGCCGCGCGGCAGGCGGCGGGGCCGCGGTAGCCGAGCGTAGCGTCGTCGAGCGCTGCGGTACGGCTGACATCCGCATCGAGCGGCGCATGAACCTGCTTCTGCGATTCGTGCGCCTTGCCGGTGCTGACCACGGCGACCTCCTGGAAGAACAAAGACGTGAGCACGTGCAGCACGCCCTCTTGACTCCCTCAACGGTACGGGCGCGGGTCGCGCCGGGCAACGATTCGACACGCGACACGCCGGAAAGATTTCCCGTCATGACGCGCCATCACGGTCTGATCACGAACATTCACGTTCGAGTCGACGGTGAGTTCCACCCCTGCGCTACAGCTCAACGTTAAGTTGAGGGTTAACTCATTCGCCCGGTTCCTCGAAGTCGTCGGCGCTCACCTGGTCGAGGAATTCGCGGAATTTCTCGACCTCTTCCTCCTGCTCGTCGGCCACCTCGAGCCCAGCGGCGGTGACGACAGCGTCATCGACGAGGATCGGCGTCTGGGCGCGCACGGCGAGGGCCACGGCATCACTCGCGCGCGCATCGACGCGGCCGCCGTCGTCGAAGACGAGGCTCGCCTCGAAGACGTCGTCGACGAGACGCGAGATCTCGACGTGGTCGAGGGCGCGACCGGAGGCGGCGGCGACGTCGAGGAGCAGATCGTGCGTCAGCGGGCGGGGCGCTTCGACGCCCTCGGCGTACAGGGCGATGATGGAGGCCTCGGACGAACCGATCCACAATGGGACGTGGATGGGGCCCGATTCGATCCGCAGCAGCAGCACGGGGCTTGCGGTGGGGACGTCCATGCGGATTCCGGCGATCTCAGCGCGTTTCACGACGACCACGCTACTCCCTCGACGCCGCATCGGCGCGTGCCGGTCGCTCGCGCTCGGGGCGTGGCGAGCACCGTCAGTGACGCAGGCCAGCCTTGACGAGCGCGATGTGCAGCGCGAGAGCGCGCTGAGCGATCGTCACGCGTTGCGTCGTGTCACGCAGCGGCACCTGCTCCACGAGACCGACCTCACGGTCGGCGGCGAGGCGGAACGGACGCAGGTGACGGGCCTGCACACCGAACTCAGCGAGCCCGGCAGCAGCTGTCGCGACGGCGAGTGCGTCGGCGTCGAAGTGACCACCGGAATCAGCGCGGATGAGGCCGAAGGTCACGAGGTCGTCGATGAGCGAGGTGCTCGCCTGAGCCCCACGGGCCAGTTCGTCGCGCGTCAGCGACAGGTTCTCGCGGGGCGCGGCCGTGAGCTGTTCCTCGCTCGGGACGTCTTCGTCGACGTGTTGAGCGGGGACGGCGGGCACGGCACTCGCCATGACGTCCTCGTCCGGGGTGAGACCGCGATCGTAGGCGTCGAGGGCGTCACGGATGACCTTGAGCGGCCAGAAGCGGTCACGCTGCGCGCGGAGCACGAAGCGGAGGCGGTCGATGTCCTCGTGTGAGTAGCGGCGGTAGCCCGAATCGGAGCGCTTCGGCGAAACGAGCCCCTGCGCGTCGAGGAAACGGACCTTGGAGACGGTGAGGTCGGGAAACTCCTCGCGCAGTTCGTCGAGAACACCGCTGATCGTGAGACCGTGCGCCATGCGTGAAGCCCTCAGGCCTTCGTCGGGGCCGCGTAGTAGGTGAGACGGTACTTGCCGATCATGACCTCGTCACCGGTGCGCAGCTTCGCCTGGTCGACGAGCTGACGCGCGACGTACGTGCCGTTGAGCGAGCCGATGTCCTGCACGCTGTAGCCATCCTCGTCACGCACGAAGATCGCGTGACGTCGCGAGACGGTGATGTCGTCGAGGAAGATGTCGCTCTTCGGGTGACGCCCGGCGCTGACCTCGGCGGCGTCGAGCAGGAAGCGCGCCCCGGCGTTGGGCCCGCTGAGGGCGATGAGCAGGGCGGTGTTCGGGCGCAACGCCTCGACCATGGCCTGGTCGGCGGGCGACAGGCTGCGCGGCGCCTCCGTCGACAAGGTCGCAGCGGCCTCGTGCGAGCCGGGGACGCCGATCGTCGTGGCGTCACCGACGTAGGTGTTCTGCTCGTCAACCATGGTGTGCACCCCCGCGCCGCGATGACGCCGTTCGTGGATCTCGCCTCAGCCGCGAAGGGCTGGAGGGCTCGGAACTGTTGGTCAGAATACCGTCACCCGGCGATCGTCGTGCAATCGCCGGGTGATCTCCTCCTCGAGGAGCTCAGTCGAGCGAGGCGCGGTAGGCCTCGACGTCCATGAGGGCCTCGACGGCGGAGGCGTCGGAGACGCGGATCTCGAACATCCAACCCGACTCGTACGGGTCGGTGTTGACCGTGCCCGGCTCGGCGTCCAGCGTGTCGTTGACGGCGACGATCTCGCCGTCGAGCGGGGAGTACAGGTCGCTGACCGACTTCGTCGACTCGACCTCGCCGCACGACTCACCGGCGGTGACGGTGTCGCCGACGGCCGGCAGGCTGACGTAGACGACGTCACCGAGAGCGTCCTGGGCGTACGACGTGATGCCGACGCGCACTGTGCCCTCGCCCTTGTCGGCCACCCACTCGTGGTCCTCGGTGTAGCGCAGGTCGGCGGGGTACTGAAGATCGCTCATGACTCTCCTTGGTTGGTCGTCGTGGTGTCGGCGAACACGGTGGGGTTCACTTCGCCCCGGCGATCGAGGTGATCTTGTTCGTGGCGCCCTCGGTGACCTTAACCCGGGCGCCTGCTTGTGTCAGCGTATCCGTCACACCACCCGGAATGGCCATTGCGGTGCTCATCGTGTGCGGATCGCCGATGGCCGTGATCGTGAACGTCGAGGGCAGCTTGTCGCCCTGCACGCCGGCCGATCCGTCGACGTCCGAGAACCACGTCGAGGCGATGACGCGGTGACCGCCGACGTCGATCGACTCGGCGCCCGCGTCCCGCAGTTCCTGCACGGCGTCGAGCACGTTCGCGGACGTCACCTTCTCACCGCCCTCGACGCTGATCGTGATGCCGGGGCCGCTGACGGCGACGCTGCCGTTGAGGATGCGCATCTGGTCGAGTCGCTTCTGTGCGTCCTCGACGGCGGCGCGGTCACCGCCGGAGGCCAGCTTCGACTTGCTCTCGCGCAGGTCGCCCAGCTCCGTCTCGAGGCGCGCCGACTGATCCTGCACGGTCGACAGCAGCGCCACGAGGTCGGACTGCGACAGGTTGTCCAGGCCGGACTTCTCGTGCTGACGCACCTGCGTCATGACGGCGAAGCCCAGCCCGAGCGCGAGCACGGACGCCGCGAGGGTCCCGACGCCGGTGCCGGGGCCGCCGAACGCGAACCGCTTCCACGGACGGTGGTGCGCCTGGGGCGGCGAGCCCGCGTCTGAGGAGTTCTCGCCCCAGGGGTTCTCGGCCCGAGGCTCGGACCCGTGCGGGGCCTGAGCGTCGAGCTGCCCCTCGGGCGTCGTCTCACGCGGGGTCGCGGGCTCGTCAGCAGGTGTGCGCATGCCGGGGGCACTCATGCCTTGAAGATGTGACGACGGATGGAGGCGACGTTCGTGAAGATGCGCAAGCCGAGAACGACGACGACACCCGTCGACAGCTGACTGCCGACGCCGAGCTGGTCGCCGAGGAAGACGATGAACGCTGCGACGACGACGTTCGACAGGAACGACACGACGAAGACCTTGTCGTCGAAGATGCCGTCGAGCGCCGCGCGCAGACCACCGAACAGCGCATCGAGCGCGGCGATGACGGCGATCGGCAGGTACGGCTGCATCCACACGGGGACGTCGGGGTGCAGCCACAGCCCGAGGGCGAGGCCGACTGCGAGTCCGATGGCAGGTAACAACGTGTTCTCCTCGGGGGTGGTGCGTCAGGGAACGATGCGGGCGTGCGTGACGTGCACGCTGTCGAGGGCGGGCAGGTCGACGTCGTTCGAGGCGTTGCTCGTCACGCCGAAACCGGACTTGCGCAGACTCGCGGCGTACTGGTCGGCGAACGAGCCGGTGAAGGTCTTCTGCATGTCGTCTGGTCCCATGACGCTGATCTCGTACGGCGGCGCGAGCGGACGGAAGTTGACGAGGACGGCCGAGCCCGCGAACCGGATCGCCGTCATCGACGTGACGCGCTGGCCGTTGATGGCGATACCGGTGGCGCCGGCCCGCCACCACCCGTTGACGAGCTGCTGCAGGTCGGTCGAGGTGACCGCGTCCGCGGCGTTCCCGGTGCGTGGATCGCTGTCAGCCGAGTCGGCGCCCTTGGTGTCGGGGTTCGACACCGTCATGACGACGCCCGGGCCGCGAACCTCGGCGAGGCCCGCCGTCCGCGTCGCGTCGTCGAGCGTCTTCTTCAGCCCCGCCTGCGACTGACGATCGAGAGCGCCCTTCTGCGCCGACGCGACGTCGTCGCGCAGCCGCGTGAGCTCGGCGGAGGCGTCGTCGTTGTCGCTCTGCTTCGTCTCGATCTGGTCGACGAGCTGTGCGTGCCGATCCTGCGCGACGGCGCGGGGCACGCGCAGCGCGTGCGCGGCGGCGCCGACCATGAGGCCGATGAGCAGCAGGGAGATGATGAGCAGCGGTGAGCGTCGCCAGCTGCGCGCAGGCGCGCCCTGGGCCTCGCGGCGCGCCGCCGAGTCGGCGTACGAGGGGTCGATGGGGTGACGCATCGCATCGAAGATGAGCGCCATGCTCGCCGCGGGGTCACGCACCTCGACCTCGCGCGGCGCGGCGCCCGGACGTTCGTGGCGGCGCCAGTGAAGGCGCGTCACCGTGCGGCCTGCGGGGCTCGAACGGCGTTGACCATCTCCCTCACCTGCACGGCGTAGAGCAGCCCGGCGAGCCAGTACAGCGTCACGCCCCAGATGACGAACGCCCACGCGATCGGAGCGGCGACATCCCCGACGGTGCCGTCGAACTGTGCGACGACGAGCAGCGGGAAGGCGTAGAGGAGGTTGAACGTCGCGGCCTTGCCGATGAAGTGCACGGGCGGCAACGGCAGCCGGTGACGGCGCACCGTCGGCGCGAGAGCGAGGATGAACAGCTCGCGCGCCACGAGGGCGAGCACGACCCACAGCGGCAGGATGCCGCGGATCGCGAGGCAGACGATCGTCGCGGCGATGTAGAGCCGGTCGGCCGCAGGGTCGAGCAGCGCGCCGAGACGCGATTCCATGTGGAACCTGCGGGCGATCTTGCCGTCGGCGTAGTCGGTGAACCCGGCGATCATGAGGACGACGAGACCCACACCGTCGTGATGGGCGAGCAGCAGCCACACGAACAGGGGCACCCCGAGCAGCCGCAGCATCGACAGCGCGTTCGGCACCGTCCACACGCGACTCGTCGGATCCCGGGTCTCGCTCACGGTGCCACCCTAGGTCCGATGACGCCCGGAGGCGAACACGACGCGCCACCCGTGAACAGGGGGCCGTCGCCATCCGCGCCTCGGGCCTCGGCGCGCCGCCGGTGGCGCCCGGTGCCTGCGTGGATAGGTTGGAGGGGACCAGCCGTCCATCCGAAGGAGTGACAGGTCTTGTCCATTCGCCACCGCACGCTCGCCTCCGCGAGCGTCGTCGCAGCCATCGCCGCGCTGAGCGCGCCGTCCGCCATGGCGGGTGCTTCGCACCCCGCCCAGCCCGCCGCGAGTGCCACGTCGAAGAACGCTGCGCCGAAGAAGGCGACGCCGAAGAGCACCGGCGAGAAGAACATGACCGCGACGCCCTCGTCAGCGCGCCACGTCTCCACCGCGACGAAGGGTTCGACGAAGCCGGCGACGGTGCGTGGGGCCAAGAGCACGCCCACGACGACGGCGCGAGCTGCGCACGCCGCGCCCAAGCAGGCGACGCCCGACAGCAGCGTCATGGTCCGCCCGAAGGCGACGGTACGCCCGGCGCCCGTCAAGCCCGCCGCGTACGCGAACTGGGCGGGATACCAGGCGAGTATCGCCGGCCCTGAGAGCATCCACGGCACCTGGATCGTGCCCAAGGCAACGTGGCCGGGGCGCGACGGGTACTCGGCCATGTGGGTCGGGCTCGGCGGAGGCACCGCGAAGCAGGGCGAGCTCGTGCAGGCAGGAACGGAGTCCGATGTCGTCTGCACCGCCGTCACGCGCGGGCACTGCACGAAGTGGAAGACGAGCTATTACCCGTGGATCGAGACCTACCCGAGCCGCGCGCAGGAACGCATCACGAACCTGGCGGTCGCGCCCGGCGATGCGGTCGAGGTGACGGTGCGCTACGCGGCGAAGGAAGGCCGTTCGTACTTCACGCTGTGCAACTGACGCACGAACGACTGCGTCGGCACGGACCGCACGAGTGCGGCACCGCGCGGCGTGGCCGAAGCGGTGCTCGAACGCACGAGCGGCGCGGACGGCCGGGCCCGCGCGCTCGCGAACGTCGGTTCCCCCACCTTCTCCAGCGTCTACGCCAAGGGCAAGGACGGCACGCGCAACCTCGCCGGTTGGCCGTCGACACGCATCACGATGAGCACCGGCGCCGCACTCGCCGTCCCCAGCGGGATCAGCCGCACGGGTGACACGTTCTCCGTGAGCTACCGCCGCCCGGCTTGAGGCGGGTCTCCGGGGCACGTGATGCCTCAGACCGCCTGTGACGTCGCGCGAGTGACGATGTCGCTGCCGTCCTCGGGGCGCACGGCGCTCGGGCGGATGAGTCGCTGCAGGCGCAGCGGGAACTTGAGCGCGACGAGCAGTATGACGACGCCGGTGAACGTCGCCGACAGCGTCATGAGCGCCGATCCGAGTGGCATGCGTCCGGCGAGCTGCGCTCCGACGACGGGTGAGATGGCGCCGCCGAGTGCGCCGACGTTGTAGGTGAAGCCGAGCCCGGCCGCGCGCTTGTCGAGCGTGAACCAGCTGACCATCCACTTCGGCACGAGCCCGCCGACGCCCGAACCGAAGCACTGCTGGACGAAGAGCATGACGCCGATGAGGACGACGTGGGAGCCGCTCATCGTGAAGATGGGCCACAGCAACGGGATCGACAGGGCGAGGCTGCCCCAGTAGGCGCGCGTCGTGCCGAAGCGGTCGCCGGTGAACCCAGCCAGGACGGCGCCGGCGGCCGTACCGAAACCAGACCAGAACAGCACGTCACCGACGGTCGCGGCGCTGAGGTGCAGCTCCGTCTTGAGGTACGTCGGCAGCAGCGCGGTGATGGGCCACGCGAAGAAGAACACGGTGAACACGACGAGCGTGACGCCGAGCGCCGTCGGCCAGCGCTCGGGCTCGAACTGGACGAGGAACCACACGAATGTCGCGGCCGTCATGAGCGCGAGCACCGTCGTCATGAGCGCGCCGCTCGAGTGGCCCGTGAAGATGACGAGCAGCGCCGCGAACACCACCAGCGTCAGGACGACATTGAGCGCCGCGCGACGGCCGCGGTAGAGCGTCGTGAACATGTCGGGGGCTGCGTCGAGGTCGCCGCTGCGCTTGGCGTGTTCGAAGTCCGCGGGTTCGGGCAGCGCGCGCCGCAGCCACAGTGCGAGGACGATCGGCACGAGCCCGAGCGCGAACAGCGCCCGCCATCCCCACGCCGGGACGACGAAGCGGTACAGCTGCGCGACGAGCACCCCGCCGATCGAGAAGCCGCTGATGAGGAACGCGGACGCCTTGTTGCGCAGGTGCTGCGGCCACGACTCGATGACGTACGTCGCGCTCGCCGAGTACTCCCCCGCCATGCCGAACCCGATGAGCAGACGCGCGACGAACATCATGAGGTAGCCGGTCGAGACGGCGCACAGCGCAGAGCCGACGGAGAACGTCACGATCGCTGCGACCATCGCCTGCCGGCGCCCGATCGTGTCGGCGACGGCGCCGAGGACGAGCCCGCCGAACCAGCGGGAGACGAACGCCGCGCTGATGAGCGTCGTCGCCTGCACCGTCGACAGGTGGAACTCGTCGGCGACCTCCGTCAGCACGAGCGTGATGATGACGAAGTCGAATCCGTCGAGCAGGTAGCCGAGCCAGGCGGCCCAGAACGCCTTCCACTGCGGCCCGCTCACCTCGCGGTACCAGGGCAGGTCGGACGCGGGCGCGTCGTCGCGCGGCGGGCGCTCGGAGGCGGATGGCGTCGTCATGGCGTCAGCATAGGCAGTCGTTGCAGCGGGGGCGTAGCGTTGATGCCATGGATGCCATCACGCTCATGCTCGACCTCGCACAGCGCCCCCTCGACGCGGCCGGGTCCCTGCGCCCGCAGCTGACCCACGAGAAACTCAACGCCCACCCCGGCGGGCACGACAACTCGATCGCATGGCTGCTGTGGCACACCGCGCGCGAGATCGACGCCCAGGTCGCGCAGTTGTCCGGCGACGAACCGATCTGGACGGCACAGGGTTTCGATGCGCGCTTCGGACTCGATGTCGATGATGACGAGACCGGCTTCGGCCACAGCCCTGAGCAGGCGCGGGCGGTCGTCGTCACGGATGTCGCGTTGCTGTTCGAGCACCTCGAGGCGGCCGTAGCGGCGCAGAAGGCGTACATCAGCTCGATGTCCGCCGCAGACCTCGACGACGTCGTCGATGAGTCGTGGGATCCGCCCGTGACGCGCGGGGCGCGTCTCGTCAGCTGCACGGAGGACGCGCTGCTGCACCTCGGCCAGGCGCTCTACGTCGCCGGCATGACGTCGCTCGGGTAATGACGAGCCGTGGGCTGCGTCAGGCCGTGGTTCACCATGTACCAGGCTCGAGGGTGAACACAGAAACGTTCGGGCCTCACGCCATCGCGTGAGGCCCGAACGTCCTCGGTCGGGCTGACAGGATTTGAACCTGCGACCCCTTGACCCCCAGTCAAGTGCGCTACCAAACTGCGCTACAGCCCGTTGCACCTGACGGCGCAAGCCCCGAAGGGCGTGATGAACCATACCCCACGCGGGGCCCGGGCGACCAATCGGCCGGCCCTGCGACGTCTGGCTGTCGCCCGGAGATCGGGGCAGGCTCGGCCCCTGGATGACGGGCCGGCGTCAGAAGTCGAAGATGTCGCCGACCGCGTCACCGATCGAGCCGAAGACGTCGCCGAGACCGTCCGTCAGGCCGCCGAGGTCGAACAGCCCGTCGGCGCCCGAGAGTAGGTCGGCCATTCCGCCGATCGCCTCCGCGCCGAGGAAGACGAGGTCGTCGCCGTAGAACATCCAGAAGAACGGGTCAGAGGCGATGTCGCCCATGATGTTGCCGAAGCCCTCGAGCTGCGCCATCTTCGCAACCTCACCGATGACGCCCGCCCACCGGTCGGCAAGACCGAAGACCATGGCGTACGGCAGGTACCGGTTGAACAGGTCAGCCGCTTCCTCGAACTTGATCTGCTTGGCCTCGGCCGTCGCGATGTATTTCTTGAACCCGAGCGTCTGGATGCGCACTGCAGTGCCGTCGGCGGTGCGCGGCGAGCGCCCCATCCCCAGGAAACCCTTGCGGCGCGGGTCTCGCTCGTACCAGCCCCGATGAATCGTCTCGCGGTACATACCGTCGGCGATGTCGCGCAACGGCCCCCGCAACTGCGCCTTCATCTGCGGCAGCGTCACGTAACGGACGCCGGGCGGGAACAGGGCGTTGAGGAAGTCGGCCTCGACCTGCGTGATGACGTCGCCGCCAGGAAACTCGTTCTGGATGAACACCCAGTCACCCTGCGGCGCCTTGGCACCCCGCCTCGACGTCGGCGCCGGCGACGCTGCGGGCGCCGAACCGTCAGCGGGCTGCAGCTTCTCGATGCGGAACCAGCCGCGCAGCGACAGGTCGATCATCATCGCGCCGATGTCCTGCGAGTCGACCGACCCGTCGACGATGGTGCCCGCCATCGCCGCGCTCACGCCCTGCGGCGGATGGAACTGCACGGCCGGCTCACCCGACCACTCCTTCGCACCCTTGACGCGGCGCACCTCGCCCACGCCGTCCGCCGGGCGCATGCCGGGGGTGACGCCGACGTACTCGTAGTCGTGGTTCCAACCGAACACTGCTTCGTCTGCCTCTCACCGTGAATGGGATTCTCACCCGACGTGCGACGCCGGACGCCGATCATGGCAGGTAACGCACGAGTTACCAGCGCACTACGCGCCGACGCGTGAGTCACTCGCCATCCTGGGGCAGGCGCCGCGCGACAGCGCACGCCCGCCCCTCGAAGGTAGGCCCCGCTCAGCGCTGCTTGCGCTTCTCGCGCACGCGCACGCTGATCTCGATCGGCGTCCCGTCGAAACCGAACTCCTCGCGCAGGCGACGCTCGATGAAGCGGCGGTACCCGGCCTCGATGAAGCCGCTGGCGAAGATGACGAAGCGCGGCGGGCGCGTCGAGGCCTGCGTCGCGAACAGGATGCGCGGCTGCTTTCCGCCGCGTACCGGGTGCGGATGCGCCGCGACGACCTCGCCGAGGAAGGCGTTGAGCCGGCCCGTCGGGATGCGCTGGTCCCACGAGTCGAGGGCGACCTCGATGGCGGGAACGAGACGGTCGGTGTGACGCCCCGTCTTCGCCGACAGGTTGACGCGCGGCGCCCACGGCACCTGGACGAGCTCGCGCTCGATCTCCTTCTCCAGGTAGTAGCGGCGCTCCTCGTCGAGTCTGTCCCACTTGTTGTACGCGATGACGAGCGCGCGGCCGGCGTCGATGACCTGCTGCACGACGCGCACGTCCTGTTCGGCGATGCTCTGCTCCGCGTCGATGAGGACGACGGCGACCTCCGCCTTCTCCAACGCCGTCTGCGTGCGCAGGGAGGCGTAGAAGTCGGCGCCGCGCGTCTGGTGCACGCGGCGTCGGATGCCGGCGGTGTCGACGAAACGCCAGGTCTTGCCGCCGAGTTCGATGTACTCATCGACCGGGTCACGCGTCGTGCCGGCGACGTTGTCGACGACGACGCGCTCCTCCCCCGCGAGCTTGTTGAGCAGCGACGACTTGCCGACGTTCGGACGCCCGAGCAGCGCCACGCGACGCGGGCCGCCACGCGGGTACGCGCCGGCGACGGCGGTCTTGTCGGGCAGCAGGTCGATGACGGCGTCGAGCGCGTCACCGGTGCCACGCCCGTGCAGCGACGAGACGGGGTACGGCTCACCGAGGCCGAGCGACCACAGCATGGCCGCGTCGGCCTCCGAGCGGTTGTCGTCGACCTTGTTCGCGATGAGGACGACTGGCTTCTTCGAGCGGCGCAGCAGCTTGACGACGGCCTCGTCGGTGTCGGTGGCGCCGACCGTGGCGTCGACGACGAACATCACGGCGTCGGCGAGTTCGATCGCGACCTCGGCCTGTTCGGCGACGCGCAGGTGGATGCCGCTCGCGTCGACCTCCCACCCGCCGGTGTCGACGAGGGTGAACCGGCGTCCGACCCACTCGGCGTCGTACGCGACACGGTCACGCGTCACACCCGGCACGTCCTCGACGACGGCCTCACGGCGCCCGAGGATGCGGTTGACGAGCGTCGACTTGCCGACGTTGGGACGACCGACGACGGCGACGACGGGCCGCAGGTCGGCCTCTCCGTAGCCGCTGTCCTCGTCGACCTCACCGGACAGCAGCGCACGGTCCTCGTCGCTCAGGTCGAAGTCCTCGAGCCCGACGCGCAGCGCCTGCTCGACCGACTCGTCCGGGGCGGGCGCATCGTGGCGCAGGTCGTCGTGCTCGGCTCGCTCGTCGTGCTCGTCGTGGGGGAAGTACTGGTCGTCGCTCACGCGGATTACCTCAGATCGTGGAGTATCCCGCCGGATCCGGCGGGCTCGGAGGCTCTCCCCCGCCACGTGACGACGCGGCGGCTCGCGCCGTGACGTCGGGTGGGGAGGTCTCGTGTGACGCGCCCGAATGCGCGTCACAAGACCATTCTCGCGCATGGGCACGATTTTTCAGAGTCGAGCGCTCGCGGCCAGCCACGCCCTCGCGACGAGCGCCCGGGGAGACGATCCGGCTCAACCCGCCACGTGGTCGGCGAGGCGGGCACGCAGTTCCTCCGTCGCGGCCGCCAGCCGAGCGCGACCTGTCGCGCCCGCCACCGCCTCGGCGTCACCGAGGCGGAACGCCGGCCCGAACGTCACCTGCAGACGACTGCGCAGCCGCGGCCAGCGTCCCCGCGTGCGCCCGGCCGTGCCGACGAGACGCACCGGCACGATCTGAGCATCCGCACCGAGCGCGAGGAACGCGGCGCCCTGGTGCACCGCCTGCACCGACCCGTCACCGCGCGTGCCCTCGGGGAACACGCCGACGACACCACCCGCCGCCAGGACGCCGCGCGCCGCCGTCATCGCCTCCCGGTCGGCGCTGCGCTGCGTGACGGGGATCTGCCCGAGCCGCCTCAGCAGCGTCCCGAGCGGGCCGACGAAGTACGCACGCTTGACGAGGAAGTGCGCCGGGCGCGGCACGAGCGACGCGGCCAGCGGGCCGTCGATGACGCCGATATGATTCGCGACCACGACGACGGGGCCGTCAACCGGCACGTTCTCGCGCCCGGTCACCTCGAGGCGGTACAGCGCACCGAACAGGCCCTCGACGGCGGGACGCAATCGGCGCATGAGCCTCTCACACGCGGACGGATCGCGCGGCGTCGAATCACGCGACGCGGCATCCTCGACGTCACGACGCGGGAACATCAGCCGCGCGCCCGTTCGACGAGCGTCAGGACCGCCTCGACAGACTGCTGGAACGTCAGGTCGCTGGTGTCGAGCGTGACGACCCCGTCCGCAGCGCTCATGAACGACGAGACGGTCGAGTCGGCCTTGTCGCGGTCGACGATCTGCGTCCGCGTCGCCGCGATGGCGGCATCGTCCGCGCCGCCGTGCAGCTCCTTCGAGCGGCGCGCGAGCCGTGCGGCCTCGCTCGCGACCATGAGGATGCGCACGTCCGCGTCGGGCGCGACGACCGTCGTGATGTCGCGCCCCTCGGCGACGACGCCACCCCGGTCCGCGGCGATCTGCGCCATCAGCTCACGCTGACGCTGCTGCAGCTTGGGGCGCACCTGCAGGTTGGTCGCGACCTTCGAGACGACCTCGGCGATGCGCGTCGTGCGGATGTCCGTGTCGATGCGCGTACCCCCCATGCTGATCGACGGCGCGCTCGGGTCGGTGCCCATCTCGAGCGGCATCGCGGTGGCGGCGTCCGCGACGGCGCCCAGGTCGTCGAGGTCGGTGCCCCGATCGAGGCAATACCAGGTGAGCGCGCGATACATCGCGCCCGTGTCGAGGTAGCCGATGCCGAGGTGCGCCGCCACCTTCTTGCTCACACTCGACTTGCCCGAACCCGAGGGCCCGTCGATCGCTACCCGGATGCCGTTCGCCACGCTCGCCATGAACGCAGATTCTAGGCGGTCTCGACGAGGTGGGCGGCCCACCCCCGCGCGCTGAGCGCGCTGACGAGGGTCTGAGCGCGCAGCGGCACGACGCTGAGCTCGAGCAGACCGGCGGCGACGGCGTCGTCGTGCTCGAGGCGCATGTCCTCGACGCTGATGCCGGTCTCCCCCACGTCCGTGAACACGCGACCGAGCGCACCCGGCTCGTCGGGGATGACGACGGCGACGCTCGCGTACGCCTGCGCCGGCGCGCCGTGCTTGCCCGGGATGCGCGCACGACCCTCCTGGCCACCAGCGATCGTCTGCGCGAGCACGGCCCGGGGGCCGGGGGTGGCAACCGCATCGCGGATACCGACGGCATCCTGTGTTACGGGGGTGGCCGGTGCAGTGACGGCAACCGACGTGCTGCCTACGGCCGCCGCATCGGCCAGGCCACGCGTACCGCCCGATGCATCGCCCCCGGACGTGATGACCGACAGGGCGTGGATGACATCGTCGAGCGAGGCGCGCACCCCTTCGAGCAACGGCCGCACCGCGGCCGCGTTGCCGGCGAGGATCTGCGTCCACAGCATCGGGTCGCTCGCCGCGATGCGCGTGACGTCGCGCACGCCCTGCCCGCTGAGAGCGACGGCGTCGTCGGGCAGCTCACGCAGCTGCGCGGCGACGAGGCTCGCGGCGACCTGCGGCACGTGCGAGACGGCGGCGACGGCCTCGTCGTGCGCGGCAGGGCTCATCGTGACGACGTGTGCCCCGCAGACCTGCGCGACGGCTGTCACGTCGGCGACGCGGGCGTCGTCCGCGCCGTCAGGGCAGATGACCCAGGTGCGCCCCTCGAACAGGTCGGAGCGCGCCGCGACCGCGCCGCTGCGCTCACGACCGGCCATCGGATGCCCCGGCACGAAGCGGCGCCGCTCGGCGCCGCAGCGTCGTGCCACCCCTTCGACGACGACGTTCTTCACGCTCGTCACATCCGTCACGGTGGCGTCCGGCCACGCCGTGAGCTCCGCGGCGACGACGTCGACGACCACGTCAGGCGGCGCGGCGACGACGACGAGGTCGGGCGCCTCGTCCTGGGCGTGCGCGACGCGGCCGGCGCCCATGTCGGAGGCGAGCGCCGCCGCGGTCGGCGAGGTGTCGGCGAGGGTGACGTCGACGCCTCGCGCCTGCAGCGCGAGCGCCAGCGACGTGCCGAGCAGGCCGGTGCCGACGACGCGGACGCGCTGCGGCAGTGTCACAGACCGGCAGCCTTGTACAGGTCGGCGACCTCGCGCTTGTTGAGCGGCCGCATCTTGCCGGGGCGCAGATCGCCGACCTTCACGGGCCCGACCTGCGGGCGCGCGAGCGCGATGACGGGGTGACCGACCTCCTCGAACATGCGACGCACGATGCGGTTGCGGCCCTCGTGCAGCACGATCTCGACCAGGGCCATGCCCGGCTGAGAGTCGACGACCTTGAACGAGTCGACGGCGGCCGGTCCGTCCTCGAGCTCGATGCCCTCGCGCATCCGCTTGCCGAGGTCGCGCGGCACCGGGCCGGGGATCGTCGCGAGGTAGACCTTCTCGACGCCGTAGCGCGGGTGCTGCAGGCGGTTGGCGAGGTTGCCGTCATTCGTCAGCAGCAGCAGACCCTCGGTGTCGTAGTCGAGTCGGCCGACGTGGAACAGGCGCTCGGTGCGCCCCTCGAGGTACTCACCGACGCACGGGCGACCCTCTTCGTCCTGCATCGTCGACACGACACCCGTGGGCTTGTTGAAGGCGAGGTAGACGAGCGTGTCGTCGAGCTGGATGCGATCGCCGTCGACGTGGATGACGGCGCTCTCGGGGTCGATGCGCGTGCCCAGTTCGGTGACGACCTGGCCGTCCACCTCGACTCGACCCTCGGCGATGAGGTTCTCGCAGTGGCGTCGCGAACCGACGCCGGCCTGCGCGAGCACCTTCTGCAGGCGCGTGCCCTCCTCGACGTGCACGTCGCGCGTCGCGGCCTTCGGTGCGCGCTCGCGCGGCGGGGCGACCGGCTGGCCGCTCTTCGTCGTGCCGATGCCGAGGACGTCGGCCTCGTAACGGCTGACGCCGCCGCCGGAGCCGCGGTTGACGCGGCTGCTTCGGTTGTCGCGCTGACCCTGACGGGGTTTCCTGGAGTTCATCCGTGTCCTTGTTCCACTAGTTCGTCGATGATGGCGGCGTCCGGCAGGTAGGGCGCCAGCGCGGGAAGCTCGTCCAGCGAGCCGAGCCCAAGCCGCTCGAGAAAGGTCGGGGTGGTGCCGTAGAGCGTCGCGCCCGTCTCGGGGTCGTCGCCGACCTCCGTGACGAGCCCACGCGTGAGCAGGGTGCGGGTCACGCCGTCGACGTTGACGCCGCGGATGGCGCCGACGCGCGAACGCGAGATCGGCTGCCGGTAGGCGATGACGGCGAGCGTCTCGAGTGCCGCCTGCGTCAGCTTGGCCTGCTGCCCACCCCGCAGGAACGTTTCGACGGCATCCGCGTAGGCCGCCCGCGAGTACATGCGCCAGGTGCCGTCGACCTCGCGCAGGGTGAACCCCCGCTGCTGGGCGCGGTATTCCACCTCGAGGCCCTCGAGGTTGGCGCGCACCTCGCTCTCGCCGACGCCGAAGGCCGCGGCGAGATCGGCCACCGAGACGGGCTCGTCGACGACCATGAGCACCGCCTCGAGCGTCGATCGCAAGCCGCCGGGCAGGTTGTGCACGACGACCGGCTCGCGGGCGCCCCGCGCCGGTGGTTGCGCCGTCGTATCGTGCGTCGTCATGCGTTCACCTCCTCCTGCTCCGGGCCGTCGTCGGCGCGGGTCGTTCGTCTCGTGTCCTCACCCGTGAGTCGTCGCAGCGCGGCGAAGTGTGAGGTCGCTCGTGTCATTGTCTCAGGACGCAGCGTCATCGCTCGCGCCCTCGCCGCCTGAGCCCGGCTCGGCGTCGTACTCGTCGGAGACGAGGATGCGCGCATCGGGCGCCGCGACCCAGCGCACGGTGAGCTGCCGCAGGTGCTCGTCCTGCTCGAACGCGATCGCGGCCTCCTTGAACAGTTCGAGGATGGCGAGGAAACGCCCGACGACGACGAGGTTGTGCTCCGCGTCCGCGACGAGCTGCGCGAACGTCAGCTCACCACCGCGTCGCAGCTTGCTCGTCACGATGCGCGCCTGCTCACGCACGCTGACCTGCACGGCGTGCAGGTGGTCGACGTCGACGCTCGGCGGCGCCTTGGGCGTCAGCGCCCGCGCGGCGACGGCCGCGAGCTACTCGGGCGTCACCGTCATGACGAGCTCAGGCAGTAGCCCCGAGAAGCGTTCCTCCAACCCGGCCTGACGTGCGACGAGACGCCCGTCGCTCTCCATCCGATTGGCCAGGAACTGCGCCATGTCCTTGAACGCCCGGTACTGCAGCAGCCGGGCGAACAGCAGGTCGCGCGCTTCGATGAGCTCGAAGTCCTCCTCGTCGGAGCCGCCGAGGTTCGGCAACAGCCGCGCTGCCTTGATGTCGAGCAGCGTCGCGGCGATGAGGAGGAACTCGGTCGCCTGCGACAGATCCCACTCGTCACTCGCCTCGCGGGCCGCCCTGATGTGCGCGATGAACTCGTCCGTCACCTGCGACAACGAGATCTGCGTGACATCAAGACGATGCTTCGCGATGAGGCCCAGCAGCAGGTCGAACGGTCCGTCGAACACCTCGCCCAGGTGGACGTGGAACGGCGTCGCCGCCGCACGCCGCGTCAGGACGCCGCCCGGTGCGCTCGCCGTCGACGCTGCCGTCGGCCCAGAGGTCGTGACCGCCACTGCCGATGCGGGCGCGTCGCCGACGGGCTCGGCCTCGGTCGCCGTCATCGTCGTGCGGCTCAGGGAGCCCCGCCGCGCGAGATGAGCTCGCGCGCGAGCTGGCGGTACGACTCCGCGGCACCGTGCCCGGAGGCGTACTGCGTGATCGGCTCGGCCGCAAGCGTCGCGTCGGGGAACTTGACGGTCCGCGAGATGACGGTGTGGAACACCTTGTCGCCGAAGTGGTCGACGACGGAGCGGACGACGTCGCGGCTGTGCAGGGTACGCCCGTCGTACATCGTCGCGAGGATGCCGTCGATCTCCAGGCGCGGGTTGAGGCGATCCTGCACCTTCTCGATCGTCTCGACGAGCAGCGCTACGCCGCGCATCGCGAAGAATTCGGCCTCGAGCGGGATGACGACGCCGTGCGACGCCGTCAGCGCGTTGACGGTCAGCAGACCGAGCGACGGCTGGCAGTCGATGAGGATGACGTCGTACTCGTCCGCGACGCTGCGCAGGACGCGCGCGAGCACCATCTCGCGGGCGACCTCACCGACGAGCTGTACCTCGGCGGCCGACAGGTCGATGTTGGCGGGCAGCACATCGAGGTTGTGCACCCGCGTGGTCTGGATGACGTCGTGCGCGTCGTGACCGCGCTCGACGAGCAGGTTGTAGATCGTCACGTCGAGATCCTGCGAGCGCACGCCGAGGCCGACGGACAGGGCTCCCTGCGGGTCGAAGTCGACGAGCAGGACGCGGCGGCCGTATTCGGCCAGGGCGGCACCCAGGTTGATCGTCGACGTCGTCTTGCCGACGCCGCCCTTCTGGTTGCACATCGAGATGATGCGCGCGGGGCCGTGCGACTCGAGAGGTCGAGGCGTCGGGAAGCCGGGCAGGGGTCGACCGGTTGGACCCCACTGGCCCGTCGCGTCGATTCCCGGCAAACGGTCAAGTCGAACGTTAGAGTTCGTCGACTTCTGTGAACTCTCGGAAGTCACTCGAAAGCCTCCACTGATAGTTGAGCGTTTGGCATCACGCCAATCAGCACCAGATTAGCGCCCCGGGTGCGGCAACGCCCAAACCGTCGCCCGTCGACCGTCAGCGGGCGCGCGGATGCGCCGCCGCGAACGTCTCGCGCAACTGCTGCACCGACACCATCGTGTAGATCTGCGTCGTCGTCACCGAGGCATGCCCGAGAAGCTCTTGCACGACGCGCACGTCGGCGCCGCCTTCGAGCAGGTGCGTCGCATAGGAATGCCGCAGCGTGTGCGGCGAGATCTCGCCGTCGAGCCCGGCCACCTCGGCCGCGCGACGCACGAGCCCGAACACGCTCTGTCGGCTCAACCTGCCGCCGCGCTGATTGAGGAACACGGCAGCCCCGGCCTTGCCCTTTGCCGCAAGAGCAGGCCGCTCACGCGTCAAGTAGGAGCCGAGCGCGTCGGCGGCGTAGCGCCCGAGCGGGACGATGCGCTCCTTGCTGCCCTTGCCGAACAGTCGCAGCGAACGCGACATCAGGTCGACGTCGTCGACGTCGAGCCCGACGACCTCACTCACGCGCGCACCGACCCCGTAGAGCACCTCGAGCAGCGCACGATCCCGGAGTGAACCGGCGTCCTCGCCATCGCCGGCAGCCGCAAGCAAACGTTCGACGTCAGCTAGAGGGATAGCCTTCGGGAGTTTGCGGGGCAACCTCGGCGGCGCGACGTCCGTCGCCGCGTCGGGCGCGTCCGTCTCGAGCGAAACGAACGCATGGAGGCGGCGGACGGCGACGAGCGCGCGTGCCGCGGAACTGGCCGCCAGTGGCGGATGGCCCTGGCCGCCCTCGCGCAGCGATCGCAGGAACGCCTCGACGCGCGTCTCCTCGACCCCGTCGAGCGAGGTGACGCCGGAGGCGGCGAGGTAACCGAGGTAACGCGTGACGTCACGTCGATATGCCGCGAGCGTGTGCGGCGAGAGGCCCCGCTCGACGCGCAAGTGATGCAGCCACTGCGTCATCACCTGCGTCAGTTCGAGCGAGGGCTCCGGGGCGCTCACGACGCCGGTGACGCCTCGGTGACCTCGAGTCGCACCTGCTCGTCGGCCGCGGGGAGCACCCAGCTCGCCGCGTCCGCGTCGAACTGCTCACCGCTGCGGATGTCCTTGATCTGGTCGCCGGTCTCCCCCGCGCCTGGGAACCAGACGTACGGGATGCCGCGACGGTCGGCGAACTGGATCTGCTTGCCGAACTTGGCGGCCTTCGGCGACACGAGCGTCGGGATGCCGCGCTCACGCAGTGCCGCCGCGATCCGCATCGACTCGGCGCGTGAGGTCTCGTCGTTGACGGCGACGAGCACGGCCGTCGGCGCCGGACGGCTCGTGCGCAGGCCGCCGTCACCGATGAGCTTCGCGAGCAGGCGCGAGACACCGATCGACAGGCCGACGCCGGGGTAGGTCCTCTTGCCGTCACTCGCGAGCGAGTCGTAGCGCCCGCCGGAGCAGATCGAGCCGTAGCCCTCCTCGCCGACAAGCTGCGTCTCGTAGACCGTGCCGGTGTAGTAATCGAGGCCGCGTGCGATCTTCAGCTCCGCGACGAGCAGACCGGGTGCGTGCTCGGCGGCCGTCTCGACGACGACGCGTAGCTGCTCGAGGCCCTCCTCCAGCGTCGGGTGTTCGACGCCCAGCGCGCGCACCTGCTCGACGAAGGACGTATCGGTCGTCGAGATCGCCGCGAGGGCGAGGATCTTGTCGGCGGCGGCGTCTTCGACGCCTTCGGCGACGAGCAGCTCCTTGACCTTGGCCGGGCCGATCTTGTCGAGCTTGTCGACGATGCGCAGCGTGCCGACGATGTCGTCGATGCCGAGCCCGCGGTAGAAGCCCTCGGGGATCTTGCGGTTGTTGACCTGGATGCGGAACTCACCGATCGGCAGCCGCTTGAACACGTCCGCGATGACGAGCGGCAGCTCGACCTCGTAGTGGAACGGCAGCTCCCCCACGTCGACGATGTCGATGTCGGCCTGGACGAACTCGCGGTAGCGCCCCGCCTGCGGGCGCTCGCCACGCCAGACCGGCTGGATCTGGTAGCGGCGGAACGGGAACGTCAGCTTGCCCGCGTTCTCGATGACGTAGCGGCTGAACGGCACGGTGAGGTCGAAGTGCAGGCCGAGGCCCGGCTCGGCCTTGTCGGCCTCGTCCGCAGCGAGGCGGCTGACGGCGTAGATCTCCTTGTCCGCGTCACCGCCCTTGCCCGTGAGGCGCTCGACGGGCTCGACCGCGCGCGTGTTGATCGGCTCGAAACCGTGCAACTCGAACACCTCACGGATGATGTCGAGCACCAGCTGCTCGGTGTAACGCTGCGCCGGCAGCCATTCGAGGAAGCCGGAGATGGGGGTCGGTTTGCTCATGCGCCAGATCCTTGGAGTGCTTGCAGGTACGGGTTGCTCACGCGCTCGCGCGCCATCGTGCTGGCCGGGCCGTGCCCGGGAAGGATGAGGGACGAATCAGGCAGCGGCAGCACCTTCGTGCGCAGGCTCTGCTGCATCGCCGCGTCGCTGCCGCCCTCGAGGTCGGTGCGTCCGATCGAGCCGGCGAACAGGACGTCCCCGGTGATGACGCTCTGGTTCACCGTCGCGGCGACGGCGTCGTCGAGCCCGTCGGGCACCTCGTCGACGGTGAACATGACGGAGCCCTCGGTGTGCCCCGGCGCGTGGGTGACGCCGAACGTCAGCCCCGCGAGTTCGAGGGGTTCGCCCTCGTGGATGGAGACGACCTTCTCGGGCTCGCGCCACGTCGCGCTCTTGCCGAACGACTGCTCGAGCATGCCGCGCAGCTGCGGGCCGAGCTGGTCGTAGGGGTTGACGAGGCGGTAGCGATCGTCGGCGTGGATGTGAGCGGCGATCTGCCCGCCGCACACCGGCGTCACGGAGAAGGTGTGGTCGAGATGGCCGTGCGTCAGCAGCACCGCCGTGGGCTTGAGATCGAGATCGCCGAGGAGCTCGAACAGCTGGTCGGTGACGCCGATGCCCGGGTCGACGACGACGCACTCGCTGCCGCGTTCACGGGCGAAGACGTAGCAGTTCGTACCCATCGCGGCTGCGGGGAAAGAGACGGTCAACACGTACCCCAGCCTATCGGGCGCGCGCACGGGCCGTCCGACCCGAGGAACGCCGGGCCGCTGCGGGCACGCGGACGACCTCCTCCCCCTAGACTGATGACGTTGCTGTCCGGTCCGCGCGTACCCGCGGGTCGGCTACGTCGAGAAAAAGGTCATGACCGTGTCCGAGGACTCCACCATCCCCACACCCGCGTCCGTGAAGCCGAGCGTCGTGCCGAAGCCCCCGAGCGCTGCATCCAAGGCGCCGACCCCGGCCGCACCGACGTCGCCGTCGGTTCCTGCGGGCACCCCGGCAGCCGCCGCGACCGAGGCGAGCGCAGCGGCCACGCAGGCGGCGCCCGCGCCGTCGGCCGCGGTGGAGACGCCGTCGAATTCGAACGCCGCCTCGTTCGGGCGCGTCGACGAGGACGGCACGGTGTACGTGCGCACGCCCGACGGCGATAAGGCCGTCGGCTCCTACCCCGGCAAGAGCGCCGACGAGGCCCGCGCCTACTTCGCGCGCAAGTACGACGAACTGCGCGCCGCGGCCGCCTTGCTGCTGCAGCGCGTGACGCAGACCGACATCAGCGCCCACGACGCCGGCGAGTCGCTCAAGACGCTGCGCAAGCAGGTCGCCGAGACGAACGCCGTCGGCGACCTGCCCGCGCTCGACAGCATCATCGAGGACATCGCGACGGCGCTGCGCGTCAAGCAGCAGGTGGAGGGTGAGGCCCGCGCCGCGGCGAAGAAGGAGGCCCTCGTCCACCGCGAGCAGCTCGTCGCCGAGGCCGAGCAGATCGCCGCACAGGATCCCGAGAAGGTGCAGTGGAAGAAGAGCACGACGCGCATGCGCGAACTGCTCGACGAGTGGAAGAACCACCAGAAGAACGGTGCACGTCTCGACCGTGACGTCGAGTCGGCGCTGTGGCAGCGTTTCTCCGCTGCCCGCAACGGGTTCGACAAGACGCGTCGCACGCACTTCAGCCAGCTCGACGAGCAACACGGTGCGGCGAAGAAGGAGAAGGAGCGTCTCGTCGCCGAGGCCGAGAAGCTCGCCACCTCGAACGACTGGGGGCCCACGGCGTCGGCGTTCAAGCGCCTCATGAGCGAGTGGCGTCAGGCCGGGCGCGCGTCGCGTTCCGACGACGACGCGCTGTGGCAGCGCTTCAAGAAGGCGCAGGATGCGTTCTTCGCGGCGAAGGATGAGGTCGTCGCCGAGGAGAACAAGGTGTTCGAGGCCAACGCCAAGGTCAAGGAGGAGCTGCTGGCCGAGGGCCAGAAGATCCTGCCGGTCAAGGACCTGGGTGCCGCGAAGGCCCAGCTGCGCGCGCTGCAGGAGAAGTGGGACGCCGCGGGTAAGGTTCCGCGCAGGGACATGGACCGCATCGAAAAGGGCATGCGCCGCATCGAGAACGCCGTCCGTGACGCCGAGCAGGCGCAGTGGAAGAAGTCCGACCCCGAGGTGAGCGCGCGCGCCAACTCGATGGTCACCCAGCTCGAGAACGCCGTCGCGTCGCTGCGCAGTGACGTCGAGGCCGCCGAGGCCGCGGGCAACTCGAACAAGGCCGCGAAGCTGCGTCAGGAGCTCGAGGCGAAGCAGTCGTGGCTCGAGCAGGTGCGCTCGACCGCCAACGAGCTGGAGGGCTGAGAGGCATCATGAGTTTCGGATCCGGACGTTTCACGACGGATTCGGCCGCCGAAGGGTTGGTCGCGTACCTGCGCACCAGCCCTTCGCCGTTCCACGCGGTCGCATCCTCTCTGTCGGTGCTCGTCGAGGCGGGCTTCACGCCCCTCGACGAGCGGGACGCCTGGCCGAGCGAGCCGGGACGTTACGTCACGACGCGCGGCGGGTCGCTCGTCGCGTGGTCGACGGAGCGCGTGCTCACTCGCCCGTTCGACGGCTCTGGTGGTGGCGCTGATGACGGTGACGCCGGCGGCGAGCGCGGCGCGGTCGCGTTCCGAGTCGTCGGTGCACACACCGACTCCCCCAACCTGCGCATCAAACCGCGCCCCGACCACGAGCGCGTCGGCTGGCAACTGCTCGGCGTCGAACCGTACGGCGGGCTGCTGCTCAACTCGTGGCTCGATCGCGACCTCGGGCTGTCGGGGCGCGTCGCGGTACGCGAGGCCGACGGCAGCGTCGGTGAACGGCTGTTCGCCGTCGACGAGCCGCTGCTGCGCGTCTCGCAGCTCGCGATCCACCTCGACCGCTCGACCAACGACGCTCTGACGCTCAACAAGCAGCTGCACATGGAACCGTCGTGGGCGCTGTCGCAGGCACCACTGTTCGTCGAGTGGCTCGCCGAGCAGGTTCGCGTCGAACCGGTCGACGTGCTGAGCTGGGACGCGATGACGCACGACGTGCAGCCGGCCGCGCGCACCGGGTTGCACCGCGAATTCGTCGCGGGCGCCCGGATGGACAACCTCGCGACGAGCTACGCCGCGACGCAGGCACTCATCGACGCCGTCGAGCGCCCGGCACCTGAGGGTGAGGTGCCGCTCGTGCCGCTCATCGCGCTGTTCGACCACGAGGAGATCGGCTCGATGTCGGAGCGCGGCGCGTTCTCGAACCTGCTGCCGACGATCTTCGAACGCATCATCTCGACGCTCGGCGGCGGGCGTGACGACGTGCACCGCGCGATGGCGCACACCGTCATCGCCTCGGGCGACATGGCGCACGCGACGCACCCGAACTACGCCGATCGTCACGAACCTGCGCACCACATCGCGATGAACGGCGGGCCGGTGCTGAAGATCAACACGAACCTGCGCTACGCGACGGATTCGGTCGGCGCCGCCCACTTCGCCGCAGCGTGTCGGGAGGCGGGCGTGCCGATGCAGGAGTTCGTCGTGCGCTCTGACCTGCCGTGCGGCTCGACCGTCGGGCCGATGACGGCGGCGCTCACCGGCGCGACGACCGTCGACTTCGGCGCCCCGACACTGTCGATGCACTCGGCGCGCGAACTCGTCGGCGCCGCCGACCAGGCGATGTACGGCGCGGCCCTCGCAGCGTTCCTCGCTCCGGGGCGTGACTGACGGGTCGGCGCCTGGCGAGCACCGCCGGTGAGGTTCCGCAAAGGTCCCCAGCTCGAGCCACATCGCCCGAGAACGCGTCAGCCGTGACCCGTTCTCGGGCGATGTTCGTGCGGTGACGCCGTACACCGCCGTGAGGTCAACCCTGGGCGGCGTGCTCGTTCAGCCCGGCGAAGATGCCGCACAAGCGCGCGGCGCGCTCGCTCGCGAAGACGTCCTCGAGCCGGATCGGCTCACCGTCGGGGCCGGACAGCGGCACACGCCAGTTCGGGTACTCGTCGGCCGTGCCGGGCTGGTTCTGCACGCGCACGTCGCCGACGGCGTCGACAAGCGCGACGTTGAGCATCCGTGACGGCGTCGTGACGAGGAACGCGTGCAGTGCCTCGACGACCTGTTCGTTCGGCGCGTCGGCGTCATCGAGCAGGCCCTGAGCGACGAGAAACTCGCGCCACCGCCGGCGGTCCGCCTCGTCTCGCGCCAACTCGTCCTCGAGCGAGCCGTCGAGCAGCCCCAGCTCGTGACGCAGCCGCACGTGCGCGGCGTCGAGATAGCCGGCCGTCGGCGGCAGGTCATGCGTCGTCACCGACGCGAGGCACTTCTCGCGCCAATCCTCGGGTGGCAGCGGACGCTGCGCATCCCAGTCCTGTTCGAACCACAGGATCGACGTGCCGTACACGCCGCGCTCGGCGAGGAACGTCTGCACCCACGCCTCGAGCGTGCCGAGATCCTCCCCGACGACGAGCGCACCCGCGCGCTGCGCCTCGAGGACGAGGATGCCGATCATCGCCTCGTGGTCGTACGTCACGTACGTGCCGTCCTTCGGCGTCATGCTCTCCGGCACCCACCACAGGCGGAACAGCCCGAGAATGTGGTCGATGCGCACCCCACCGGCGTGGCGCAGGACGGTGCCGACGATCTCGCGGAAAGGCGCGTAAGCCGTCTCGGCGAGACGATCCGGGCGCAGCGGTGGCTGCCCCCAGTCCTGCCCGAGCTGGGTGAACTGATCAGGCGGAGCGCCGACGTGGATGCCCGCCGCGAACGCGTCCTGCAGGGCCCAGGCGTCCGCGCCCGCGGGGTTGACGCCGACGGCGAGGTCGTGGACGACGCCGAGCGCCATGCCCGCGGCGACGGCGTCCGACTGCACGCCGCGCAGCTGCTCGTCGAGGCACCACTGCAACCAGCGGTGGAAGTCGACCTCGTCGGCGTGCTCGGAGCCGAACCGCGAGACGGCGGGCGCCGTCGCGTCCTGATAATCGTGCGGCCAGGTTCGCCAGTCGGGCCCGAAGGTGCGGAACAGCACGCACCATGTCGCGAAACGGGTGAGCTGCTCGCCGCCGGCGCGGCAGTAGGCATCGAACGCGGCCTGACGCCCCGGCGTGCGCCCGATCTGCCACAGGACTCGCAACGCCTGCTCCTTCGCCCCCCACGCAGCGTCGCGGTCGATGCGGTCGACGTCGTCGAGGCGCGCGTGGACATCCCGCGCCAGGTCGTCGATGACCCCGCGGACGTCGGCGGACGCGCTCGCGTACTCCTCGACATGCTCGACCCGCAGGTAGAGCGGGTTGACGAACCGACGCGACGTCGGCAGGTACGGCGACGGCTCCATCGGCGCGCTCGGTTGTGCCGCGTGCAGCGGATTGACGAGGACGTAGTCGGCGCCGTGCTCGGCCGCCGACCACACGGCGAGGTCGCGCAGATCGACGAGGTCGCCCACGCCCCATGACCCCTGCGAACGCACCGAATACAGTTGCGTCGCCAGGCCCCACACGCGCTTGTCGCGCATCGTCGCCGGCACCTCGAGCACCCGCGGGGTGACGATGAGGCTTGCGCGCGCACCCGCGGCCCTCGTGTCGTGCCCGTCGCCGGCCTCGGTGGACGGGCAATCCTCGCCGTCGACGCGCGTGTCGTCACTGTCGCCGTCGCCCGCAGCAAGGCCAACAGGCGACACGATGACGGTGTGGTACCCCAGCGGCAGGTCGCCGTCCACACGCGCGACATGCTGTTCGACGACGCGTCCGTCGACCTCGCGGGTCTCCTGCGCGCGCGACGACACCGTCACCGAGACATACGTCCCGACCTCGGTGACGACGTGCACGGCCACCTGGTCGCACTCAACGACGTGCACCGGGAACTCGACATCGTCGCCCTCGCGCACGACGACGCACGGCGGCACGACGCGGCGCCACGGTGCGTCCCGACGCGTCTGCAACGCCGAGCGCACGGCGTCGGGCGTCGAAGCGTCGACGTCGAGCGCCGCCAGGACGGCGACGAGCGTGTCAGCCGCGACGCTGACGCGGGCCTTCTTCCAGTCCTCGTACTCGGTCGTGATGCCGTACGCCTCGGCAAGTTCGACGAGGTCGGGCGTGGCTGCGGAGTCGGTCACGGCGGGCGTCCGTTCGTGCGGGGGCAGGTCGCCGTCAGCCTATCGCTGGGCGCAACACACCGTCGGCACCGTCAGCGGCTGCGGTTCACTCGTCCTCGTCGGCCGCCGGCGACGCGGCGGGCTTCACCTGCTCCGGCGTCGTGCGATGGTCGGCGCGCGCGCCGGTGCCGGTGATGCGGTAGACGTCGAACACGCCACTGACCTTGCGCACCGCGCGCATGACGTGGTCGAGGTGGCTCGCATCGCCCATCTCGAACGTGAACTTGCTGATGGCGACGCGGTTGGCTTGCGTCGACAAGTTCGCCGACAGGATGTTGACGTGCTGGTCGCTCAGCGCGCGCGTGATGTCGGAGAGCAACCCGCTGCGATCGAGCGCCTCGACCTGCAGCTGCACGAGGAACACGCTCGCCTGTCCGGGCGCCCACGCGACGTCGATGAGCCGCTCGGGCTGGCGACGCAGGTTCTCGATGTTCGTGCAGTCCTCGCGATGCACGGACACGCCCGAGCCCGTCGTGACGAACCCGACGATGTCGTCGCCCGGCACCGGTGTGCAGCAGCGCGCGAGCTTGACCCACACGTCGTCGGTGCCGACGACGGTGACGCCCGGATCGCCCGCACGTGAGCGCGGCGCGGTGCGCGGCGTCGTCGCCTCCGCCATGTCCTCCGTGGCTGCTTCCTCACCGCCGTGCGCCTTGACGAGGGCACGCATGACGGCTTCGGTCGAGACGTGCCCGTCACCGATCGCGGCGTACAGGGCGTCGATGTCGGCGTGGTTCATCCGCGTCGCGACCTCGGTCAACGACTCGTGCGACATGAGGCGCTGCAGGGGCAGACCCTGCTTGCGCAGTGTCTTCGCGAGGGAATCCTTGCCCTTCTCGATGGCCTCCTCGCGGCGTTCCTTCGTGAACCACTGCTTGATCTTGCTCTTGGCACGCGGCGACTTGACGAACGTCAGCCAGTCGCGGCTCGGCCCGGCGCCGTCCGCCTTCGAGGTGAGCACCTCGACCGAATCACCCGTGACGAGCGTCGTCTCGAGTGGCGCGAGACGCCCGTTGACGCGCGCGCCGATGCAGTGGTGGCCGACCTCGGTGTGCACGGCGTACGCGAAGTCGACGGGCGTCGACCCGGACGGCAACCCGATGACGCCGCCCTTCGGCGTGAAGACGTAGATCTCGCGGCTGCCGACCTCGAAGCGCAACGACTCGAGGAACTCGCCCGGATCCTCCGTCTCGCGCTGCCACTCGAGCAGCTGACGCAGCCACGCCATGTCGTTCGTGCCCGTCGCCGGCGAGGCGCTGACCGTGCCGTCGGCGCTCGTCGCACCCTTCTTCGCGTCGTCCTTGTACTTCCAGTGCGCGGCGACGCCGTACTCGGCGCGACGGTGCATGTCGTAGGTGCGGATCTGGATCTCGACGGGTTTGCCGCCGGGGCCGATGACCGTCGTGTGCAACGACTGGTACATGTTGAACTTCGGCATCGCGATGTAGTCCTTGAACCGCCCCTGGACGGGCGTCCACCGCGTGTGCAGCGTGCCGAGCACGGCGTAGCAGTCGCGCACCGACTCGACGAGGACGCGCACGGCGACGAGGTCGTAGATGTCCTCGAAGTCGCGGCCGCGCACGATCATCTTCTGGTACACGGAGTAGTAGTGCTTGGGCCGGCCCGTCACCTCACCGGCGATGCGCGCGGCCCTTAGATCGGCCGACACCTGCTCCTTGACGGTGCGCAGGTACGACTCGCGCGCCGGTGAGCGGTCGGCGACGAGGCGGACGATCTCGTCGTAGACCTTGGGATAGAGCGTCGCGAACGACAGATCCTCCAGCTCCCACTTGATCGTGTTCATGCCGAGCCGGTGCGCGAGCGGTGCGTAGATCTCGAGCGTCTCCGTCGCCTTGCGCTGGGCGGACTCGGCGGAGACGTACCGCCACGTGCGCGCGTTGTGCAGGCGGTCGGCGAGCTTGATGACGAGCACGCGGATGTCCTGTGCCATCGCGACGACCATCTTGCGCACCGTCTCAGCCTGCGCGGCGTCGCCGTACGTCACCTTGTCGAGCTTCGTCACACCGTCGACGAGACGCGCGATCTCGGGCCCGAAGTCGTCGGTGAGCTGCTCCAGCGAGTAGTCGGTGTCCTCGACCGTGTCGTGCAGGAGGGCCGCGGCGAGCGTCGGCGGCGTCATGCCGAGCTCGGCGAGGATGGTCGCGACGGCGAGCGGGTGGGTGATGTACGGGTCGCCGCTCTTGCGCACCTGATGACGGTGGCAGCGCTCCGCCACCTCGTAGGCGCGCTCGATCAGCGCGGTGTCGGCCTTCGGGTGCGTCTCACGCACCGTGCGCAGCAGCGGGTCGAGCACGCGGTTCAAGCCCGGACGCGGGCCCCCGAAGCGGACGAGACGGGCGCGCACGCGCGAGGTCGCGTTGGAACCGGACTGCTCAGCCATGCGCCGATCGTAGTGTCCCCGGCGTCAGTTGACGACGAGGCCCGTGTGGAGCTCCCACCGATCAAGCCGTTCGCGGCCGGGCAGGAAGGCCAGTTCGACGAGCACGTCGAGGCACGCCACACGCCCGCCGACCTTCTCGATCAGCTCGCACGCAGCCACGGCCGTGCCCCCGGTCGCGAGCACGTCGTCGACGACGAGGACGTTCGCACCCGGCGTCACCGCGTCCGTCTGCACCTCGATCGTCGCCGAGCCGTACTCGAGGTCATAGGAGGCGGAGACGACGTCACCGGGCAGCTTGCCCTTCTTGCGGATCGGCACGAAACCGACGCCCATGCGCTGCGCCAGCGGCGCGCCGATGATGAACCCGCGCGCCTCGACGCCCGCGACGACGTCGACGCCGTCATGACGCTGGGCCAGCAGGTCGAGCACCTGTCCGAACGCCGCCGGGTCGGCGAACAGGGGCGTCAGATCCTTGAAGACGACACCGGGGCTCGGGAAGTCGGCGATGTCACGCGTGTGGCGGGCGACGACGTCGGCGATGCGCTGCTCGATCATCGCGGCGGCCTCAGTCGTCACGCTTGGCAGCGGGGTGGATGCCGCGCGTGCGCGCCGTCTGCGACGCGCCACCGCCCTGGGAAGGGGCCGGCGCCGTCACGACGCCCGAGGCGGACGCCGCGGTGGCGTGCTCGTCGTCGGTCGTGGCACGCGACTGGTAGCTCCCGGCTCGACGCGCGAGCTCCTGGACGCCCTTCTCGCGGCGGCGCAGGTCGGTCAGGGCCGGCGTCGCGATGAAGATCGACGAGAAGGTGCCCACGGCGATACCGATGAACAGGGCGACGGCGATGTCGAGCAGCGTGCTCGGGCCGATGAACAGCGCGCCGACGACGAGGATGGCCGAGATCGGCAGCAACGCCACGACGGAGGTGTTGATCGAGCGCACGAGCGTCTGGTTGACCGCGTAGTTCGCGGCCTGGTCGAAGCTGCGGCGGCCGGTCGCGAACGCCTCGCCCGTGTTCTCGCGCACCTTGTCGAACACGACGACGGTGTCGTAGATCGAGTAGCCGAGGATCGTGAGGAAGCCGATCATCGTCGCCGGCGTCACCTCGAGCCCGGTGAGGGCATAGATGCCGACCGTGAAGAACAGGTCGTGCAGCAGGGCGATGAGCGCGGCGGCGGCCATCGTCCAGGTGCGGAAGTACAACGCGAGCAGGACGGAGACGAACGCGAGGAAGACGAACAGCGCGACGATCGCCTTGTGCGTCACCGTCTCACCCCACGAGGGGCCGATGAACGAGGACGTGACGTTGCTCGGCGACACGCCGAACTCCTTCGCGAGGGACGTCTTGACGGCGTCCGTCGCGTCGGCGGTGCCGTTGCCGAGCTTCTCGCTCTGCACGCGGATCGTGTCGGAGCCGAGCTTGGTCACGACGATGTCGGCGTTCGAGCCGGTCGCCGACTGGACGGCCTTCTCAGCGCGCGTGTCGTAGTCGTGTGTGCTCGAGACGCCGGGCACGCGCAGTTCCGAACCACCGGTGAACTCGAGGCCGAAGTTGAGCCCCCGACCGAACAGACCGACGGCGGCGAGCGCGAGCAGCAGCGCCGTCAGGGCGTACCAGCGCTTGCGCTTGCCGATGAAGTCGATCTGGCGACGACCGGTGAACAGGTCGTTGCCGAATGTTGCGAGGCTGGCCATCAGGCTGTCTCCTCCTGTGCAGCGGCGCGGCGGCGATCGGCGATCGTCACGCGACCGCGGCCCGCGTACGCGGCCTGACGGGCGCCCAGACGCGCGGGGTCGAGACCGGAGGCGGGGTGGCCGCCACCGAAGAACTTCGTGCGGGCGAGCAGGGCCAGCACCGGGTGGGTGAAGAACATGACGACGACGATGTCGATGATCGTCGTGAGGCCGAGGGTGAACGCGAACGCCTTGACGGTGCTCTCCGACAGCACGTACAGCACGGCGGCGGCGAGGAAGTTCACCGCGTCCGAGATGATGATGGTGCGCTTCGCGCGCGTCCATCCCGTCTCGACGGCGGCCCGCAATGGCCGTCCGGCGCGCACTTCGTCCCTGACGCGTTCGAAGTACACGATGAACGAGTCGGCCGTGATGCCGATGGCGACGATGAGGCCGGTGACACCCGCCATCGACAGGCGGAAGTTGTTGAGCGAGCCGAGCAGCGTGACGGCGAGGTACGTCATCGCCGCGGCGACGAGCAGGCTCGCGACGGTGACGAGGCCGAGCGCGCGGTATTGGATGAGCGAGTACAGCACGACGAGGCCGAAGCCGATGGCGCCCGCGATGAGGCCCTTCGTCAGCTGGTCGGAGCCGAGCTGGGGGCTGACCTGGTCGGAGGTGAGTTCCTTGAAGGACATCGGCAGCGCACCGAACTTCAGCGAGTCTGCGAGCAGCTTGCCGCTCGACTCGGTGAAGCCACCGGTGATCTTCGCCTGACCGTCCGTCAGCGGGGCCTGCACGGTCGGCGCCGAGATCGACTGACCGTCGACGACGATGGCAAAGCGGTTGCGCGGCTGCTCGAGCGGGGCGACGCGACGCGTCACGTTCGCCAGGGCCGTCTTGCCCGAGCCGTTGAGCGACAGGTTGACCGCGACCTCGCCGGTCTGGTTGCCCTGCTGGTTCGTGTCGAGGCCGCTGCTCGCGTCCGTCAGCTGCGAACCCTTGATCTCGACCGGGCCGAGGAGCAGCTTCTCGTTGCCCTCCTTCGCGCACATGACGGTCGGCTTGTTGTCAGGGGCGGCCGCGGCCACCTCCTGGTAGGCCGGGGTGCAGGCGTAGAGCTGCAGCAGCTGGTTGTACGTCGTCGACGGGGTCGCGATACCGGCCTTGACCCAGACCGAGTCGACCTTCTCGTTGCCCCACGCCGGGTCGCTCGCGTTGGCCGGGCCGGCGGTCTTGAATGCGGCCGGCAGTCGGCCCTTCGAACTGGACGACGGTGACGACGAGGCCGAGCTCGACGCAGAACCCGAAGCGGATGCCGATGAAGACGGCGACGCGGACGCCGAGCCGGAGGCGCCGTTCTTGGGGTTGACGACCTCGGGCAGGCGATACGGCGAGGTACCCGTCGTGCTGCCCTGCGCGGCGGCGATGACTGCGCGGAAGTTGAGCTGCGAGCTGCGCGAGAGCGAGTCGAGCACCTGCTGGCTGGGGTTTCCGGGGATGGAGACGACGATGTCCTTCTCCCCCAGCGTCGTCACCTCCGCCTCGGACGTGCCGGTGGCGTCGACGCGGTTGCGGATGATGTCGACGGCTTGCTTGACCTGGCTCGAGTTGACGCTCTTGCCGCCTGTGACGACCGGTTCGAGGACGACGGTGCGCCCACCTTCGAGGTCGAGCCCCAGCTTCGGTGTCCAATGTCCCGTCGCAGCGATGCCACCGACGAGGACGAGGAACAGGGCGAGAAGCACGGCCAAACCACGCTTGGGGTTGGTGTGCTTCGGCTTCTTGCGCGCCGCGGGGCGGTTCGAATCGACCGCATAACGGTTCTCGTCGGCGCGCTCGGCGCCTGCGGGCGTGCTCATCGACCCTTCTCCATCTCGTCGGGGGCTGCGGGCAGCAGGGCCCGACGATCGAACCTCACCACGGTGCCGGGGGCGATCTCGAGGTGTCCACTGACGTCGTCGAGTTCGCGCAGCGTGCCGAACAGCCCACTCGTCGTGCGCACCTCGTCACCGACGCGAAGCGCGGCCTGCGCGCGCATCGTCGCCTGGGAGCGCCGACGCTGCGTGAAGAACATCAGCGCGAGCAGGAGGAAGGGCAGCAGCACGAGCAGGATCGGGAAGCCCGAGCTTCCCGCCTGCGACTCGGCGACCAGGTACGGCATGTGGGTCCTCACGTCAGATCTCGAAGCGCCTCGCGCGCTCTCACCGGTGCGCGGTGCGCGGACTCGAGCGGTGGCCGCACCACCCTACCCGGTGAAACGTCCGCCCCCGTCGTCGGTGTCGCGCTGAAATGTCTCGGTGAAGTGCCCGTCCGGCGGGCGCAGCCCGAGGTGCGTCCACGCCCGCGGTGACGCGGCGCGCCCACGCGGCGTGCGGATCATGTAGCCCTCGCGCACGAGATACGGCTCGGCCACCGTCTCGACCGTGTCGGGTTCTTCACCGACAGCGACGGCCAACGTCGACAGCCCGACCGGCCCACCCCCGAAGCGTCGGCACAGGGCTTCGAGCACCGCGCGGTCGAGGCGATCGAGGCCGTCGTCGTCGACGTCGAACAGCTCGAGCGCGGCACGCGCGGACGTCAGGTCGACGACTTGGCGCCCGTGCACCTGCGCGTAGTCACGCACCCGGCGCAGCAGCCGGTTGGCGATGCGCGGCGTGCCGCGGGAGCGGCCGGCGATCTCGGTGATGCCCTCACGCGTCGCGGGTACGCCGAGCAGGTCGGCGTTGCGGGCGAGGATGTCGGCGAGGTCGGCCGCGTCGTAGTAGTCGAGATGGCCGGTGAAGCCGAAGCGGTCGCGCAGTGGCGCCGGCAGCAGACCGGCGCGCGTCGTCGCACCGACGACGGTGAAGCGCGGCAGTTCGAGGGGGATCGCGGTGGCCCCTGGGCCCTTGCCGACGATGACGTCGACCCGGAAGTCCTCCATCGCGAGGTAGAGCATCTCCTCCGCGGGGCGGGCCATGCGGTGGATCTCGTCGAGGAAGAGCACCTCCCCCTCGTTGAGCGAGCTCAGGATGGCGGCCAGGTCACCGGCGTGCTGGATGGCAGGGCCGCTCGTGATGCGGATGGGCGCCTCGAGCTCACTCGCGACGATCATCGCAAGCGACGTCTTGCCCAGGCCGGGCGGGCCGGAGAACAGGATGTGGTCGGGCGGCGTCGCTCGGCGCCGGGCCGCCTCGATGACGAGGCTCAACTGCTCGCGCACGCGTGGCTGCCCGGGGAAATCGGCCAGCTTCTTCGGTCGCAGGGCCGCTTCGAGCTGCTGCTCGTCCTCGGTGCCGTTGGGGTCGACGAGGCGCGGCGAGACGTCGGCGCTGTGGTCCTCGAAGTGCGACGGGCTCATCGGCCCAGCTCGCGCAGCGCCAGCCGGAGCAGGGTGGGCGTGTTCGCACCCTCGGCCTCAGGACGGGAAGCCACCTTGGCGACGGCGTCCTCGGCCTGTTTCGCGCTCCAGCCGAGCCCGATGAGCGCCTCGGCGACCTGGTCGCCACCCGCAGTGGCCGGGACGACGGCCTGGGGCGCCGCCTGCCCGCCGTCACCACTGGCGGAGACGACCTTGTCCCGCAGTTCGAGGACGATGCGCTCGGCGCCCTTCTTGCCGATGCCGGGCACCTTCGTCAGCGCCTTGACGTCGCCGCCCGCGATCGCGGTGGCGAGCTGCCGCGGCGGGTGCACGGCGAGCATCGCGAGGGCGAGACGCGGCCCCACGCCACTGACCGTCTGGACCTGCTCGAACAGGGCCCGTTCGTCGTCGTCGGCGAAGCCGAAGAGTGTCAGCGAATCCTCACGCACGACCAGGGACGTCGCGAGGCGCGTCGACTCCCCCGGGCGTGCCGCGGCGGCGGTTGCCGGCGTCGTGTGGACGAGCAGACCCACGCCACCGACCTCGACGACGACGCTGTCGAGACGGGCGGTGAGCACCTCACCGGTGAGGCTGGCGATCATGGGCGAACTCCCCTGTTGGCGGGTCGAGTGGCAGGCGCGCTCTGGGACGCGGCGCCGAGGGCGTCACGGTATGTCTTGCTGGCCGAGCGGGAACGTCGCGCCGCGGCAGCCGCAGCCTGCCGGTACGCGACGGCGGCCGGCGCTGCCGACGCTCCGTCAGCGCTCGCACCCCGGCGTGCCAACCCGCCACCGCGCCAGTGATGACAGATGGCGAGGGCGAGCGCGTCGGCGGCGTCGGCCGGTCTGGGAGCAACCTCGAGGCCGAGGATGCGCGTCACCATCATCGTCACCTGCGCCTTGTCGGCGCGCCCGTTGCCCGTCACCGCCGCCTTGACCTCCGAGGGCGTGTGCAGCCCGAGCGGCAGGCCGCGTTCAGCCGCGGCGAGCATCGGGACGGCCGACGCCTGCGCGGTGCCCATGATCGTCGAGACGTCGTGGCGCGCGAACATCCGCTCGACGGCGACCGCATCGGGTTGGGTGCGCTCGAACACGGCGTCCAGTTCGACGCGCAACTCGTGGAGGCGTTCGTGCAACGGCAGGTCTGCCGAGGTACGGATGACCCCCACCGTCACGATCTGCAACTTGGAGCCCTGGCCCGTCGCGACGACGCCCACGCCGCAGCGCGTCAGACCGGGGTCGACAGCGAGCACCCGCACGTCACACCTCCGGCCTCGACGGGTGCGAACGACGCACCCGATAGAACACTTGTTCGCATCCACCGTACCCGATGCACGCGACGGCCGTGCCCCGCGGGGCACGGCCGTCGATCACTCACGGAACGACCGGGATCAGTCCTCGGCGTCCAGTTCGGCGAGAACCTCATCAGAGACCTGGCCGTTGGCAAAGACGTTCTGCACGTCGTCCGAGTCCTCGAGGGCCTCGATGACGCGGAACATCTTCTTCGCGCCGTCCTTGTCGAGCGGCACCTCCATCGACGGCACGAACGATGCCTCGGCCGAGTCGTAGTCGATGCCAGCGGCCTGCAGCGCCTCACGCACGCCGACGAAGTCACCCGCCTCGGACACGATCTCGAAGGATTCGCCGAGGTCGTTGACGTCCTCCGCGCCCGCTTCGAGCACGATCTCGAGCAGCGCGTCCTCCGTCGTGTCGGGCTTGTCGCCCTGCGCCTTCGGGACGATGACGATGCCCTTGCGGTTGAACAGGTAGGCGACCGAACCGGAGTCCGCCATCGAGCCACCGTTCTTCTGCAACGCGGTGCGGACCTCGGCGACGGCGCGGTTCTTGTTGTCCGTCAGGCACTCGATGAGCAGCGCGACGCCACCGGGCGCGTAGCCCTCGTACGTGAGGGCCTGGTACTCGGCGCCACCGGCCTCGGCGCCGGAGCCGCGCTTGACGGCGCGGTCGATGTTGTCGTTGGGCACCGACGACTTCTTCGCCTTCTGGATGGCGTCGTACAGCGTCGGGTTGCCCGTCGGGTCACCGCCGCCGGCGCGGGCCGCGACCTCGATGTTCTTGATCAGCTTCGCGAACAGCTTGCCGCGCTTGGCGTCGATCGCAGCCTTCTTGTGCTTCGTCGTCGCCCACTTGGAGTGACCGCTCATGTCTGCCTCTCGGATGCTCGTGCTGCCGTGCTCGAACACGCCCGATGCGGGGCGCGGGGCGAACGCGACGGCAGATGGGCGCGCTCGCTCGGATCGCGGGCAAGTCTAGCGCCGTCGCGAGCCGCGGCCCCAGTCGTCATCCGCGAGCGTGCTCGACCATGCGCACGAACAGGGCGTGGACGCGCGCGTCGTTCGTCACCTCCGGGTGGAACGACGTGGCGAGCAGATTGCCCTGACGCACGGCGACGACGGCCTCACCGCCCGTCGGCAGCGCGACGCTGGAGAGCACCTCGACGCCGGCGCCGACCTCCTCGACCCAGGGCGCGCGGATGAACACCGCCCGGACCGGGCCGCCGTCCACGCCGTCGACGGTGACGTCCGCCTCGAACGAGGCGACCTGACGACCGAACGCGTTGCGCCGCACCGTGACGTCGAGCCCGCCGAGCGTCTGCTGACCCGCCGCCCCGTCGAGGATCCGACCGGCGAGCAGGATCATGCCGGCGCACGAGCCGTAGGCCGGCATCCCCGCGGCGATGCGTTCGCGCAGCGGTTCGAGGAGGTCTCCCTGAGCGATGAGGCGCATCATGACCGTCGACTCCCCGCCGGGGATGACGAGTGCGTCGACGTTCGCAAGATCCGCGGCACGACGAACGCGCACGGCATGCGCGCCGACGTCCTCCAGCATGCGGACGTGCTCGACGACGTCGCCCTGCACCGCGAGCACCCCGATGACGGTCCGTGGCGTTGATTCCATGCCCGCGACCCTATGACACAGGCGTATCTGGTACCCGTGTGGCGCGCGCAGGGGCGGTTGCCCCATACTTTCCGGGTGAGTACTGAAGCGAGCGTGACGAGCGAGGGCGCGTCCACCCCCGAGTCGAACCCCGGCGGCCATGCCAAGAAGGGCATGGCCGCGCTCATGCTCGGCGCCCTGGGCGTCGTCTTCGGTGATATCGGCACCAGCCCGCTGTACTCGGTGCAGAGCGTCTTCAACGTCGACCACAACGCCGTCGTCGCCAACGAGAGCGACATCTACGGCGTCATCTCCTGGATGTTCTGGGCACTCACCATCATCGTGACGATCAAGTACGTCCTGTTCGTCCTGCGCGCCGACAACGACGGCGAGGGCGGCATCATGGCGCTCGCCGCGCTCGTGCGACAGGGCGTGCCCAAGGGCGGCAAACGCTGGGGCATCGTCATGATCCTCGGTGTCATCGGCGCGTCCCTGTTCTTCGGCGACAGCGTCATCACGCCGGCGATCTCCGTCATGTCGGCCATCGAAGGTCTCGAGACGGTGCATGAAGGGCTCACCGAGTACGTCGTCCCCATCGGCGCGATCGTCATCACGGCGCTGTTCTTCATCCAGCAGAAGGGCACGGACGCCGTCGGCAAGTTCTTCGGCCCAGTCATGATCGTCTGGTTCGTCACCCTCGCCGCGCTCGGCGTCAACCAGATCGTCCGCGACCCGGAGATCTTCCGAGCACTGCTGCCGACGTACGCGGGCAGCTTCGTCATCGGCCACCCCTTCATCGCGTTCGTCGCGGCCGGCTCGATCGTCCTGTGCGTGACGGGCGCCGAGGCACTGTACGCCGACATGGGCCACTTCGGTCGCGCGCCGATCACGCGCGCCTGGTTCGTGCTCGTCTTCCCCGCCCTCATCCTCAACTACATGGGGCAGGGCTCGCTCATCCTCAGCGACCCGAAGAACATCTCCAACCCGTTCTTCCTGCTCGCCCCCGAATGGGCCAAGCTCCCTCTCGTCATCCTCGCGACCGCGGCCACCGTCATCGCCTCGCAGGCCGTCATCTCCGGCGCGTTCTCCGTCGCCCGCCAAGCGGAGCGCTCCGGCTACCTGCCGCGCATGACGGTGCGTCACACCGGCGAGGAGGAAGAGGGCCAGATCTACATCCCCGGCGTCAACTGGGTGCTGTTCATCGGCGTCATAACGCTGCTGCTCGCGTTCCGCAGCTCCGAGAAACTCGCCGTCGCCTACGGCCTCGCCGTGACGGGCACGTTCCTCATGACGACGACACTGTTCCTCGTCTACGCGCAGAGCACGCTCAAGTGGCCCAAGTGGCGCCTCGCCGTCCTTGGCTTCTTCCTCTACCTGTTCGAGGGGATCTTCTTCACCGCCAACGTCGCGAAACTGTTCCACGGCGGTTGGCTGCCCGTCGTCATCGCCTGTGGCATCGGCCTGTCGATGCTGACGTGGCAGAAGGGCCGCGACATCGTCGCGCGCCGCCGCCACGACATCGAAGGCCCCCTCGACGACTTCGTGCGCTCCGCCCGCTGCGGTGACCTGCGCGAGGTCCCCGGCACCGCCGTGTTCCTCCACCCCGACCGGACGACGACGCCGCTCGCCATGCGTGAGAACGCCAACTTCAACCACGCCATCCACGAGAACGTCTTCATCGTGACGACGAAGAGCGCCAACGTGCCGCACATCGCACCGGAGGACACCGTCGTACTGGACCACCTCGGCAACGACTACGACCGCATCACGCACCTGACGCTGCGCTACGGCTTCCAGGACGACCAGGACGTGCCCGCCGCCCTGCGCATCGCCGCCGACCAAGGCGTCGACATCGACCCCGACACCGCCTACTACTTCGTCTCCGAGATCGGCCTCATCGACGCAGGCCGCCCCGGCATGTCCAAGCTCCGCAAACTGCTGTTCATGGCGATGAGCCACAACGCCGCCGTCCCCGCCGACTACTTCCGCCTCCCCAAGGAACGGACGGTGATGATGGGGGCTCAGATCCTTCTCTGATCCGCGAGCGGATCAAAGAAGGATCTGAGCCGTTGTCCCGCGTGCTATCGCACCGAATGAGCACGTGTCCGGGGCGAGCTTGCGAGCCCCGGACACGGCGAACCGGAAGAGAGCCGAGGAATTATCACCAACCCCGTTCGGACAGGCGGTGGGGTTCGGGGATCTCGTCGACGTTGAGGCCGACCATGGCTTCGCCGAGGCCGCGGGAGACCTTGGCGAGGGTGTCGGGGTCGTCGTAGAAGGTGGTGGCCTTGACGATCGCTTCGGCGCGTTGGGCGGGGTTGCCGCTCTTGAAGATGCCGGAGCCGACGAAGACGCCTTCAGCGCCGAGCTGCATCATCATGGCTGCGTCGGCGGGCGTCGCGATGCCGCCTGCGGTGAACAGGACGACGGGCAGCTTGCCCTTCTCGGCGACCTCACGCACGAGGGCGTAGGGAGCCTGCATCTCCTTGGCCGCGACGTAGAGTTCGTCCTCGGCCATCGACGTCAGACGGCGGATCTCGCCGCGGATCTTGCGCATGTGCGTCGTCGCGTTCGACACGTCGCCGGTGCCCGCTTCACCCTTGGAGCGGATCATCGCGGCGCCCTCGTTGATGCGTCGCAGCGCCTCACCGAGGTTGGTCGCGCCGCACACGAACGGCACGTCGAAGGCCCACTTGTCGATGTGGTTGGCGTAGTCGGCGGGCGAGAGCACCTCCGATTCGTCGATGTAGTCGACGCCGAGCGCCTGCAGCACCTGCGCTTCGACGAAGTGCCCGATGCGCGCCTTCGCCATGACGGGGATCGACACGGCCTCGATGATGCCGTCGATCATGTCGGGATCACTCATGCGCGAGACGCCGCCCTGCGCGCGGATGTCGGCGGGCACACGTTCGAGGGCCATGACGGCGACGGCTCCTGCGTCCTCGGCGATCTTCGCCTGATCGGGGGTGACGACGTCCATGATGACGCCGCCCTTGAGCATGTCGGCCATGCCGCGCTTGACGCGGTCGGTCGCCACGGCGGTGTTCTGTTCGGAGCCTGCAGCGCTCATGTGTTCGTCCCTCTTTCTGATGGGCGCCGCGGATGCGACGCGAGAGCCCACGCTAGCCCCGAGACGGGCATGAAGGAGACAGATGATCGTCGATGGCAGCTACCGGCCACGGCATGATGGGGCCGACGACGCCAGCCCGAACACGGCTGCTCCGGCAGAAATCAGCGCCACGCGTCGGTGCGACCGAGGCCGTGGACGCGGGTGGCAAACGTGACTTCTTCCGGCAGCTGCGTGCGTCCAGCCAGGTGCAACGCCCGGACGATCGCCTTGGCGCGTACGCGACGTACGTCGCGTACGGCCTCGTTGTGGAATCGGTAGGCGAGTTCGACGCGATCGCATGCGTCCGCGAGACGCTGACGGGCCCCGTCGTCACCCTCCGCGAGCGCGCTGCCTGGGACGTCAGGCACGGTGCTGATCGGGCGGCGCCCAGCTGCTTCCGCCCGCGACGCGGCGCCGTCCGTCGCCGACGCGTCACCCACGACGAGCGCAAGCGTCTGCGTCAACGCCGTCTCGGCCTGCGCACGCTCGACGGGTACGCCGACCTGTTGCACGTCGTCCGTGATGAGGGCGCCGTCGGCGGCCTGCAGCGAATCGGCCGCCGACGAGGCGAGCAGCAGCGCGCTCGCCGGGTCGAGAGCGGTGGCCTGCGCGTACTCGGCCGCGGCCTCGGCGCGGCGCACGAGCTGCGCGTCGAGCGAGGCCAGCGACCCCTCGACGCGAGCGTGCAGCCGGTCGAGGCGCGCTGCGGTGTAGCTGAGATACCAGGCGAGCGCGAGCAACAGCGCGACGACGACGGCGACGTCGGCCCACACGCCGCTCATGATCGGCGTCCCGCCACCGCGGCGGCCGCGGCATGCGAACTGCGGACCGTCTCGTACGCGGAGATGACCTGCTGCCCGACGGCCGACCAATCGTAGAGCCGCGCGCGCTCTCTCCCGGCCCGGGACAGGGCGTCACGCGCACCGCGGTCAGCGAGCACCCCCGTCACCGCATGCGCCAGCGCCGCCGCGTCGCCGGTGTCGAAGAGGACGCCGCAGCGGCCGTCGTCGAGCACGCGCGCGAAGGCCTCCAGATCGCTGGCGACGACGGGGGCGCCGGCGCTCATCGCCTCGATGAGGATGATCCCGAAGCTCTCGCCACCGATGTTGGGCGCGACATACGCGTCGCACGACGCCAGCAACGACGCCTTCTCGGCGTCGCTGAGCAGCCCGAGGAACTCGACGTGACCCTCAGCCGAGGCGGGCACCTCCCGCCGCGCCGCGTCGACGTCACCCGGCCCCGCGACGAGGACGCGCACCCCGGGGTGCGCCCGGGCGATGAGCGGGACGGCGTCGAGCAGAACGCGCAGGCCCTTGCGCGGCTCCCCCATGCGTCCGAGAAAGGCGATCGTCGGGCGCTCGCCCCCATCCTGCCAGCGCGCCTCGGGGCGAGCCGTCGCGAACCGGTCGACGTAGACGCCGTTCGGCACGAGCGCGGCGTCACCGCCGAGATGGCGCGCGACGGTGTCCCGCGCGGCGCGCGAGACGGCGATGCGCCCGGTGATCTTCTCCAGCGCCGGGCGCAGGAACGGTTGGGCGAGCTGCAGCGCGCGCGAACGCTCGATCGAGGTGTGGAACGTCGCGACGACCGGCCCGTCGTACGTGCGCAGCGCGAGCAGCGACACGCTCGGCGTCATCGGTTCGTGGACGTGCAGGACGTCGAAGTCGCCGCGCTCCACCCAGCGCGCCGTCCGGCTCGCCGCGACCGGACCGAACGCCAGGCGCGCGACGGAACCGTTGTAGCGGATGGGCATCGCTCCCCCGGCACTCGTCACGTACGGCGCACCCGCGTCGTCACCGTCGCTCGGCGCGAGGACGCTGACCTCGTGCCCTTCTGCGAGCAGGTACGTCGCGAGGTCGCGCACGTGCAGCTGCACACCGCCGGGCACGTCGAACGAGTACGGGCTGACGAGGCCGATCCGCACCGCTCAGCCCCGGCGCGCGTCGAGGTCGCGGACGAACACGCGCTGCATCATGTGCCAGTCCTGCGTGTGCTCGCGGATGGCGCCACCGAGCGCGTCGGCGCACGCCTGGACGGCGGTCTGCACGTCGGCGCGGGCATCATCGGTGTGGGCGATGTCGACCGCCGGGTGGAAGCGGATGTCGATGCCCCAGCCGCTGCCGCCGTCGCGCCGGCGGTAGGTGATCGTGATCGGCACGAGTGCCGCACCGGTGCGTCGGGCGATGACGGCGGGGCCGGCAGCGAGGCGGGCCGGCTCGCCGCACAGGTCGACCGTGACGCCGCGGCTCGTGAGGTCGCGATCCGACAGCAGCGGCGCGAACGCACCCGGTTCGCGCACGAGCGTCTCGACCTGGCCGAGGACGTTCTCGCCCTTGGTCAGCGGGATGATCGTCATGCCCAGCTCTTCGCGGAAGTGCAGGAACGCGCGGAAGAGAGCGTCGGGCTCGAGTCGCTCGGCGACCGTCGTCACGTGCGCGAGCTGTGTCGCCGACCAGGCGCCCGCGAGATCCCAGTTGCCGAGGTGGCCGAGGTAGGCGACGACGCTGCGTCCATCGGCGAGCATGCTGCGGGTCGCCTCGAGTTCACCCGAGGTGGTCACCCTCTCGGCGATCTGCTCGCGTGTCAGCGACGGCAGTCGGAACGCCTCGCACCAGTAGCGCAGGTACGAGCGCACGCCGGCGGCGACGAGCGCGTCGAGGGCTGCGTCGTCGAGTTCGGGGCGCGCGATCGCGTAGTTGGAGCGCATCCGCGCGACGCTCGGGCCGCCGCGGCGCGTCGTGACGTCCGCGATGACGTCGAAGAGGCGGTGGGCGGCGCGCTCGGGCAGCGCCCGCACGCCCCACCAGGCGCCCTTGAACGCTGCGACGGTGACGGCGTCGCGGGCGCGCGTCGTCAACCCCTCGGCGGCCACGCGCTCAGCCCTCGAACGGCTTGGCGAGGGCCTGCTTCCGCACCATGAGCATGCGCTGCACGACCGTGATGAACGATGCGACGGCGAGCAGCGTGAGCACGACGGTCAGCACGATCTCGGGCAGGAACCAGCCGACGAGGCCGGTCGTGACGAGCACGGCGACGAGACGGTCGGCGCGCTCGGCGATGCCGACGTTGGCCTGCATGCCGAGGCCCTCCGCGCGCGCCTTGGCGTACGAGACGACCGAGCCGAGCACGAGGCACGCGAGCGCGAGGCACGCCATGAGGAAGTTGTCGCCCTTGCCCGCGTAGTACAGGACGAGGCCCCCGAAGATCGCGGCGTCACCGACGCGGTCGAGCGTCGAGTCGAGGTAGGCACCCCACGTCGACGAGCGGCCCGACAGGCGCGCCATGTTGCCGTCGAGCATGTCCGAGAAGACGAAGACGGTGATGAACAACGTGCCGACGAGGAAGTCGCCGCGCGGATAGAACCACAGCGCACCGAACGCGACACCGGCGGTGCCCACGATCGTCACGACGTCGGGGCTGATGCCGAGACGCAGCAGGAGCTGGGCGATGGGCCGGAAGATGGCGGAGAAAAACGCGCGCGCGTACTTGTTGAGCATGGTGGTTCAACTGTAGCGGTTCGATATACCCGTTCGAGGCAGCGCACTGCCCGTGGTGCCCGATGTCAGTCGTTCGGCCAGTTCGCGACGATGCGCTGACGGCTGTCCTCGAGCAGCACCGGCAGCGCCTTGGTGCGCCCGATGATCGGCATGAAGTTCATGTCGCCACCCCAGCGCGGCACGATGTGCTGATGCAGGTGCGCGGCGACGCCGGCACCTGCGACGTCACCCTGGTTCATCCCGAGGTTGAACCCGCCCGGGTTCGACGCGGCCTTCAGGGCACGCACCCCGGCCTTCGTCAGCTTCGTGAACTCCTCGGTCTCGTCGTCGGTGAGGTCGATGTAGGAGGCGACGTGACGGTACGGGCACACGAGCAGGTGGCCCGGGTTGTACGGGAACAGGTTCATCACGACGAAACAGTGCTCACCACGGTGGACGATGAGGCCGTCGGCGTCGGTCTTCGTCGGCGACGCGCAGAACGGGCAGCCGTGGCCGGCGTCCTTCGTCGGACGCTCACCCTCGATGTACGCCATGCGGTGCGGCGTCCACAGCCGCCCGAACCCGTCGGCCTCACCCGCGAAGGCGCCGCCTTGCTCGATGAGGATGTCGTCCTGCGAATTAGCGTTGAACTCGTCGACCATGGCCCGATCCTAGAGCCCCGCCTGCCTCGACGCAGCGGCCGCGGGTGGGTTCGCGCGCACCACGCACCCCCGGGTGAGCGGTCTCAGACCGCCGCGATCTCGCGCAGACGCGCCGGGACAATGGTTCGATCGGCTTCCCCCGCGTGCGCGACGTCGCCGACACGGCCCGCCAACGTCCGCGCGACCTCGGCCGCGTCGCCGTCACCGACGACGGCGACGATGCTCGCGAGCCCGGCGAGGCCCGTGACGGCGTCCTCGAGGTCGAGCCAGTCGTCGTCATCGAGGGCGGCTGCCGCCCCCGGCCATGCGACCGAGGCGGCCATGACGCCGTCACGAGCCCACTGCTCGACAGCGTCGCGCGCGAGGGCGCCGTCAGCACCGAGGTGCAGGACGACGGCGTTCGCGACCGGCTTGGACGGGCAGGCGATGCAGCGCTCTCGCTGATCGAGCGCCCAGATGACGTCGTCGCTCATGACGCACGCTCCGCATCGCGGCGGGCGTCGAGGCCGAACGGCGCCACACGCTGCATGTGACGTTCGTCCGGCGGGCCGAAGCCGGCTCGTTCGTACAGCCTGCGGGCACGCGGACGGGCGTTGAGCATCATTCGCGCGACGTCGTGCGCGTCGGCCCAGGCGTCGACGATCCGCAGCATCCGCTCGGCCAGGCCCTGGCCGCGCGCCGACGGCGTGACGAAGACGACCGCGATGTAGAGCGACGGCTGCGCCGGCCGCGCCAGCGCGGGGGGCCGGTGCACGAGCGACGTCTGCACCATGCCGAGAGCCGTCCCGTCAGCACTCGAGGCGAGCCACGTCGGCAGATCGTCGTAGTGCGCGAGCCAGTGATCGGCGTACTGGGCGATGAAGCCGGGGCGGTTGCTCTCCCCCGCCTCGAGGTCCATCTGCAGACGCAGCGCCGCGCAGGCGAACGCGTCTTCGCGGCGCGCGCGGACGATCGTCGGTGTCATGGCAACAGTCAAGCACGGCATGAGGGTCGTCGCCCGTAGGTGCGTCGCGTCAGCACGGGGCCGCGACCAAAATGTGAGACAGCATTCCCGCCTGATGACACCACCCGGCCTAGAGTGGCCGCAGGTCACGAGCGCCAGCGTCAAACCCCGGTTTGCTGGCCGGCAACCCTCCCACCGCGGCGGGGTGCTCCGGGTGACGACCTGGCCCGGCGCCGAGCGCGTCCGGGCAAGCGCGGAGGGATTCCCCTTCGGGCACCACACGTACGGTGCGCCGCCCGTGCGTCCACGCACTCCTCGAGAGGGACATCATCATGAGCTCCGAGAACTGGGCCTTCGAGACCAAGCAGATCCACGTCGGCCAGAACGTCGACGGCGACACCGGCGCCCGGGCGCTGCCGATCTACCAGACGACGTCGTTCGTCTTCGACTCCGCCGAGACCGCGGCCAACCGCTTCGGCCTGTCGGATCTCGGCCCCATCTACACGCGCATCGGCAACCCGACGGCGCAGGCGGTCGAAGACCGCATCGCCGCGCTGGAGGGCGGCGTCGGGGCGTTGCTGCTCGCGTCGGGTCAGGCGGCGACGACGTTCGCCATCCTCAACGTCGCGCAGGCCGGCGACCACATCGTCGCGTCGTCCGCGCTGTACGGCGGCACGTACAACCTGCTCAAGTACACGCTCAAGCGGCTTGGCGTCGAGACGACGTTCATCGACAACATCAACGATCTCGACGAGTGGCGCGGCGCCATCCGCGACAACACGAAGCTGCTGTTCGGCGAGACGCTGAGCAACCCCGACCAGAAGGTGCTCGACGTGCGCGGCCTCGCCGACGTCGCGCATGACGCCGGGGTGCCGCTGTTCGTCGACAACACCGTCGCGACGCCGTACCTGCTGCGCCCGATCGAGCATGGCGCGGACGTCGTCATCCACTCCGCGACGAAGTACCTCGGGGGGCACGGGACGTCGATCGCCGGCGTGCTCGTCGACGCCGGGACGTTCGACTACGCCGCCGACCCGGCGAAGTTCCCGCAGTTCAACGAGCCGTCCGAGAGCTACCACGGTCTCGTGTTCGCCCGCGACCTCGGCGTCGGATCGCCGCTCGGCGCGAACCTCGCCTTCATCCTCAAGGCGCGCGTCGAACTGCTGCGCGACCTCGGCGCGGCCGTCTCCCCGTTCAACGCGTTCCTCATCGCGCAAGGCCTCGAGACGTTGTCGCTGCGTGTGGAGCGACACGTGGAGAACGCGAAGAAGGTCGTCGAGTTCCTGAAGTCGCAGCCGCAGGTCGAAGCGTTGTTCTACGCCTCCGACCCGTCGAGCCCCTACAAGGAACTCGCCGACCGCTACCTGCCCGCCGGCTCCGGCGCCGTGCTGTCGTTCGAGATCGCCGGTGGCGTCGAGGCGGGCAAGAAGTTCGTCGACGCCCTCGAACTGCACTCGCACGTCGCGAACATCGGTGACGTCCGTTCCCTCGCCATCCATCCTGCGTCGACGACGCACTCCCAGGGCAGCGACGAGGACCGCCGCGGCGCCGGCGTGACGCCCGGCCTCGTGCGGTTGAGCGTCGGCATCGAGAACTCCGCCGACATCATCGCCGACCTCGAGAAGGGCTTCGCCGCAGCGAAATGACCATGCGCTGAGGTGGGTCCCCGCGACGGGTGACGCAGCCGGGTTTCGTACCCCGAGCGTGGTCATCCGGCCGTGTCGAACGCCGGCCCTCGGGTGCACATGCCAACACACGAGCGCGCCCCCGAACCGCGAGGTTCGGGGGCGCGCGTCGTCGTCGAGGCAGGAGTCAGCCGGCCGTCGGGTCGGTGTTCTGACGTTCGGTGATGACGCGGGTGATCTCGGCGATCGCGTCGGCCACCGGCACGCCGTTCTTCTGCGACCCGTCGCGGAAACGGAACGAGACGGCGCCGTTGTCGCGGTCCTCCTCACCGGCGATCAGGATGAACGGCGCCTTCGACTTGGACGCGTTGCGGATCTTCTTCGGGAAGCGGTCGTCGCTCATGTCGACCTCGACACGCACGCCGGCCTCGCGCAGCTTCGTCGCGACGTCCTGCAGGTAGTCGTAGTACTCCTCCGCGACGGGCACGGCGAGCACCTGAACCGGCGCGAGCCACGCCGGGAACGCGCCCGCGTAGTGCTCGACGAGCACGCCGAGGAAGCGTTCGATCGAGCCGAACTTCGCCGAGTGGATCATGACGGGCTGCTGACGCGAACCGTCCGCCGCCTGGTACTCGAGGCCGAAACGAGCGGGCTGGTTGAAGTCGTACTGGATCGTCGACATCTGCCAGGTACGGCCGATGGCGTCGCGCGCCTGCACGGAGATCTTCGGGCCGTAGAACGCGGCACCGCCCGGGTCCGGCACGAGCTCGAGGCCGGACTCGAGCGCGACGTCCGACAGCACCTTCGTCGCGATGTCCCACTGTTCGTCGGTGCCGATGAACTTGTCCTTCTTGTCGCCGTCGACGTCGCGCGTCGAGAGCTCGAGGTAGAAGTCGTTCATGCCGAAGTCGCGCAGTAGGCCGAGGATGAAGTCGAGCAGGTGCTTGATCTCCCCCGGCGCCTGTTCGGGCGTGACGTAGCTGTGCGAGTCGTCCTGGGTGATCATGCGCACGCGCGTCAGACCGGAGAGCACGCCCGACTTCTCGTCGCGGTACACCGTGCCGAACTCGAAGAAGCGCAGCGGCAGCTCACGGTAGGAGCGCCCACGCGAACGGAAGATCTCGTTGTGCATCGGGCAGTTCATCGCCTTGAGGCGGTAGTTCTGCCCGTCGACGTCGAGGGGCGGGAACATCCCGTCCGCGTAGTACGGCAGGTGACCCGAGGTGTAGAAGAGGTCTTCCTTCGCAATGTGCGGCGTGCCGACGTAGGAGAAGCCCTCCTCGATGTGACGGCGGCGGACGTAGTCCTCCATCTCACGCTTGATGATGCCGCCCTTGGGGTGGAACACGGGCAGGCCGGGGCCGATGTTCTCGGGGAAGCTGAACAGGTCGAGCTCGGCGCCGAGCTTGCGGTGGTCGCGCTTCTCGGCCTCGGCGAGGCGCTCGAGGTAGGCCTTCAGCTCGTCCTTCGTCGGCCACGCAGTGCCGTAGATGCGCTGCAGCTGCGGGTTCTTCTCGCTGCCGCGCCAGTACGCGGCGGCCGAACGCATGAGCTTGAACGCGTTGCCGAGCACCTTCGTCGACGGCACGTGCGGGCCGCGGCACAGGTCGCCCCAGGCGACGGTGCCGTCGCGGCGGACGTTGTCGTAGATCGTCAGCTCACCGCCACCGACCTCGGCCTCCGCGCCCTCGGCCGCATTCGCAGCGTTGCCCTTGAGGCCGATGAGCTCGCACTTGTAGGGCTCGTGCGCGAGTTCTTCGAGGCCCTCGGCGTCGGTGATGACGCGGCGGTTGAACGTCTGGCCCTCGTTGACGATCCTCTGCATCGCCTTCTCGAGCTTCTTGAGGTCGTCGGGCGTGAACGCCTCGGCGACGTCGAAGTCGTAGTAGAAACCGTCGGTGACGGGCGGGCCGATGCCGAGCTTCGCGCTCGGGTTGATCTGCTGCACCGCCTGCGCGAGCACGTGGGCCGCGGAGTGACGCAGGACGGCGAGGCCCTCGGGGTCCTGCGCGGTGACGGGCTCGACGGACGCGCCGTCCGGGATCTCGCGGAACAGGTCGCGCAGTTCACCGTCGATGCGCATGACGAGGACGGCCTTGTCGCCGCCGAACAGGTCCGCGCCCGTCGTGCCCTGCTCGACCTCGCGTGGTTCGCCGTTGACGGTCAGGGTGATGTTCTCGGACACGGCTGTGCTCCTTGTTCGTGACGTGCAGACTCGGCCGCACACGTACGAATGGCACGGCCCGTGCGGCCAAGGCTACCGGGTGCCCCGACCACCCCACGCCGAGCCGCCGGCACCACCCAGGCGTGACGTTGGTCGCCCGCGGTGATGCGAGGCGGGCGTTGCTGAGGATCTCCTACGAATGTGGACGTAGATCGCCGATGTGGACGAAAATCGCAGGTGGGTCAGGGGCCCGTACTCATCTGCGATTTGCGTCCACATTCGCGATTCCTCTACACCTCGGCGACCGGCGTCCACACTCGCGAGGTTCGGCCGCCACTACCAACCTGGGTGACGGTCGTCGACGGCGCCGTGTCCAGCCGACGACCACATTGCCGTCCGGACGCGACGAGGCCGCCCACCATCCAGTGGGCGGCCTCCTCGATCGCGCCGAGCGTGCAACCTTCCTCGACCGATGCCGAGGTCTTGGTCGATCAGCGCCGATGTCCTGGTCGATCGGCGCCGACGTCTCGGCAGGTCAGTCGGTGCCGAACTCCATCGCCGCTTCGTCGAGTGCGAGAGCGTCGGCGTCGACGTTCGGGTTCGACGCGATCTGCTGCGCGCCACCGGGCTCGAGCTGGCCGACGAGGTCGGTCTGCGCCTTGCCCAGCCCGCCGCGTGCGGCGTAGAACTCGAGCTTGCCACGCGTGTCGGCGATGTCGAGGTTGCGCATCGTCAGTTGCCCGATGCGGTCGACGGGGCCGAATGCGGCGTTCTCGGTGCGCTCCATGGACAGCTTGTCGGGGTGGTAGGAGAAGTTGTCGCCCTGGGTGTCGACGATCGAGTAATCCTCGCCGCGACGAAGGCGCAGCGTCACCTCACCCGTGACGGCGGACGCCACCCAACGCAGCAGACCCTCGCGGATCATGAGCGACTGCGGGTCGAACCAGCGTCCTTCGTACAGCAGCCGCCCGAGGCGCCGTCCGTCGTTGTGGTACGCGGCGATGGTGTCCTCGTTGTGGACGGCGTTGAGCAGCCGTTCGTAGGCGATGAACAGCAGCGCCATGCCGGGCGCCTCGTAGATGCCGCGCGACTTGGCCTCGATGATGCGGTTCTCGATCTGGTCGCTCATGCCGAGCCCGTGGCGTCCGCCGACGGCGTTGGCCTCCTGGAACAGGGCGACGACGTCGCCGCCGAAGTCGTCACCGTTGATCGCGACGGGCAGCCCCGATTCGAAGCGGATGACGACGTCCTCGGTGTCGATCTTCACCGCGTCGTCCCAGTAGGCGACGCCCATGATCGGCTTGACGATCTCCATCGACTCGTCGAGGTGCTCGAGCGTCTTCGCCTCGTGCGTCGCGCCGAGGATGTTGGCGTCCGTCGAGTAGGCCTTCTCGGCCGAGTCGCGGTAGGGCAGATCGTGCGCCGTCAGCCATTCGGACATCTCCTGGCGCCCACCCAGTTCGCTGACGAAGTCGGCGTCGAGCCACGGCTTGTAGATGCGCAGGCCCGGGTTGGCGAGCAGACCGTAGCGGTAGAAACGCTCGATGTCGTTGCCCTTGAACGTCGAGCCGTCGCCCCAGATCGACACACCGTCGGCCTGCATGGCGCGCACGAGCAGCGTGCCGGTGACGGCGCGACCCAGCGGCGTCGTGTTGAAGTACGTGCGCCCGCCGGAGCGGATGTGGAACGCGCCGCACGCAATGGCGGCGAGACCCTCCTCGACGAGCGCCTTCTTGCAGTCGACGAGACGCGACAGTTCGGCGCCGTACTGGCCGGCACGGCCCGGGATGCCTTCGATGTCGTCCTCGTCGTACTGGCCGAGGTCGGCGGTGTAGGTGCAGGGGACGGCGCCCTTGTCGCGCATCCAGGCGACGGCCACGGAGGTGTCGAGGCCACCGGAGAAGGCGATGCCGACGCGTTCGCCGACGGGCAGGGAAGTCAAGACCTTGGACATGCCTTCAGAATACCCCGACTGAGTAGTTATGCCAAAACAGTGCATAACTACTCAGTCGGCAGGCCTGGGGCGGCGGGACGACGCGCCGGCGCCCCGCAGCGCGAGCCTGGCATCGACGTGTGCACCGACCCGACTGCCCGACCTAGGCACGCCATCGATCGCTCAGCCGCCGATGGCGCTCATCGGCCGCGGCGGCTGGAGGAATCCGGGTTCGTCGATGCCGTGGCCGGGTTGCTTGCCGGCGAGGCAGGCTCGGATGCGGGCGCGGACATCGGCGTCCGTGCCACCGCTGCGCAGCACCGAGCGCACGTCGGTCTCGCCGCGCGCGAACAGGCACGAGCGCAGCTGGCCGTCGGAGGTGAGCCGCAGCCGGTCGCACGCGCCGCAGAACGGCATCGTCACGCTCGCAATGATGCCGACGCGGCCCGGGCCTCCGTCGACCTCGTACAGCTCGGCCGGGGCGGCGCCGCGTCCGGGCAGCGCGTCCAGTGAGTGCGTGCGACGCAGCAGGGCGAGCGTCTCGGCAGCTGTCACCATCTCGGCGCGGTTCCACACGTGCCCGCCGTCGAGCGGCATCTGTTCGATGAAACGCAGTTCGTGCCCCTCAGCGAGGGCCCAGGCGAGCAGTGCGGGCGCCTCGTCGTCGTTGACGCCGCGCAGCAGCACCGTGTTGATCTTGATCGGCGCGAAACCGGCGCAGCGCGCCGCGTCGAGACCGGTCATGACGTCGTCGAGTCGATCCCGACGGGTCATGGTCGCGAAACGCGAGGGCGAGAGCGTGTCGAGGCTGACGTTGAGTCGCGCCAGGCCCGCGTCGCGCAACGGTTTCGCCAACTGCGCGAGCCGAACGGCGTTCGTCGTCATCGACAACTCGGGGCGCCCACCCGGCCCCTCGAGTGCCGCCAGGCGTTCGACGAGGTCGACGATGTCGGGGCGCAGCAGCGGTTCGCCGCCCGTGAGGCGGATCTCGTCGATGCCGGCCTCGACGGCGATGCGAGCCACCGTGACGATCTCGTCGCTCGCCAACAACGTGTCGCGCGGCGCGAGCGGCACACCCTCGGCGGGCATGCAGTAGGTGCAACGCAGATTGCACTTGTCGGTCAGCGAGATGCGTAGGTCACGATGCACCCGCCCGAACGAGTCGACGAGCGGACCGTCATCCGAAACGCCTGCAGCGGTGGAGAGTTCGCCGCGCAGGGCACGGCGCACGCGGGGTGTCGGCAGGTCGATCATGACGGCAGCCCGGACCACACCGCGCTGCCGTCGCGCAGGTGTTGCTGTTTCCACAGCGGGACGTCGTGCTTGATGCGGTCGACCAGTTCGCCGCACACCGTGAACGCCAGCGCGCGATGCGGGGAGCTGACGGCGGCGACGATGGCGCTCTCCCCCACCGCGACACGTCCGATGCGGTGGGTGACCGCCACGCGTGTCTCACCGTCCGGATCCAGCTGCGTGACGACGGCCTCCGCCACCTCGCGCAACGTCGCCGCGGCGCTCGGGTGCGCGGTGTAATCGAGCGCGACGACCTCGCCGTCAGCCTCCGGGTCGTGGTTGCGTACCGTCCCGACGAACGTCACGCACGCGCCCTGACGTGCGTCGTCGACGGCGCGCGCGTGGGCGTCGACGTCGAGGTGCGAGTCGGTGACGGCGGCGAGCAGGACGGGCATGGGCGCTCCTTCCATCGGTGGCCCAGCGGTGTCCGCGGGACGCAAAAAACGCGGAATCCAATGATTCCGCGTCCTGATGGTGGATGTAAAGGGACTCGAACCCCTGACCTCTCGCGTGTGAAGCGAACGCTCTAACCAACTGAGCTATACATCCGTGTGGTGCGCGGGAAACACTAGCCCACGGCGTCGATGAACACCAAACGGGCCGGTGCGTCAGCCGCTGAGCCCCGGCACGTCGTCGAGCCAGTTCTCGGCGAAGTCCGGCAACCATCCCGGCACCCCGGACACCGCGAACATCGCCCAGAAGATCGCGACAACGAGCGCGAACGTCGCGAGACCGGCCAGCGCCTGCGCCCACCAGCCCTTGCGTTCGAGCCAGTCCCACCACGCTTGCACCTTCGCGCGTACCCAGCCGAGCAGCCGCTGCGCGCGCTCGAACTCGCTCGCCCAGATGCCGAGGCCGAGGAAGATGACGAGCCAGCCCGGCCCCGGAAACGGCAGCAGCACGATGCCCACGATGACGACGATTGCGCCGAGCACACCGACGCCGATGCGGTACAGTCGCGCGCTCTTCGGGTTGGCGCGGATGCGTCGACGCCACTCCCAGTCGTGCTCCTCGCCCTGCCCGGGCTCTCGAGAATCGCGGGAATCAGCGTCGCGGGCGGAGGTCGTCGAGCTCATGACAGCCAAGCCTAACGGGGGGCGCCTGAGCCGACCATTCCAACGCCGCGCGCGGGAGACTTCACGGCCGGGCGTGAACCGACGTCAACCCACATCAACCGCCACGACATCGCGCCGTCCCGTGTCGAGGGGACCCCGCGCCGAGGCACACCCGACGGGAACACGCCGTCAGCCGAGCAGCTCGCCCTGACGCTCGGCGAAGATCGCCGCGATGCGCGAGGTCATGGGTCCGGGGGTGCCCTCGTCGCACAGCGCCCGGTCGTTGATGGCGTGCACGCCCTGCACGTCGCGTGTCGAGGAGGTGACGAACGCCTCGTCGCATTCGTCGAGCACGTCGAAGCTCAGGTGTTCCTCGGCGATCTCGACGCCGGCCTCGCGCGCCCACTCGATCGTCAGCGCGCGCGTGATGCCGGCGAGCGGGCCGTCCTCGAGCGGCGGCGTGACGACGCGCTCACCGAGCACGACGAAGATATTCGAGCCGGTGCCCTCGCACAGGTTGCCGAGCGTGTTCGAGAAGATCGCCTCGCTCGCGCCGGCCTCCTTCGCCGCGGCGAGCGCGACGACGTTCTCCGCGTACGACGTCGTCTTCAACCCGGCGACGGCCGAGTTCTCGTTGCGCGTCCAGCGCACCGTCGCGACCTTCGTCGTCGGCGCGGGTCGCGGCACGGCGCCCGCCGTCACGATGTACGTCTGCGGGGCGTCGCCGCGATCCGAACCAAGTGGGCCGACGCCGCCGGTCACGGTGTAGCGCAGGCGCCCGAAGTCGATGTGCTCACCCTCGAGCACGGCCTTGACGCCCTCGTCGATGCGGTCGCGATCGAGCTTCGGCAGGCCGAGGCCGGCGAGGCTGCGATCCATCCGATCATGATGACGCGACAACGCGAACACGCGGCCGCCGTCGATCTTGGCGGTCTCGAACACGCCGTCGCCGACGGTGATGCCGTGGTCGATCGGTGAGATGGCCGCGCCCTCGTCGACGCGGCGACCGTCGACCCAGATCCGGATGCTCATGGTGTCTCCTCCAGTGCCGCGCCCCGCGCGATGGCGAGCAGGCGATGTGCCTTCAGTTCGGTCTCATCCCATTCTGCCGTAGGCACCGAATCCCACGTGATCCCGGCGCCCACCCCGAAGTGGGTCGACGGAGACGATATCCCGTGCCCGTTCGCGGCCGCAGCCCCACCCCCGGCGGGTTTCTGCCAGAACGTACGGATGCCGACGGCCAGCTCCGCGGCGCCCCGATCGGCGTCGATCCACCCGATGGCGCCGCAGTACGGCCCGCGCGCCCCCACCTCGAGTGATTCGATGACGTCGAGAGCCCGCCGTTTGGGGGTGCCCGACACCGAGCCGGGCGGCCCCGTCGCGCTGAGCAGCCGCGCCCACGTCACGTCGTCACAGACCTCGCCCCACACCGTCGAGACGAGGTGGACGAGGCCGGGGTGCTGTTGCATCTCGAGCAGCGGATCGACGCGCACCGAACCGGGCACACAGACACGTTGCAGGTCGTTGCGCACGAGGTCGGTGATCATGACGTTCTCCGTCACGTCCTTCGCGAGCATCGTCTCCGGACACGTCGACGTGCCCTTGATCGGCGCGGAACTGATGACGGCGCCCTCGCGCGCCAGGTACATCTCCGGCGAGGCGCTGACGATCTGCGGCAGGCCCGCGATGTCGATACGCGCGGCGTGACGCGCCGGGTTGTGGGCGAGCACGCCGCGGAACAGGACGTCGAGGTCGAGCGCGGCGTCCGTCGTCAGCGTCCGACAGAGGTTCACCTGGTACACGTCGCCGGCCGCGATGTGCTCGCGGATCCGTTCGACGCCGTCGCAGTAGGCGTCGCGCGACAGCGACGATCGCCATTCGACGTCACGTTCCGCGGGCCTTGACTGCGGCTCGGCCAGGGCCGCACTCCCCCGCCACGGCTGCGTCGGGTGCCACACCACCGATCGCATGCGCGCGGCCAGCAGCTCGCCCTCGAACATCTGCACGACGACGTGGAAACCGTGCTCGAGATCGTCTGGATCCGACGTCACCGCCTCGACGTCCCACGCCGTGACGTCGCGAAAGAGCGCACGATCCGTGCTGGCGGCGAGAGCGTCGATCACGAGAGGCCACAGTAGTCCGGCCGCGTCACGCGCAGGCGGATGCGCCGCAGCGGATGAGCCCGGCCACGTGGCGACCTACCGAGGACGCACGCCGTCGCGCGCTATCCCGACGCGGGTCACGGATTCGCGGCGAGGAAAACGTACGCGAACAGCAGCACGAGCAGGATCCACCCGGAGAACCGCGTCGCGCGGCCCTGGACGATCGTCAGGATGCCGACGACGAGGCTGAGCACGAGCAGCACGATGTGCATGCTGCCGAGGCCCAGTTCGAGCGGTGACGACAGGAACGGCGACAGCGCCGCGAGCGTCGGGATCGTCAGGCCGATGCTCGCCATCGCCGAGCCGTACGCGAGATTGAGGCTGTTCTGAACGCGTCCAGCGCGCGCGTACTTCGCGGCGGCGAGCGTCTCCGGCAGCAGCACGACGAGGGCGATGACGACGCCGACGAAGCTCTGAGGGAAGCCCGCGGCGTCGACGGCCTGTTCGATCGACGGCGACAGCACCTTCGCCAGACCGACGACAGCGACGAGCGCCACGACGAGCAGGCCCAGGCTGACGAGCGCGGCGCGCGTCGACGGGGCCGGGCCGTGGGCGTCCTCGTCTCCCTCGTCGTCGAGCGGCTTGCCGGCGCGGTCGACGGGCACGAAGAAGTCGCGGTGACGCACCGTCTGGGTGAGGACGAACATCGCGTACACACCGATCGAGCTGATCGCGGCGAACGCGAGCTGCGACGGCGAGAACTCCGGCCCGCTGCGGGCCGAGGTGAACGTCGGCAGCACGAGGCACAGCCCCGCGACGGTGACGACGCCCGCCAGCGCGGCCGCCGACCCTTCCGGGTTGAAGCGTGCCAAGCCGCGGCGCCCCGCGCCGAGGAAGATGCACAGACCGGCGATGCCGTTGATCGTGATCATGAGCGCCGCGAACACCGTGTCGCGCGCAAGCGTCTCGACGCCGTCCTTGCCGGAGGCCATGAGGGTGACGATAAGCCCCACCTCGATGACGGTGACGGCGACCGCGAGGACGATCGACCCCAGCGGCTCGCCCACCTTCGCGGCGATGACCTCGGCGTGGTGGACGGCGGCGAGAACAGCTCCGAACAACGCCGCGGTGACGAGGACGGCGACGACGCCCGGCAGGCTGCGTTCCCATGTGGCCGCGAGGACGACGGCTCCGAGGATCGGAGCCCACGTCGTCCACTGGGCGATTCCTGGTCGGTGCGTGGCTTCGGCGCTCATGCGCTCCCCTTGGATCGTGCGGCGGTCACGGACGCTGCGTGCTCGGCCCTTGCCTGAGGGAGACGGTTCCTGCGAGAGCGAGTCTCGATCAGTCTTGGCCGAATGTGCATCAAGGCCTCCGGCGACACGCCGAAGGCCTTGATGTGATGGTGGGCGATACTGGGTTTGAACCAGTGACCTCTTCCGTGTCAAGGAAGCGCGCTACCGCTGCGCCAATCGCCCCAGATATGGGAATGGAGCGGACAACCGGGCTCGAACCGGCGACCTCAACCTTGGCAAGGTTGCGCTCTACCAACTGAGCTATGTCCGCCTGTTTCCTCGGGCTTTCCGCCCTCGGCAACGACGAGAACGTTACCCGGTTCATCGCGCGTTCACCAAATCGGCATGGCCGGGTCGACGGCGGACTGCCCGTGTGCGTGCCTCCGGGGTGCATCCGGGCGGATCAAGGTTGGCCCGACGGCCGGTACGACGGGCGCTTCGAGTCCGGCCCGACGGCCGGTCCGCTGGTCGCCCGCGCGGAATCCGAGGATCAGACCTGCGCGCCGACGCTCCCTCGATGGGCTGCAGCGATGGCGTCGACGGGGATCGGCGGCCCGCCCACGCCGATCGACGAGTGCGCGATCGCGACGACGGATGTCGCTGGCTTCACGCCGACTGTGCCTCATCACGGCCGTGCGTACTTGACCTGGCTCATCGCGCCGCCGCTCGATCCGCAGCTGCATCCGTGGACCGTCGTACGCCTCGGCGTACTTCGTCTCCGGACGCCCAGCCGCGACGCTCCTGCGCACCACCGACGGCCTCTCGGGAGTGCTGCTCGTCGTCATCTCCGCGCTGTCCTACGCCCGCCTGCGCATCGTGTGGCGGGGGCTGCGCCTCGACCACGACGCCGCAGCGGCCGTCGGTCACGTCTCGACCCGCCGTCGCGAACGCGTCGCCGTGCGGACGTGGTGCGCCGCCACGGTGCGGGCCGCGTCGACTCGCCGGGCCGGGCACCGCTGGGCGTCCCGAGTCATCCTCGGCCTCCCCTGCTGAGCCGTTTCGCGGCGCGCTTCCCGATGATCAGCGTGGCCGGGCGCGCGACGCGCGTTCTCGACGCAGGCGACGGGCCCGCGCTCGCCTGTTCCCCCGGCATCGCGTCGTTCGTGTGGGACTGGGCGCCTGTCGCGCAATGCTTGTCGGCCACCCATCGCGTCATCGTCGTCGAACGTCCCGCCGACGAGCGACTTGCCACCGGGCACCTTGACGCCGAACGCCTTGATGTCGAGCACCCTGGCGCGGCCGCACGTCCCGATGTCGAACGCGCGGACGCCGACCGGCCCGAGGCGACGGCCGGCGCGCCGACCATGCTCGAGGACGACGCAGCGCACCTGCTGAACGCGCTCGACGCGCTGGGCGTGACGGGCCCTGTCACATTCGTCGGTCATTCGGGGCTGTCGTGGCGGAAGCCGCGGCACGCATGGCCCCGGAGCGGGCCGCGGCCCTCGTCCTGCTCGACGGGTCACTCGCCGAGGACGGCTCCGCCGAGCCCGAGACGCCTCGATCGGGCCGACGCGCACGACTCCTGGTGGCGGCCCTGCGAAGCCGCCCGGCCGTCGCTGCCTGGCGGGTCTGCGGCCCCACGATTCTCACGCTGACGGTGCCCGCGCGTCGTTCACTCGCGCGATCGGTCCCCGGCCTGCGCGACGAGATGGCGTCGATCAGCGTGCTCGAGACCTGTCTTCACGAATTGTCGGCATATTCGTCCTGCGTTCGTCAGCTGCATGCGCTGCGCACGACGTCACCGCTGACGCCGCAGTTGCCGACGCTCGTCGTCGCCGCCAACGGGCGCCTGCAGCGACGCACGCCAACCCGTTGGGTGCGCGCCGTGCTGCGCCAGGCGCGCGAAATCGCCGCCGATGCAGACGTGCGGAAGGCCGTCCTCGAGCGATCCGGCCATTTCGTCATGCTCGACCGCCCTCAGCGCATGGCCGACCTCATCCTCACGCTCGGATCCCGCTGACGGCGGCGCACCGCGACGCTCCGGCGGCCTCGCACTCTGCGTCCGCTCGATCAGGCGCCGGGCTCGTCGACGATGCCGTCGTCGAAACCCGCCGCGTCGCGACCGTCCGTGAAGTGCAGCGCAGCCTCTTCAGCGCTCGAGGCGCCACCCGCGAAACCGTCGTCCTCGGCGAGGAGTTCGGATTCGCGATCCTCCGCCAGGCCCTCGTCGGGGGCGACGACGCGGCCGACGCGCGTGTCGTCGAACTCGTCGTCAGGTGACGGAACGCCGTCGGGGTTGCCGTACGCCGAGTCGGGGTCGACGTCGGGCACCTCCTCCTCGAGGCGCTCGTCGAGGGTCTCATGCTCGTTCTCCCAGCGCTCGACGTTCGGCTCGCGCTCCGGCGTCGTGAACCCCTGGTCGAGCATGTTCTCGTACGCCTCGCCCGTGACGTCGTCGGCGGCCTGGGCCTGATCCGCGTAGCCGTCCATGGGGCCGAGGTCGAAGTTCGATTCATTCGTCATGACGCCATCATGCGCACATGAGCCGCACCAAGGAAAGCCGGCCGGCCCGCTGCACGTCGGTCGATGGCCGCCGCCCGCCTGCGCCGCTCGACATTGCCCCACAACGCGTCATCCATGACGCTTTTCCGGGCGATGGCCGCCGGGCCCCGTGCCCACGGCGTCCCCCGCACACCGGCCCGGGATCTCTCGCCCAGCCGGCAGCTGGCAGCCTGCAGCGGAACAGCCACGATGCTCCCGACGGCCGGGCCGTGGGAGCATCGTGGCTGTGTTCGGTTCTGGTGGGCGATACTGGGTTTGAACCAGTGACCTCTTCCGTGTCAAGGAAGCGCGCTACCGCTGCGCCAATCGCCCGAGGTGGAGACGGGATTTGAACCCGTGTAGACGGCTTTGCAGGCCGTTGCCTCGCCTCTCGGCCACTCCACCGAACACGGTTCGCACCGTGCGTGTCCAAGAAGACACAGAGCGGACAACCGGGCTCGAACCGGCGACCTCAACCTTGGCAAGGTTGCGCTCTACCAACTGAGCTATGTCCGCCTGCTACGGCGCTGTCGCGCTGCAACGAGAGGACACACTAACCGATGCTCACGTTCACGCGCAACGTGGGCGGCGCGGACGCCGCGTCACGCGCTGCGACGCTGCGCCATGTCGTCGGGGCGAGCAGACTCGGCGGCGGCTTCGCCCTGCGTCACCACGCCACCGTCGGGCCGCGCCCCACGATCCACCACGGCAGCTCGCTCGCCGTACGGGCGCCCATGCCTGGCGCCGGCCGACGTCTCGTTCTCCTGGTCGTACGGGGCGTCGTCGCCCGCCCGTGAACGCACCTTGGCCACCTGTTCCTCGATGAGCCCACGCGTCCGCGCACGCACTCCGACGGGCGCGGCGGCGACGGGCCACAGCCGCGCGACGGCACTGTTGAGCGCGGCACCGATGAGCACGGCGATCGACAACGAGTACAGCCAGATCAGCGCGATGATCGCTGCCGCCAGCGGGCCGTAGATCGAGATGCCGCCGACGGACGCCGACAACCAACTGCGCAGGAACAGCGAGATGATGACCCAGGCGATGAGGGTGAATCCGGCGCCGGGCAGGTCGCGCACCCATGGCGTGCGCACAGGTGTCGCGATGTAGTAGAGCGTCGCGAACCCGACGATCGTGATGGCGCCGACGACGGGCCAGTACAGCGTCAGCAGGAACAGCAGACCGGGCGGCAGCATGCGTCCGAGCAGATCCGGGCCGATGACGATGAGTGGCAGCACGGCGCCGATGAACAGCAACGAGACGAAGTACAACGTCACCGACAGCGCACGGGCGCGCACGATGCCGCGCACGCCGCCCTGGCCGTACATGATCGAGATGGTGTCGACGATGACGTTGATCATCCGCGAACCGGACCACAGCGACAGCAGGAAGCCGATGGAGACGACGTCGGGGCGTCCGCCCTCGAGCGCGTCGTGCAGCGTCGGCATGACGACGTTCTGCAGCGCCTCCCCCGACAGGATCCCCTCGAGGTAGCGCTCGATCGAGCGGACAATGTCGTCGACGGCACGTCCTCCGAGGGCGCCGCCGACGTAGCCCATGACGCCGAGCAGGCCGTAGACGAGCGGCGGGAAGGACAGCAACGCGAAGAAACCCGCCTCGGAGGCGAGGCCGGTGACGCGGTAGCTCATGCACTGACGCAGCGTCTCGAGCACGAGGCGGCACACGGCGTAGAGGCCGGGCACGCGGCGCGCCACGCGGCGGGCGCGGGTACGCAGCATCGACGGTTGATCCTGCTCCGCCTGCTCGCTCACCCGAGCACGTTAGCGGCGTTCGTCGCGGAAGGCGGGGAGGCTCGCCGCAGCCGTGTCCACGCCCGAACCGGCGTGCGACGAGCGCGTCCTACTTCATGGTTAGGTAGACGCCATGGATATCTGGCCGGGCAAGCCCTACCCCCTCGGTGCCACGTTCGACGGCACCGGCGTCAACTTCGCAATCTTCTCGGAAGCGGCCGAGAAGGTCTTCCTCTGTTTGGTCGACGACGACATGGTCGAGACGCGCATCGAGCTGACGGAGGTCGACGGTCACGTCTGGCATGGTTACGTGCCGAGCGTGCAGCCCGGTCAGCGGTACGGCTACCGCGTCGAGGGCCCGTACGACCCCGAGAACGGGCAGCGCTGCAACGTCAACAAGCTGTTGCTCGACCCGTACGCGAAGGCGATCGAGGGTCAGATCGACGGCGACGAGTCTTTGTTCAGCTACTACTTCCTCGAGCAGGACAAGCGCAACGACGAGGACTCGCTCGCTCACACGATGCTGAGCGTCGTCATCAACCCCTACTTCGACTGGGGTCACGACCACCCGCCGCAGCACGAGTACCACCAGAGCGTCATCTACGAGGCGCACGTCAAGGGTCTGACGATGACGCACCCGGACGTGCCGGAGGAGATCCGTGGCACGTACGCCGCGATCGGTCACCCCGCGATCGTGCAGCACCTCGTCGACCTCGGCGTGACGGCGATCGAGCTCATGCCGGTGCACCAGTTCGTTCAGGACACGACGCTCGTCGAGAAGGGCCTGACGAACTACTGGGGTTACAACACGATCGGCTTCCTCGCGCCGCACAACGCGTACTCGGCGAGTGGTGAACGCGGTCAGCAGGTCACCGAGTTCAAGGCGATGGTCAAGGCGCTGCACGAGGCGGGCATCGAGGTCATCCTCGACGTCGTCTACAACCACACCGCCGAGGGCAACGAGAACGGCCCGACGCTGAGCTTCCGCGGCCTCGACAACGAGAACTACTACCGCCTCGTCGACGACAACAAGGCGCACTACTTCGACACGACGGGCACGGGCAACTCGTTGCTCATGCGCAGCCCGCACGTGCTGCAGCTCATCATGGATTCGCTGCGGTACTGGGTCAACGAGATGCACGTCGACGGTTTCCGCTTCGACCTCGCTGCGACGCTCGCGCGTCAGTTCCACGAGGTCGACCGGTTGAGCGCCTTCTTCGACATCATCCAGCAGGATCCGGTGATCAGCCAGGTCAAGCTCATTGCCGAGCCCTGGGACGTCGGTGACGGCGGCTACCAGGTCGGCAACTTCCCGCCGCTGTGGACGGAGTGGAACGGCAAGTACCGCGACACCGTGCGCGACTACTGGCGTGGTGAGCCGGGTTCGCTCGGCGAGTTCGCCTCCCGTCTCACGGGTTCGAGCGACCTGTACGCGCACTCGGGGCGTCGACCGATCGCGTCGATCAACTTCGTCACCGCGCACGACGGCTTCACGATGCGCGACCTCGTCAGCTACAACGAGAAGCACAACGACGCCAACGGCGAGGGCAACAACGACGGCGAATCGCACAACCGCAGCTGGAACTGCGGCGTCGAGGGCGAGACCGACGACGCGAGCGTGCTCGCGCTGCGGGATCGTCAGATTCGCAACCACCTCGCGACGCTCATGCTGAGCCAGGGCGTGCCGATGCTGCTGCACGGTGACGAGCTGGGACGCACGCAAGGCGGCAACAACAACACGTACTGCCAGGACAACGAGATCTCCTGGATCGACTGGGATCTCGACGACCGTCGCCGTTCATTGCTGGAGTTCACGCAGCAGCTCATCGCGTTGCGTCGCACGCACCCGGCGTTCCAGCGTCGACGCTTCTTCGCCGGCGACGCCGAGCACGGTGGGCGCAGCGACTGGGGCGACATCGTCTGGTTCGGCGCGAACGGTGAGGAGATGCAGGACGGCGACTGGGCCTCCGGAGCCGGCACGATCATGGTCTACCTCAACGGTGACGCGATCCACGCGCAGGATGCGAAGGGCCAGTCGGTCGTCGACGACCACTTCCTGCTGCTGTTCAACCCCGGCCACGAAGAGACGCACTTCGTCATCCCCGAGGTCGTCAAGAAGGGTTCGGAGTGGAGCTTCGCCATCTCCAGCCTGCCCGAGGACGCCGAGGAAGGCGTCGAACTGAGCGGCGGCGACACCGTCAAGCTGCCCCCGCGCACCCTCGCGGTGCTGCAGGCGCCGCGCACAGAGAGCTGACGAACGCATGACGAGGGGCTGACCGGTTCGATCGAACCGGTCAGCCCCTCGTCATGTTCGTCTTCTCGTGCCTGGCGCGCCGCCGGCCGTGCTCGTACGGACCCGGCCCGCGGCGTGGACGTCAGAGCTTCTCGAGGCGAGCGCGCTGCTCGGGGACGTCGAACGTCGCCTCCGGCCACTCGAGGGCGAGGGCGCGCAGGTGCTCGAGGACGAGCTGCTGCACGGCAAGACGCGCATACCACTTGTTGTCGGCCGGGACGACGAACCACGGCGCGACGTCCGTCGACGTCTTCTCCAGCAGCGCCTGGTAGGCCTCCTGGTACTCACTCCAGTAGGAGCGTTCGACGAGGTCGCCCGGGTTGAACTTGTAGAACTTCTCCGGGTCCTCGAGACGCTCGGCAAGGCGCGCCTTCTGCTCGTCGGCGGAGATGTGGAGCATCACCTTGATGATCGTCGTGCCATTCGCGACGACCGACTCCTCGAACGCGTTGATCTGGCCGTAGCGACGCATCCACACCGGTCGCGAGACGAGGTCGTGGACACGCACGACGAGGACGTCCTCGTACTGGCTACGGTCGAACACCCCGACATAACCGGGCTTGGGCAGCGCATTGCGGATGCGCCACAGGAACGGATGCGCTTGCTCTTCCTTCGTCGGCGTCTTGAAGGCCGTCAGCTCGACGCCCTGTGGGTCCATCGTGCCGACGACGTGACGCATGATGCCGCCCTTGCCGGAGGTGTCCATGCCCTGCACGAGCAGCAGGACGCTGCGCCCGCCGGGGTGACGCTCGCTCGCGTAGAGCCGCTCCTGCAGGTCAGCGAGCTCGTCGCCCGTCTTGCGCATGACCTTCTCGGCCTTCTTGGGCCCGCCGTCGAACGCGGGCGTCGACGACGCGTCCAGGTCGGCGAGGACGAACCCCTCACCGACGCGCAGCGCCGAGGCGAAGTCGCTCTTGACGGCCTTGAACTTCTTCGTCTCCTTGCGCGTCGCCTTGTCACGGCCGACGTTGGCGATGACCTCCTCGGCCTGCTTGAGACGAGCCACCTTGGCGGGCGCAAGGCGAGCCGTGCTCGTCGACGTGTCGACGTTCTTCGCCTCGGACGTGGCGTCGGACGCCGACTTCTCCGCCTTCTTCTCGCCCTTCGCCGTCGGTGCCTCCGTCTCGGCGGTCTTCGACGTGGCCGCCGTCTTGGCCGCGCTCGCCTCGGACTTCTTCGTCGCCTCGGACTTCTTCGTCGCGTCGGACTTCGCCGTCGTGTCAGCCGACTTCTTGCTCGAGGACGACTTCTTCGACGCCTTGTCAGCGGACTTCTTCTTCGGCTGCGCGTCAGACGTCGTGGTCTTCGTGGACGCTCCCCCGACGGCCGTAGTCTTGGCGGACGTCTTCGACGACGTACCCGCCTCCTTCGCCGACTTGGTCGTGTCGCTCTTGGTGGCGGCCTTCGACGACGCGGAGGCGCTCTTCGCTGCCTTCTCGGGCGCCTCGGGCGACTCGCTCTTGGCCTTCTTGGACATACCAGTCATCGTGGCAGACGCGACCGGCGTTGTCATGCACTTCGCTTCCGCACGGACAAGCGATTCGGCGAGATCACGGTGATCCGTTGGGGCGCAACGCTTTCGAAGGACGCCGATTCAACGCTCGTCGGCGACAGAGCGACCACCACCCGCACGTTCCGCAGCGATCAGGCGTACGAACGGCCCTCAGCGAGCGAGAAACTCGCGGACGTATCGCTCCCAACGGGCCGGGTCGGTGTTCCACTCGCGCACATGTCGGGCCTGCTCCCAGGGCCGCCAGGTGACGATGTCAGGGCGCAGTCGTGCGAGCTCCGCGCTCGGTCCGTAGGGCACGAACTCGTCGTCGACGGAGTGGATGACGAGCATCGGCTTCGTCAGCTCGTCGGCGCGCGCGACCCAGTTCGTCAGCGTGACGTCGATCGCCTGCGCGAGCCCCGTCATCCGCCGGCTCGATCGGTTGCCGCCCAACAGACGTGCCGCGAGGTCGGCGAGGCGCGGGTGCAGCCGATTGGCGCGCGCATGGTGAGCCATGACGTCGGCCCAGTCGAGCACCGGCCCGTCGAGGACGACGCGACGCACCGCCCCCGCGTGGCCGCTGCGCGCGAGTACCTGCATGACGATCGCGCCGCCCATCGACCAGCCGAGCAGGTCGATGCTGCGCGCGCCCTCCCGCAGCGCGAACTCGAGGGCGAGATCGACGTCTTCCCACTCGGTGAGTCCGAGGGCGTACTTGCCGTCGCTGCTGGCGGGCCCGTCGGAGTCGTTGCGGTAGCTCGGGATGATGCACGAGATGCCGAGGTCGGTGAGCACCGGGACGGCGCGCAACGTCTCCCCGCGACGGGCGCCGCGGCCGTGGACGAGAACCGCCCAGCGGGTGCCGTCGCCGGCGCGCGTCACCCACGCCGGCGCGCGGCCGTTGACGGTGGGAAGCGCGAGTTCTTCGGTTCGGATGCCGTACGCGTCCTGGGGCGAACCGTCGACGTACCAGCCGCTCCAGCGGGCGGGGCCCGGGAGGAGCTCGCCACGCGTGACGGCGTCGACGGCCCGGATGACGCAGCCCGCGTCGGTGTGACCGAGGATCTCGCCGATGCGAGCGTGGCCGCGTTCGTCGTCCCAGTACAGCCCGTAGCGGCCGGGCGCGAGGGATTCGACGCTCGGCGCGAAGACTGCGCTCGTGGCCACCCCGTCGAGGCCGTGACGGACGGTCACGACGTTCGCGTCGTTCGGTTTTTCCTTCTCAGGTGTGACGAGCTTGCGCGCGAAGACCGCCGCGATGGTGACGGACGCCGCGCTCGTCATCGCGGCGAGCGCCGCGCCCGTTCCGAGACCGAGCACGACGGACTGGCGGCTACTGAAACGCTTCACTCCCCCATTGTTTCATCGCGGCGGCCTCACGCCGTCGGGCGCCTTCAGCTGCCTCGAGCGCCCCGTTCGTTCATCGGTGATCGACGGTGTTCGTCGCGCCGACCACCCCGCTGTCGGGACGCTTCCGGCTTCGGCGACCGCTCGCTCGCTCGCCCGTGGCCGGGGGTGTGCCGCTGCGCGCGTTCCGGTCGTGCTGGTCATGAGCGACGCCTCATCTCGGATCGGCGCAGCGCCGAAGCACGGGCCGCGGCGACACGGATGGGGCGACAATGGGTGGCATGAGCTTGCCCATCACACTGCCCGTCCAACCGATGCTCGCGAAGGCCGTCACGAGCGTGCCGGAGGGTGACGAGTTCACCTACGAACCGAAGTGGGACGGTTTCCGCTGCATCGTCGCGCGGGACGGCGACGACGTCGAGTTGCACTCACGCGGCTCGAAGTTGCTGACGCGCTACTTCCCGGAACTCGTCGAGGCGCTGAAGTTGGCGCTGCCCGAGCGTGTCGTCCTCGACGGTGAGATCGTGCTGCGTCAGGGCTCGCCCGGGCATGAGCGGCTCAGTTGGGACGCGCTCAGCGCACGTATCCACCCCGCCGCGTCGCGCATCGAGAAGTTGGCCGCCGAGACGCCGGCGCAGTTCGTCGCGTTCGATCTGCTCGCCGAGGGCGACGACGACGTCATGGGCGAGCCGTTCGAGAAACGTCGCGCGCGTCTGGAGGCGCTGTTCGCGCAGTGGCCGACGAGCGATTCGGTCTACCTGACGCGCACGACGCGCGACGCCGACGAGGCACGTCGCTGGTTCGAGCAGTTCGAGGGCGCGGGGCTCGACGGCGTCGTCGCGAAGCGTCGCTCCGACGTCTACGAGCCGGGCAAGCGCACGATGCTCAAGATCAAGCACAAGCGCACGGCCGAAGCCGTCGTCGTCGGTTATCGCGTGCACAAGAGCGGCGATGGCGTCGGATCGCTGCTGCTCGCGCTCGCCGACGCGGACGGCGAGTTGCACAACGTCGGGGGCATCAGCGCGTTCACGGCGGCGCGACGGCGCGAACTCGTCGACGAACTCGCCCCGCTCGTCGTGCGCGACGCCGACGGCAACGCCGCGCACGGTGAGACGGATCGCTCACGCTTCAGCAGCTCGAAGGACGTCTCGTTCGTGCCCCTTCGCCCCGAACGCGTCGTCGAGGTCGCGTTCGATCAGTTGGAGGGCAACCGCTTCCGTCATGCCGTGACGTTCCTGCGCTGGCGCCCCGACCGCGAGCCGACTTCCTGCACTCTCGAGCAGGTCGAACGCGCCCCCGACTACGACCTCGGAGAGGTGCTGCGACGCGGCTGACCACGCCGCGCCTGGTTCGCCGTCACGCCCGTTCGTCGTCACGCCCAGCGCCCCGGCATCCCCGTCGTCATCGTTCCCCCGTCGTCCCTACTCCCCCGACGACGACCGTTCTGCGATTCCTGTCCCCTTCGCGAATCCCGTTTCCTTTCGCGATTTGCGTCCACATCTGCGATCTTCGTCCACATTCGCAAGCCAGCAGGCCCCAACGGACGCCGGCGTGAATATGGACGAAGATCGCAGATGTGCACAGGCGAGCGCGTCAGCCCGCCAGCGCGATGTTCTCGTCGACGACGGGCTTGTCGGCCTTCTTGCCGAAGCGCTGCTGCGCCGCCTGCTTGCTGATGCCGAGGCTCTCGCCGATCTGGGCCCACGAGTCGCCCTTGGCGCGACGCTCGGCGACGACCCACTTGATCGTGTCGGACATGAGGTTGTTGAGCATGGCGAGCCCCTCGAGCTCGTCCTTGGTGAACAGGTGCGTCTGCACCCGGAAGCCCTCCATGATGCGCGCGGCCGCCTCTTCGACGGACTTCTCGGAGATTCCGCGCAGTTCCTGGGGCAGGGGCTTACTGATCTTGGGCATGCCTTGAGGCTAGGTCGCGCAGCAGGGCGTGTCAATTAGAGTTGACTGGGTCACAGAGCCGCACCCCATCGAATACTCCACGCACCCCTACGGCTGTCGCCCATCGCGTCGCGCGACCGCGAGCAACCTCGCCGCTGGGCTCGACGTGGCAACGCACGCGTCGCACGACTACGTCGCTCGCGGCGCCTCCCAGATGACGTGTTCGACGGGGTCGCGATCGTGCTGGCGGTCGCTGAGCTACAGCCCCACGCGCTCCGCCACCCGCGCTGACGCCGGGTTGTTCGTCGCCATGACGGCGACGCGCGGCGCGTCAGGCCCCTGGCGCAGCGCCCATTCGACGACGGCGCTGGTGGCCTGGGTCGCGTAACCCGGGCCCCAGTGGTCGGCGTCGAAGCGGTAGTAGAGGTTGAGCACGGGCTCGCCACCGAGGTCACGCAGCTCTACGCCTCAGAAACCGACGACCTCGCCCGTGTCGTCGACGACCGCTGCGTACCCAAACCTGTGCTGACGCCAGGGCGCGCGCCACGACGCGATGAGGTCGACGGCCTCGGAGGCCTCCTTCATGTGCCCCGACGGCAGATGGGCATACGTCCGCGGATCCCCGTGGATGCGCCAGCACGCGTCGACGTCGGCGTCCGGCGGTTCGCGCAGCACGCTTCGACGTCGGCGTCCGACGGTTCGCGCAGCACGAGCCGCTCGGTCTCGAGCCACGGCGTCACGGCGCGTCTTTCTTGGCGCGGCTCGGCTGCACGCGCGGCGGCTCACCGGGCATTTTCGGGTAATCGGGCGGAAACGGCAGCTCGGGCAGGCCGCGTTCGACGTCGGCGTCCCACAGCGCGATGGCCGCGTCGACGTCACCGACATGGTCGTTCATCGACTCCCCCGGCGCCGGCGCCCATTCGTCACCGTCCGCAGCGACGATGCCGGGCACGGTGCGCACCGTGAAGTCGGGCGGCGTGACGTCACGCAGCTGCGTCCACGCCACCGGCATCGAGACCGGCGCACCCGGCAGCGGCCGCGGCGAATACGCCGCGGCGATCGTCCGGTCGCGGTTCGCCTGGTTGAAGTCGACGAACACCTTCTCGCCGCGCAGCTCCTTCCACCACTCCGTCGTCACCAGATCGGGCAGCCGACGCTCCAACTCGCGCGCAATGCCGATGACACCGTGACGCACGTCGAGGAACTCCCGCGTCGGCGCGATGCGTGCATACACATGGACGCCACGGTTGCCGGACGTCTTGACGAACGGCGTGAACCCCAGCGACTCCATGAGCTCCTTGAGCGCGAACGCCGCCTCGACCGCATCAGCGAAATCGCGCCCCGGCTGCGGGTCGAGGTCGATGCGCAGCTCGTCAGGATTGTCGTTGTTCTCGGCGCGCACGGGCCACGGATGAAACGTCACCGTGTTCATCTGCACGCACCAGGCGAGCATCGCAGGCTCGTCGAGGACGAGCTGCTCGTGCGCCCGGGCGCTCGGGTACGTGCACATCACACTGCGCGCGTAACTCGGCGCACCCTTGGGCGGGTTCTTGCTGAAGAACGGCTTGTCCGCCAGCCCCTTCGGGTAACGCTCCAACGCGACAGGCCGATCGCCGCTCCAGCGCAGAAACGGCTCGGCCACGGCGAGCACATACTCGACGAGGTCGAGCTTCGTCACCCCGTCGTCGGGATAGACGACGCGGTCGGGACTCGACACCCTGACGGTGCGCTCCTCGCCGTCGGGGCCGGGAATCTCGAGGGTCACTGCGGTGGACGCCATGCTCGAAGCGTAGGCGACGGATGCCCGCCCCGCGTTGCCTCGCCCCACTCGCCTTGGCAGGGTTGAGGCATGCCGTCCCCCTCCGCCTCCCGCGTGAGCGAGCCCGACCTGGGCCCGTTCTTCCGCGTGGATGCCATGACGCCGGGGGCGGATTGGCGGCTCCTCGGCGCCGACCTCGCGTCCCGTGGCGCCCTGGGCGCGTGGATCGACCGAGCTCGCGAGCGGACGGCCGCTGCCGGTTCTCCTCACTCCGATGATGTCGACGTCCGTGCGCTCCGCGCCGTGTTGCACCTCGGGGTGTGCGCGCGGGTGCTGTCGCCGTGGATCGCGTCAGCGCTGCGGAATACATCCTCCGGGGGCTCGAGAGGTGCCTGCGTCCCCACGCTCGACCAACTGTTCTGGCAGGACGACGGCACGACCACGTTTCCGCTGGCGCTCTCCCCCGAATGGAGTGCCCGGCCGGTGGCCGCCACCCCCGTCGCGCACGCCGCCAGCGACGCGAGCGCCACCGTCAACACGAGGGTCGATCACTTCGCCCGCGCCCTCGTCGATCGACTGGCGATTCCCCTGACGTCGACCGCGCTGACGCCGTCAGCTTCGATTGCCTGGGGCAACGTGGCGTCGGCGCTCCATGGCGCGGCGCGCACCGTTGTCAGGGTCGATCCCGGCCAGTCGACGGCGGTGAGACAGATCGCCGACGCCTGCCTCACGGCACTGACCGCAGCCCGGGGCCGACCGCTGACCGACGGCCGCATCGGGACGGTGAGCTTTCGCCGTCACAGCTGCTGTCAGCTCTATCGACTGCCGGGCAACTCACGCGACGTGGTCTGCGGCGACTGCGTCCTGCGGGAACGAACCGGCGCCCAACATGGTTGACGCTGACGTGGGCCCGAACCGTATGTCAGGCCGCCCCCTGCTCGGGGGACGCTGCCAGCCGTGCGAAAGGGCTCACCGCTCCACCAACCATGACTCGACACCCCACGGCCCGCCACTCGGCGGCGCCGACGCCCTCGTCCAGGAGGTTCTTCGATGAGCGACCCGACCACCCCGACGTCCGAGCAGGACTGGCGAGCCACGCTCTCCCCCGCCGAGTACGCCGTCCTGCGCGAGGGCGGCACCGAGCCGGCCTTCCGTGGCGAGTACACCGACACCGAGACAGAGGGCGTCTACGCGTGCCGCGCCTGCGGCGCCGAACTGTTCACGAGCCGCGAGAAGTTCCACAGCGGATGCGGCTGGCCCGCGTTCTTCGCGCCCGCCGATGCTGACAACGTCCGTCTGATCGAGGATCGCAGCCACGGCATGGTACGCACCGAGGTGCGCTGCGCGAAGTGCGACAGCCACCTCGGCCACGTCTTCCGCGGTGAAGGTTTTTTGACGCCGACCGACGAGCGCTACTGCATCAACTCGATCAGCATGACGTTGCGGCCCGCCACGAACTGACGGTCGCCACACCCGATCCTGACGTAGCCCCACCCTGCCGCGGAGGATCTGCTCGAGAATTACGCATCTGCACGAGGAATGTGCCGCACATTCCTCGTGCAGATGCGCATTTCTCGTGCAGTCTGCGTCACCGCGCCCTGTCCGCCGGCCCACGCGCGAGCACGAGCGGCGCTCCAATCTCAGACCGCCCGCTCCCGCGCGACGCGATACGAGCGCACCAGCATCTCGGCGGCACGTCGCCCCTCCTCGAGGGCGTCCTCGTACGGTTCGCGAAGCATGAGCGCGAGCGTCCCGGCGTAGATCGTCATGAGCGCTGACGCCAGGTGCGCCGCCGCCGCCCCTGCAACGGGTTCGCTGTACGCCAGCAGCCTGTCGCGCAGTAGCGCCGTTTCCTCCTCGAGCACGGCGCGCAGATCTGGGCCAGGGTTGACGATGGCGGCGCTCGTCCCGCTGAACGCGCACCACCGCTCGGGCAGGCGCTCCGCCTGGTAGGTCGCGAGCGCCGGCCACAGCGCGAGCAGGCGTTCCTCATCATCGGCGGCGGCGGCGATCGCGTCGTCCCACACCTGGGTCCAGATGTTCAGGCGACGTCGCAGCGCCGCGGCGATCAGCCCCTCCTTGTTGCCGAAGTGGGCGTAGAGGCTGGGCGGCGATGCGCCCGCGCGCTTGAGGATCGTGTCGACGGGCGTCGCGAAGGCACCTTCGATGAAGAGGAGCGAATCGGCCGCGTCCAGCAGCCGTTCGCGCACGGGTGTTCGGGTGTTCACATCACCAGAATATAACGTGCGTTATCCTGGTGTCGATAACGCACGTTATATTCCCTCTGGCCACCCGCCCGTCCCGTCGCACGGGCAGGCCAGACCCGCGTCGCGCACGTCACGAGACACCCGCACCCAGGGCGGCCGGCTCGTCGCCTGCGTCACGCACCGAGCACGAGGAGGCCGAATGAACACCCTGTACATCGACGGCGAATGGGTCGCCGCAGCGTCCGGCGAGAAGCGCACCATCACCTGCCCGGCCGACGGCAGCGAGGTCATCGTCGTCGACGAGGCCGGGGCCGAGGACGCGGCGAAGGCCATCGCCGCCGCACGTCGCGCGTTCGACTCGGGTGAGTGGCCGAACACGCCCGCCCCCGAGCGCGCCGCCCTGCTCGCGAAACTCGCCGACCTGCTGGAGCGGGACAAGGAGAAGGTCGCGCGCATGGAGTCGCAGGACACGGGCAAGCGCTACGCGGAGTCGCTCATCGACATGGACGACATCATCGGTGTCTTCCGCCACTTCTCGGCGCTGACGACGCAGCACGCCGGCCGCGTCGTCGAGACGGGCATGCCGGACGTGTCGAGCCGCGTCGTCACCGAGCCCGTGGGTGTGTGCTCGCTCATCACGCCGTGGAACTACCCGCTGCTGCAGACGGCGTGGAAGGTCGCACCGGCGCTCGCGGCGGGCAACACGTTCGTCCTCAAGCCCGCCGAACTGACGCCGCAGAGCGCGATGTGGCTCATGGACGCCCTCGCCGAGGCCGGCCTGCCCGCGGGCGTCGCGAACCTCGTCCTCGGCCCGGGCTCGAGCGTCGGCGTCGAGATGACGGAGAACGTGGAGGTCGACCTCGTCTCCTTCACCGGTGGCGTCGTCACCGGCCGCGCGATCATGGCCGCGGCCGCCCCGACGGTCAAGCGGGTCGCTCTCGAACTCGGCGGCAAGAACCCCAACGTCGTCTTCGCCGACGCCGACCTGCCCGCCGCCATCGACAACGCCCTGACCGCGATCATGCTCGACTCGGGCCAGGTGTGCTCCGCCGGTGCGCGTCTGATCGTCGAGGAGTCGATCCACGACGAGGTCGTCGACGAACTCGTGCGTCGCTGCGAGCTGATCCGCCTCGGCGGCCCGTTCGACGACGACGCCGAGACGGGCCCGCTCATCAGCGAGGCCCACCTCGAGAAGGTCGACGCCTACGTGCAGCGGGCCGTCGCCGACGGCGCCGTGCTGCGCACCGGAGGCAAGCGCGGCGAGGGTGAGCTCGCGAAGGGCTCCTACTACCTCCCGACGATCCTCGACGCGTGCGACGCCTCGATGGCGTGCGTCCACGACGAGTCGTTCGGCCCCGTCCTCACGGTCGAGACGTTCTCCGGCGCCACGCGCGAGGAGGCTGAGGACGCCGCCGTCGCCATCGCGAACGACACGATCTACGGCCTCGCCGGCGCGGTGTGGACGGAGAACGCCGGCCGCGCGGAGCGCGTCGCGAAGCGTCTGCGTCACGGCACGATCTGGATCAACGACTACCACCCCTACGTCCCGCAGGCCGAGTGGGGCGGCATGAAGCAGAGCGGCATCGGCCGCGAACTCGGTGAGGCCGGCCTCGGCGAGTACGTCGAGACCAAGCACATCTGGCACAACACGCGCCCCGCGCCCGCCGACTGGTTCTCCGGTCGCGAGCAGGCCTGAGCGCACCCACGACACCGAGACCGATCGAACGATCAGGAGAGACACCATGAAGAAGCGTTACGACTACGTCATCGTCGGCGGTGGATCCGCCGGTTCCGCCCTCGCCAACCGCCTCTCGGCGGACGCCGGCACGAGCGTCCTCGTCCTCGAGGCCGGGCGCGCCGACTTCAAGTTCGACCCGCTCATCCACATGCCCGCCGCGCTCATGTTCCCCTCGGGCAACCCGCTGTACGACTACAAGTACGAGACCGACCCGGAGCCCTACATGGGCGGCCGCCGCGTCGCGCACACGCGCGGCAAGGTGCTCGGTGGCTCGAGCTCGATCAACGGCATGATCTTCCAGCGCGGCAACCCCGGCGACTACGAGAAGTGGGCGTCCTTCGAGGGCATGCAGGACTGGGACTACAAGCACTGCCTGCCGTACTTCAAGCGCATGGAGACGACGCTCGCCGGCGCTGACGCCTGGCGCGGCGGCTCCGGCCCCCTCGTGCTCGAGCGCGGCCCCGCGTCGTCGCCGCTGTTCCAGGCCTTCTTCGAGGCGACGCAGCAGGCCGGCTACGCGCTGACCGACGACGTCAACGGCTACCGCCAGGAGGGCTTCGCGCCCTTCGACCACAACACGTTCAACGGCTCGCGCATGAGCGCGTCGCGCTCGTACCTGTGGCCGATCAAGAACCGCAAGAACCTCGACATCGCGACGCTGTCGTTCGTCACGAAGCTGCGCTGGGACGGCAACCGCGTCACGGGTGTCGACTTCGTGCGCGGCGGCCGTCGTCACCACAGCGTCGACGCCGGCGAGGTCATCCTGTGCGGTGGAGCGTTCAACACCCCGCAGCTGCTGTAGCTTTCGGGCGTCGGCAACCCCGAGTACCTGCGCGAGGCCGGCGTCACGCCGCGCGTCGAACTGCCCGGAGTCGGTGAGAACCTCCAGGACCACCTCGAGGTGTACCTGCAGCACGAGTCGAAGCAGCCCGTCTCCATCCAGCCGTGGCTGAAGAAGTGGAAGGCCCCGTACATCGGTGCGCAGTGGCTGTTCCTCAACTCCGGTGTCGGCGCCTCCAACCACTTCGAGGCCGGCGGCTTCCTCCGCACGAACGAGGACGTCCAGTACCCCAACCTGATGTTCCACTTCCTGCCCGTCGCCGTCCGCTACGACGGCACCGGCGGTGACCACGAGCACGGCTACCAGGTGCACATCGGCCCGATGAACTCTGACGTGCGCGGTCACGTGCGCATCAAGAACGCCGACCCGAAGCAGCACCCGAGCATCCTGTTCAACTACCTGTCGACGGAGAACGACCGTCGCGAGTGGGTCGAGGTCGTGCGCACCGCGCGTCACATCCTGTCGCAGCCCGCGTTCGCCTCGTTCGACGGCGGCGAGATCAGCCCCGGGCCCGACTGCGCCACCGACCAGGAGATCATCGACTGGATCGCGAAGGACGCGGAGACGGCCCTGCACCCGAGCTGCTCGGTCAAGATGGGCACCGACGAGATGTCGTGCGTCGACCCGAACTCGATGAAGGTGCACGGCACCGAGGGCCTGCGCGTCGCCGACGCCTCGGTCTTCCCGAGCATCACGAACGGCAACATCTACGCGCCCGTCATGATGGTCGCCGAGCGCGCCGCCGACCTCATCGCCGGCAACACGATGCTCGAGCCGCAGGACCCGCCGGTCTACCGCGCGAAGGCCGGGATGCCGCTGTGGCCCCAGGGTGACCCCCGCAACGACGCCTGGGACGCCAAGGACGAGATCCCGAGCGCCGCGAAGGTGATGGCGGAGCAGCCGTGAGCAGCCCCGCCACCGTCACCGCCGAGGACGAACAGGTCGTCGACCCCAAGGTCAAGCCTGTCGTCCTCGGCGGCACGGCCGTCTTCATCGTCCTCGTCGCCGGATGGTGCCTCGTCGCGCCCAAGACCGCCGAGAAGCAGCTCGGTGATCTGACGGCGTGGATGGGCGACTGGTTCGGCTGGTTCTACATCCTGCTCGCGACGGCGACGCTCGTCTTCGTCGCGTACATCGCGCTGCGTCACTCGAAGGTGCGCATGGGCGCCGACTCGGACCGGCCCGAGTACTCGACGTTCTCGTGGGCGTGCATGCTGTTCGCCGCCGGCATCGGCACCGACCTCATGTTCTTCGCGGTGGCCGAACCGGCGACGCAGTACCTCAACCCGCCGACCGGCAAGGGCGGCACCGTCGAATCAGCGCGTGAGGCGACGGTGTGGACGCTGTTCCACTACGGCATCACCGGGTGGGGCATGTACACGCTGATGGGCCTCGCCCTCGGCTACTTCGCCCACCGCAAGGGGCTGCCGCTCGCGGTCCGTTCAGCGCTGTATCCGCTTTTCGGCAAGCGCATCAAGGGTGGCATCGGCAACGCAGTCGACATCGCCACCGTCCTCGGCACGATCTTCGGTGTCGCGACGAGCCTGGGTATCGGTGTCGTCATGCTCAACGTCGGCCTCGACGTGCTGTTCGGCGCGCCGCAGGGCCTGCCGGTGCAGATCGGCCTCGTCGTCCTCGCTGTCGTCATGGCGACGATCTCGGCGACGTCCGGCGTCGACAAGGGCATCCGCATCCTCAGCCAGCTCAACGTCATCCTGGCGCTGCTGCTCGCGGGTTGGGTGCTCGTGTTCGGCGACACGTCGTTCCTGCTGCGCGCCGCCGTCATGAACGTCGGCGACTTCGTCTCGATGTTCCCCGGCATGACGATGGACACGATGGCCTACGACTACCCCGCCGACTGGATGAACGGCTGGACGCTGTTCTTCTGGGCCTGGTGGATCGCCTGGGCGAGCTTCGTCGGCATGTTCCTCGCGCGCATCTCGAAGGGGCGCACGATCGGGCAGTTCGTCACCGGCACGCTGACGATCCCGTTCCTCTACATCGTCATGTGGGTGACGATGTTCGGCAACAGCGCGATCGAGCGCATCCGGGGCGGGGACGCGGCGTTCGGCGAATCGGCCGTCAACGCGCCGGAGACGGGGTTCTTCGACCTGCTCCAGCAGTACCCGGCCGCGACGTTCATCATCGGGCTCGCGACGTTCGTCGGCCTGCTGTTCTACGTGACCTCGGCCGACTCCGGCGCGCTCGTCATGGCGAACCTCTCGTCGACGCTGCCCGACCCGGAGACGGACGCGAAGCCGTGGGTTCGCATCCTGTGGGCCGCCGCGACCGGTCTGCTGACGGTGGCGATGCTCGTCGTCGGCGGCATCAAGGCGCTGCAGTCGGCGACCGTCGTCATGGGGTTGCCGTTCGCGGTCGTCATGGTGCTCGTCATGATCGGGTTGCATCGCGCGCTCGAGGGCGAGCGGCGTCAGAGCGACGCGCTGCGCGCTTCGCTGCGCTCGTCGATCGTGTCGGCGCCACCCGCGCCGACGCAGGGTTCGTGGCGCAACCGGCTGGCACGCCAGTTCGGCACCGTCTCGCTGCGCACGCTCGAGACGCGCATGACGAGTGTCGTCGAACCGGCCCTCGAGGAGGTCGCGGCCGAACTGCGCAACAGCGGCGTCGACGCCGTCGTCGAGACGAACGCGGATCCGAGCCGTCACGTCGCGCGGACGGTGACGCTCACCGTCCACGCGCAGGGGCCCGGTTTCGACGACTTCCACTACTTCACGCACATCCGACGGGTGAAGGTCGCCTCGTACGGATCGCGCATGGTGGAGGCCGACGACACCTCGTGCCAGCTCGAGGTCGTCGTGCCCGGCGGCGGCACGTACGAGATCGACACGTACACGAAGGAACAGATCGCGCACGACGTGCTCGATCACTACCAGTGGTGGGTCGGCTCCGTCGACGCCGTCGCGACGGAGGCCGCCCGCTGACGCAGCCTCCCCCGCGTCGTTGACGTGCTGACGTGACGGGACGCGCGGTGAGGCCGCATGACGAAGGCCCGGTTCGAGTGAGAACTCGAACCGGGCCTTCGTCATGACCGGGCGACGATTGCCTCGCCCCGCGCGGCCACGCGAGAGCGTCAGCGCAGACGCGAGACGAACTTGTCCATCGTCGTCATCGGGCCGGTGAAGAACGGGGTCTCGTGACGCACGTGACGGCGCGCCTCGGTGTAGCGCATCTCGCGCATGAGGTCGAGGATGCGGTGCAGGTCGTCGGCCTCGAACGCGAGGATCCACTCGTAGTCGCCGAGACCGAACGAGGCGATCGTGTTGGCGCGCACGTCGGGGTACTCGCGCGCGGCCATGCCGTGGTCGTGGAGCATCTTCTTGCGCTCCTCGTCGGGCAGCAGGTACCAGTCGTAGCTGCGCACGAACGGGTAGACGCAGATGTACTCGCGGGCACGCTCGTCGGCCATGAACGCGGGGATGTGCCCGCGGTTGAACTCGGCGACACGGTGCATCGCCATGTTCGACCAGAACGGCGTGAGGTGACGCCCGAGCTGCGTCGCGAGGAATCCGCGGTAGGCGCTCTGCAGTTCGTCGACGGATTCGCTGTGCATCCACAGCATGAGGTCGGCCTCGGCGCGCAGGCCGGCGAGGTCATAAGCGCCGCGGACGGTGACGCCCTTGTCGGCGAGCGAGTCCAGGAAAGCCTGCGCCTCGGTGGCGATGGCGTCGCGGTCGCCGTCGATCTCCTTGGAGACGGAGAAGACCGACCACATCGCGTACACGAGCGAACCGTTGATGCGATCGACCATGACGTGCTTCGGTTCGGCCTTGCTCGCGGTGTCTGCGGGGGTGTTCGTCTCGGACGTCATCGTCCGCCTCCTTGTCGTGGCACTTCTTCGGATTCTGGTGGAGAGTCTAGGCGCGGGGCGCGCTCGAGGTGACGGCGCGATCGGCGGCCGCGCGGGCCGTCGCGACGCACGCGGGGATGCCGACACCGTGCATCGCGGCCCCTGCGACAGCGAGTCCGGGCAGGTCGGCGAGCGCGTCCTCAGCCCGTTCGATGCGCGCCAGGTGGCCCAGGGCGTACTGAGGCAGCCCGTCCTGCCAGCGCTGCACGTGCTGATCGCGCGGCGTCGGCAGCGGGTGGCCGAGGGCGTGCTCGAGGTCGGCCAAGCCCGCTGCGGCGAGGGCGTCGTCGCCCTCCTCGAGGATCGCGTCGTCGCGGTGACGCCCGAGCGAGACCCGCACGTACGTGACGTCGGGGGCAGCCTCAGCGAGCCACGGCCACTTGATCGACGAGAACGTCGACGCCTTGATCGTGCGGCCGTCGACGGGCGGGACGAGGAAGCCCGTACCCTGCGGAAGCTGCTGTGCGACAGCCGAATCGAACGCGTAGGTGACGATGGCCATCGAGGCGTACTCGATCTCGGCGAGCGCGTCGGCCGCCTCGGGCGCGAGGTCGGCGAGCAATCGGGCTGTGACGGGCGCCGGCGTCGCGAGGACGACGGCGTCGAACGTATGCGGCTCGGGCAGGCCCTCGACGTCGACCTCGACGTGCCAGCCGGCGCGGTGCGCGAGGGCGCGACGCAGGTCTGTGACGGTGGCCCCGGTGCGGATCGCCACTCCCCTGGCGTCGAGGGCTTCGCGAAGTTTCTCGGGCAACGACCCCATGCCCCCGGCGGGTGCGCCGAACACCTGGCGGGCGTCGTTCGACGAAACGGCCGACGACGCCGCCGCAGCAGCCTGCGTCAGCGGGGTGCCGGCGCGCAGCGCGGCGTAAAGGGCGGGGACGCAGGCGCGCGTCGACAGCTCGCGCGCGTGGCCGGCGTACACGCCACCGAGCAGCGGTTCGACCATGCGGTCGACGACGGCCGAGCCAAGTGCCTGCTCGACGGCGTCACCGACGCTGATGTCGGCTTCAGCATCGTCGAGGGTGAGGCTGACGGCCCGTTCGTCGGCGGCGCGCGCGACCTCGGCGTCGTCGAGGAGACCGGCGGCGGCGTGTGGGTCGGACGGGATGCCCATGAGCGTGCCCGCGGGCAGCGCCTCGAGCGAGCCTCGCGACCACAGCATCGCTGGAAAGCGTTGCGGGTGAACGGAATCGACGCCGAGCTCGGCGAGCAGCGCGACGACTTCGGGCCGACGCCAGAGCGCCGACTCGGCGCCGACGTCGACGGCGTGCCCGGCGATCACCTCTTGGCGCAGCTTGCCCCCGACGCGTTCGTCCGCGTCGAACACCGTCACCTGCGTGTCCGGGTGCGTCGTGCTGACGTGCCACGCTGCGAGGAGCCCTGAGATGCCACCACCGATGATGCCGACCTTCATGTGATCCAGCATTTCACCTCGAATCCCCAGCCACGTCGTCGAGGGGCGCCTGCGGCCCAGATGGTGACGAAGGTCCTACGTGCGTACCCGCCGGCATCATTGCGCCGCCTCTGCGCCCCTGGACACGACGCGCACGAGACTCGACTCGCCCCTAGGGTGACGCCATGCGCACGCCCCATCCGACCGCCGACGTTCCAGAGCAGGGCATGCCCACACCGCCACCTGCCGATGCGGCCTCGACCGGCGGCGTGCGGCGCCGTCACCGAACCTTGTCGAACCTGACGCCCGCCGAGCAACTGCGCGCCGGGCGTCTCGGGCTGCGTCTGCCCCAGTTGTTCGTCGGCCTGACGCTGTACGGCGCCGCGATGGGTCTGCTCGTGCGCAGCCATGTCGGCCTCGACCCATGGGACGTGTTCCACATGGGCGTCAGCGAACACACGGGGCTCGACATGGGCACCGTCACGATCATCACGTCGTTCGCAGTGCTGCTGTTGTGGGTGCCGCTGCGCCAATGGCCGGGGCTCGGGACGATCGCGAACTCCGTCTGGATCGGGCTCGCCCTCAACGCGACGCTGGCCGTCACGCCCGACGTGCACGGCGTCGCCTGGCAGGTGGCGGTCTTCTCGCTCGGGCTGGTCCTCAACGGCATCGGCGGTGCGATGTACATCGGCAGCCAGCTCGGCCCCGGCCCGCGGGACGGGTTGATGACAGGCCTGCACCACCGCACCGGTGCGAGCCTGCGCCTCATCCGCACCGGCATCGAGGTGAGCGTCCTCGTCATCGGGTGGCTGCTCGGCGGCGTCGTCGGGCTCGGCACCGTGGCCTACGCCCTGCTCATCGGCCCGCTCGTGCAGTTCTTCCTGCCGTGGTTCATCGTCGACCTGCACCGTGGAGCTGCTACGCCCCATGAAGACGTCGGCCCCGAAGCGCACTGATCCACTGCCGCCGCCCTCCACCTTCACCGCGCTGCCCGCCTCCCGAGCGCAGCTGAGTCACTTCGTGCGACCCGCGTCAGTCAGGACTGACTCACGTGGCACGAAGTGACTCAACCGCAAGAACGAGCGCCGAACCTCAGGCACTCAGCCAGCGACGCACCCGTGGTGGTAGGTCGTCGCGACGGCGCGTCAGCGCGAACTGGTGCGACGCGACGACGACGGCCGCAACGAGCAGACTCGCGCCGGCGAGCGTCGTGTCCCACATGACGGTGAGCGCGGACGCCACCCCGAGCGTCATGACGAGGTGGATGCGGCGGGTGCGCATCGCGAGCAGCACACCGCACGGCAGCACGGTGAACGCGTACCAGGAGTGCACGACGGGCGCGAGCAGGACGACTGCGGCGAACACTCCCGCGTTCGTCACCATCGCCGACGGCAGTTTGCCCGTCGGCCGGCGCAGCGCCGCCCAGATGACAAGGATGACGGCGAGACCCATGCCGGCGCCGCGGATGAGCGACATCGCGAGGTCGCCGGCCTCGTCGCTGATGAAGCCGAAGAAGTAGCGGGGCAGGTAACCGAGAGCCGTGGGGATCGAGGCGGGCGTGACGACGACGCCCGGCACGCTGAGCGCGCGGATCCAGCCGACGCCGAGGCCATACGGGATGCCGCACAGCGCCGTCACGAGAGCCCCCAGCAGCCCCGCCTGTGCGAGGCGGGCGAAGCGTCGACGCAGGTCGACGCCCACCGGCAATGACAACAACACGACGGGGACGACGGCCACGATGGCGGTGAACTTGACCCCTGCGGCGACACCGACGAAGACGGTGGCCCACACCCAGCGCCCCGCCGCTGCCCACACGAGCGCGACCGTGACGAGGCCCATGAGGAGCACGTCGTTGTGCTCGCCACCGAAACCGTGGGCGAGCATGAGCGGGGAGGCCAGCGTCAGGGCGCTCGCGAGCGCGGGGCTGACGTCGAGGCGACGCGCGAGACGCGGCACGGCCCAGGCGGCGAGGACGAGCCCGATGATGATCGGGACGCGCTGCAGCCACACGAGAACCGTCGGTTCCTTCACGACCTCGGTGCACAGGGCGCCCCACGTCAGGGGCAGCGGACCGTATGGCGTCGGGGTGTAGCGCCAGATCGGGTCGACCATCGAGGTGAGCAGTTCGGGCATCTCCCCCGGGGAGACGACGTACGGGTCGCGGCCCGACTGCGTCAGTGCTCCCTGCGCGAGGTAGCTCCAGCCGTCGTGGGAGAACATCGGCGGCGCGATGAGCCACGGCAAGGCCCACAGTGCCGTCAGGCGCCGGACGACGGCCGTCGCCGCGCGTTGCGCGACGCCGTCGCGGGGCGTGTGCCGGGTGGCGCGCACGAGGTCGACCCAGGCCCACGCGAGCAACAGCATGCCGGCAGCGACGATGATCCAGCCCGCGACGCGCCCCAGCTGCTGCTGGTAGAGCCAGTGCAGCGGCGCGAGCACGTCGCGCACCGGGCCCGGCGGCAGGTCGTTCGTCATGAACCCGCCGAGCATGGCGAGCGCGGAGCCGACGACGCCGCGCGCCGTCAGCCCCTTGCTCGTCGTGAGCGCTTGGGCGGGGCGCTCAGCGCGCGGAAACGCTGTGGACACGCTCTACGACCCGGGTGACGACGTCGGGGTCGGTGCTCGGCAGGACGCCGTGACCGAGGTTGAAGATGTGGCCCTTCGCGCGCCGCCCGGCTGCGACGATCTCGTCGACACGCGCCGCGAGCGGCTCCCACGGCGCGAACAGCAGCGCCGGGTCGAGGTTGCCCTGCAGCGCGTACTGGTTGCCGGTGCGCTCGCGGGCCGCGTCGAGGCTGACGCGGAAGTCGACGCCCACGACGTCGGCGCCCGCCTCACCCATCGCACCGAGCAGCTCGCCCGTGCCGACGCCGAAGTGGATCTTCGGCACGTCGATGCCGGGCAGCTCGTCGACGGCGGCGAGGGCCGTGCGGGAGTGGGGCTGGACGAAGCGCAGATAGTCGTCGAGCGGCAGGTTGCCGACCCACGAGTCGAACAGCTGGATGGCGCTCGCGCCCGCTGCTGCCTGAACGCGCAGGAAGGCGCCCGAGATCTGCGCGAGGCGCGCGCACAGGTCGTTCCACAGCTGCGGATCGCCGTACATGAGCGCCTTGGTGTTCTCGTGGTTCTTCGACGGCCCACCCTCGATGAGGTACGACGCGAGCGTGAACGGCGCGCCGGCGAACCCGATGAGCGGCGTGCCACCGAGCTCGGCGGTGATGAGCTGCACCGACTCGGTGATGTCGGTGACCATGTCGGGCGTCAGCTCGGGCAGACGCGCGAGGTCGGCGCGCGTGCGGAACGGTTGGGCGACGACGGGGCCGACGCCCGCGACGATGTCGAGGTCGACACCGGCCGCAGCCAGCGGCACGACGATGTCGGAGAAGAAGATGGCCGCATCCACGTCGTGGCGGCGCACGGGCTGCAGCGTGATCTCGGTGACGAGGTCGGGGCGGCGGCACGACTCGAGCATCCCGACGCCTTCACGCACCTTGCGGTACTCGGGCAGCGAACGCCCCGCCTGCCGCATGAACCACACCGGCGTGTACGGCACCTCCTCGCCCCGGGCAGCCTTGATGAGGACGGAGTTGCGCGGGTCTGCGTTCACTTCGGTCACGTCGTGGATTCTCTCACGCGCCCCTTGCCGCGACGCGGTCATCCGCGCGTCGAGGGTGTGACGTCTCGTCCGACATGGAGTTGGGCCCTGTCGAAGTCGCTCCCAGTCCGTCCCGCTCCTGCGGCGCGTCAGCCGCCTGCCCACGCTGGCCCCATGACGACCGACATGACGCCGCAAGCCGACGACGCCCGACGTCCCGCTGACGAACTGCGCACCCCGCGCCTGACGCTGCGTCGATGGACGAATGACGACGACGTCGACGCCGCTCACACCGGCCGCGGCTAGGTGACGGAGCTGCGCGCGCCATCCTCGACGAAGCGCTCGCCGGCGGCCTGCGCCGCGTCGTCGCCGTCACCGATCTCGACAACCACGCCTCGCAGCGGGTGGCCCGCAGGATCGGCATGCACCACGTCGGCCGCGCACGCGTCGATGACGACGAGGAACTGGAGTTCTTCGTCAGCTGACGACGGACTCGCGCAGCCCCGAGACGCGCTCGGCGCCGAGCCGACGTCCCGTCACAGCGTCACGAGGACCACGCCGACGACCGTCAGCGCTACCCCGACGAGTTGCACCATTCGCAGCCGCTCGGCGAGCACGACGCGGGCGAGAAGGAGCGTCGCGACGGGGTACAGCGAGCCGAGCACGGCGACGATCGACACCTGCCCCTGCGCGGACGCCGCCGCGAACAGCAGGTTCGCCGTCAGGTCGCCCATGCCCAGCAGCGGCAGCACGAGCACGTCGCGGCGCGTCAGCGGTTCACGGGCGAGCCCCTTCGAGCGCAGGGCGAACAGCGTCGGCAGCAGCAGCGTCAGCGACCCGCAACGCATCGCCAGCATGGCTCCCGACAGGTCGTGCCGCGCACCACCGTCCATGCAGTACAGCGACACCCCGAACCCGAGCGCGGAGATGCACGCGAGGACGACGGGGCGTCGTCCGACGTCGCCGCTCAGTTCCGGTCCGCTCGCGAGCACCGCACCGGCGAGCGCCACGAGCAACCCGATGCCGATCGAGGGCGTCCACGCGTCCCCGCGCACGAGGCCGAGGACGACGGGGACGATCGCGCCCAGCGCCGTGATCGGCGAGACGACACCCATCGTCCCGCTCGACAGCGCCGCATACAGACACATCAGCCCGACGGCGCCGCTCAGCCCCGCGCCGACGCCCCACGTCGCCCACGACGTCCAGTCGGACGAGCCGTGCGTGCCGGCGAGGGAGACGACGCCGAAGAAGATCAGTGCCGCGACGAGTCCCCCGAGCTGCGACAGGGCCACCACCTTGACGGGGTGGAAGCGTTTCGCCCACAGCCCGCCCACGAAGTCGGCCGTGCCCCACACGGCGGAGGAGAGCAGCGCCACGAACGTCACCATTCGCGCCACTCTAAGGCCATACGCCCGGCGAGACCCCAGCGCACCGCCTGTCCCCATCTGCGATTTTGGTCCACATTCACTCCTGGTACACGTGGACGAAAATCGCAGATGGGGACAGGAATCGCCGATGGGTCCGGGCGGGGCCCTTGACGACCCGCGCGGCGTGGCTCCCAGGTTTCGCGTGATAACGCCCCTAGGGTTACCGCCATGGGCATGCACACGTTGAGGCACGATGACGCGACGTATTTCGCCGACGTCGTCGAAACGGTCAAGGCCGCCGCCGTGCGCCCGCAGGTGCACCTCACCGAGGCGCCCGCGCCGCGTCGCATCGCCCCGCACGCCGTCGCGTTCTCGGCGGAGGTCGTCGACCCCAAGGACGCTGACGACGTCCTCGGCACCGGCCGTTTCGTCCTGCTGCACGACCCCGCCTCCCCCGAGGCGTGGCACGGTACCTGGCGCATCGTGACGTTCGCGCGCGCCGAACTCGAATCCGAGATGGCGACCGACCCTGCGCTCGGCGCCGTCGGTTGGGACTGGCTCCTCGAATCGCTCAAGGACGCAGACGCGACCTACTCCGCGGAGGCCGGCACTGTCACCCGTGTCGTCAACGAGAGCTTCGGCGGTCTCGGCGAGCGCCCCTCCAGCGTCGAACTCGAGGTCCGTGCGTCATGGACGCCCGACGAGTCGAACATCGCCGCGCACCTGCTCGGCTGGTCGAACCTCATGTGCACCGTCGCCGGTCTGCCCCCCGTTCCGGAAGGTGTGACGGCGCTTCCCGGGCGCTTCTGATCCATGAACGACTCCCCCACCTCACGACCCGCGGCGCACCGCGACGAAGCCCCGCCAGCGCGGCGAGCGAGCGACGAGCCTGTATCGGCCCGCTCTTCCTCGAGTGAATCCCCGGAACCGCAGGAAACGCCCGCGTACCCCCTCCTCGAAGCACCGGCGGACGGCGTCCCGGACGTCATCACGACCGCTGCTCAACTCAAGGAATGCTGCGCCGCCATTCGTGCTGGCCACGGCCCGGTCGCCATCGACGCCGAGCGCGCCTCGGGTTTCCGCTACGGCAACGACGCCTATCTCGTGCAGTTGCGCCGCGAGGGCTCGGGTACGTGGCTCATCGACCCCGTCCCGCTCAACGATCTGAGCAGCCTCAACACCGCGATCGGCAGTGCGGAGTGGGTGCTGCACGCCGCGACGCAGGATCTGCCGTGCCTCAAGGCCCTCGGCCTGCGTCCGCGCAAGCTGTTCGACACCGAACTCGGCTCACGTCTCGCGGGTCTGCCGCGCGTCGGCCTCGCCGCCGTCACCGAGCACTTCGTCGGTGTGACGCTCGCGAAGGAGCACTCGGCGGTCGACTGGTCGACGCGCCCCCTGCCGCACGATTGGCTCGTCTATGCGGCGCTCGACGTGGAGCGGCTCGTCCAGGTGCGTGACGCGCTCGCCGCTGACCTCGAGGCGCAGGGCAAGGCCGAGTGGGCGCGTCAGGAGTTCGAGGCACTGCTCGACTTCGAGGGCCCGACGCCGAAGAAAGAGCCGTGGCGACGCACGTCCGGCCTGCACGCCCTGCGTGACCTGCGTCAGCTCGCCCGCGTGCGCGCCCTGTGGCAGACGCGCGAGGACATCGCGCAACGCCGCGACACGACGCCCGGGCGCGTTTTGCCCGACGCCCTCATCATCGACCTCGCACGACGCAACCCGCACGACACCTCCGGCCTCGTCGGCCCGCCCGCCATCCGCCCGCGCGTCGGTGACGGTTCCGCGCGACGCCGCCGTCCGCGTCCTGCGCACCGGGGTCTCGCGCGCTACGGCGAGCGTTGGCTCGCGGCGCTGAAGGCCGCCGACGCCCTGCCGAACCGCGAGCTGCCGACGGCGACGCAGCGAACCTCGGCTCCCCCGCCGATCCGTGCGTGGCATGACAAGAACCCGGCAGCGGCCGGGCGTCTCGACGACGTCCGTTACGGCTTGCAGCGCTTCAGCGAGGAGCGTCGCGTACCCGTCGAGAATCTCGTGACGCCCGATCTGCTGCGCCGCGTCATCTGGTCACCGCCCGCCGACACGAGCGAAGACGGCTGGCGCGCGGCGCTGAGCGCCGGCGGAGCCCGCCCGTGGCAGTGCGACATCGTCGCTCCGCTGCTCGCCGAGGCGGCTCTCGACCACCCGTCGCGCTGACGCCCCGCACGCCCGGCCCACGGGTCCCCGCCGTGCCTGCACGCCCACCGAACGCCCGCTGCAACTGCGTCACGTGCTGCTGCGTGCGTCAGGCGTGACTGACGCACGCAGCACCGAGTGACCCACCCAGCCCCCCTCCCGCGCACGAATCCACCCCCTTTCGTACTCAGCGGTAACAAAGCGCGTTAGCCTGGGCACGTCAGCTTCGTCTAGCTTCGGGAGGCATCGTGCCCCGCACGCTCCATGAGGTCGTCTTCGTCGACGGTGTTCGCACGCCGTTCGGCAAGGCCGGTGAGAAGGGCATGTACGCCCAGACCCGCGCCGACGACCTGGTCATCAAGTGCATTCGTGAACTCATGCGCCGTCAGCCGAACCTGCCGCCGGAGCGCGTCGACGAGGTCGCCATCGCGGCCACGACGCAGATCGGCGACCAGGGTCTGACGATCGGGCGCATGGCCGCCCTGCTGTCGGGCCTGCCCAAGTCGGTGCCCGGTTACGCCATCGACCGCATGTGCGCGGGCGCGATGACGGCCGTGACGACGTCCGCGTCCGGCATCGCGTTCGGCGCGTACGACGTCGTCATCGCCGGTGGTGTCGAGCACATGGGCCGTCACCCCATGGGTGAGGGCACCGACCCGAACCCGCGCATCGTCGCCGAGAAGCTCGTCGACCCGAGCGCGCTCGTCATGGGCAAGACGGCCGAGAACCTGCACGACCGCTACCCGGCGATCACGAAGGAGCGCTGCGACGCGTTCGCCGTCGCCAGCCAGAACAAGCTCGCGAAGGCGTACGCGGAGGGCAAGATCCAGCAGGATCTCGTGCCCGTCGCAACGCGCAGCGTCGAGAAGGGCTGGGGCCTGGCCACGGCCGACGAGCCGCCGCGCCCCGGCACGACCGTCGAGGAACTGGCCAAGCTGAAGACGCCGTTCCGCGCCCACGGCAACGTGACGGCCGGTAACGCTGCCGGTCTCAACGACGGTGCGACGGCGTGCATCCTCGCCTCCGAGGAGAGCGCGAAGGAGCTCGGCCTGCCCGTCGGCATGCGCCTGGTCGACTTCGCGTTCGTCGGCGTCGACCCCGAGGTCATGGGCATCGGCCCCGTCCCGGCCACCGAGAAGGCCCTCGCCAAGGCGGGCCTGACGATCGACGACATCGACCTGTTCGAACTCAACGAGGCCTTCGCCGTGCAGGTGCTGGCCTTCCTCGACCACTTCGGCATCGACGCCGACGACGAGCGCGTCAACGCCTACGGCGGCGCCATCGCGACGGGTCACCCGCTCGCGAGCTCCGGCGTGCGTCTCATGACGCAGCTGTCGCGCCAGTTCGCCGAGCACCCCGAGGCGCGCTACGGCGTCACCGCGATGTGCATCGGCATCGGCATGGGTGGCTGCGTCATCTGGGAGAACCCCAACCACCCTGACTACGGCAAGGAGAAGACGGCCTGATGAGCGACAACCAGACTCAGTCGAGCGCCGAGAACGCGCGCGCCGAGGTCGTCACGCACGCCCTCAGCCAGGACATCACGCTGCCGTCGACCGACGGCAAGGGCGCCGGGACGTTCGTGCTCGTCACCCTCGACAACGGCTTCGACCACACGAAGCCGAACAGCTTTGGCCCACAGGGCCTCGCGGAGCTGGAGAAGGCCGTCGACGCCGCCGCCGAGCGCGCCGCGAAGGGCGAGATCGTCGGTTTCGGTGTGACGGGCAAGCCGTTCATCATGGCCGTCGGCGCCGACCTCATGGCGCTGCCGTCGATCACCGACCGTGAGCAGGCCGTCGACATCGCCGAGCAGGGTCACCGCGTCTTCTCGAAGATCGCCGACCTCGACGTGCCGACGTTCGCGTTCGTCAACGGCGCATCCATGGGTGGTGGCGTCGAGATCGGTCTCTACTGCGACTACCGCACGATGAGCGCCGACGTGCCCGCCTACTCGCTGCCCGAGTGCTTCCTCGGCCTCGTGCCCGGCTGGGGCGGCACGTACCTGCTGCCTAACCTCATCGGCGTCGAGAACGCGCTGCAGCTCATCATCACGAACCCGCTGAGCAACAACAAGATGGCGACGGGCGCCCAGGCGTTCAAGCTGGGTGTCGCCGACGAGCTGCTCGCCCCCGTCACGTTCCTCGAGGACTCCCTCGGCTTCGCGGCCGCCGTCATCAGCGGCGAGAAGAAGGTCGAGCGCCCGGAGGTCAACAAGGACGAGGTCGCGTGGAAGGCCGCGTGCGACAAGGCCCGCGCCTTCACGATGCAGAAGACCGGTGGCGCCGCCCCCGCTCCGCTGCGCGCCATCGACCTCGTCGAGGCCGCCCGCACGAACACGCGGGCGCAGGGCTTCGCCGGTGAGGACCAGGCGCTCGGCGACCTCATCATGAGCGACGAACTGCGCGCCGGTCTGTACGCGTTCAACCTCGTCCAGAAGCGTGCGAAGCGACCCGCTGGTGCGCCGGACAAGGCGCTCGCGCGCAAGGTGACGAAGGTCGGCGTCGTCGGCGCCGGTCTCATGGCCAGCCAGATGGCGCTGCTGTTCATCCGCCGCCTCGACGTGCCCGTCATCATGACGGACCTCGACCAGGCACGCGTCGACAAGGGTGTCGGCTACGTCCACGACGAGATCGACAAGCTGCTCGCCAAGGGCCGCGTCTCGCAGGACAAGGCCAACCGTCTCAAGGGCCTCATCACGGGTTCGACGAGCAAGGACGGTTTCGCGGACGCCGACTTCGTCATCGAGGCCGTCTTCGAGGAGATGGGTGTCAAGAAGAGCGTCTGGGCCGAGGTCGAGCAGATCGTCACGCCCGAGTGCGTCCTCGCGACGAACACCTCGTCGCTGTCGATCACCGAGATGGCAGCGGACCTGAAGCACCCCGAGCGGGTCGTCGGGTTCCACTTCTTCAACCCCGTCGCCGTCATGCCGCTGCTGGAGATCATCCGCGGCGAGAAGACGGACGACGCGACGCTCGCCACGGCGTTCGCCACCGGCAAGTCGCTGAAGAAGACGTGCATCCTCGTGAAGAACTCCCCCTCGTTCGTCGTGAACCGCCTCCTCGGCCGGTTCATGGGCGAGGCGGGCAGGATCGTCGATGAGGGCACGCCCGTCGAGGTCGTCGAGAAGGCGTTCGCCGGTGTCACCCCGATGCCGCCGTTCATGCTCATCTCGCTCGTCGGCCCCGCCATCGCGCTGCACAACTCGGAGACGCTGCACGGCGCTTTCCCGGAGCGCTTCTACGTCTCGCCGAACCTCGCGAAGGTCGTCGAGGAGAGGATCCCGAGCTTCTACGGCGCCGACGGCAAGCTCGACGACTCGATCTTCGAGAAGTTCAGCAAGCCGGCGGACGCGAAGGTGCTCACCGAGGAGCAGGTGCGCGAGCAGGCCCTGTCGGCACTGGCCGACGAGACCCGTCGCATGCTCGACGAGGAGGTCGTCGCGGCCCCGATGGACATCGACCTCGCGATGATCACCGGCGCCGGCTTCCCGTTCTGGAACGGTGGCGTGACGCCGCTGCTCGACCGCACCGGCATCGCCGAGAAGGTCACCGGTCAGCGCTTCCTGCCGAAGGGCGCCGCGAGCGTCGCCCGCTGATCGCGGTCCTGACGGCGGCGTGAGCCGCCCACGCGGGGCGTACCTCTTGACGGGGTGCGCCCCGCGCCCGCGTCTCGACACGCCGACCGCGACGATTCGGGGCGCTCGCGGCGGTGGCATACCATCGTTGAATCCGCTGCGCATCGGCGAACCGCGACCGGCCACACGGCCCGGTCAGCCGGCTCGCACCGGTGCGCGTGGGAATGACGGGGTGAACCGCAGTGTTCTTCTCGCCGACGCGTGACGTGCCCCCGGGTCGCGTCGCCGCTCGTCACACCTCGGCGTGATGGGTTCATCTGCACCAACTGATTCGGAGATTGTCACTGTGTCCAGCAACGCGCCCCTGAACCTTCGGATCATCGGCGGCAAGCAGCTGTCCGGGTCTATCGACGTGCGCACGAGCAAGAACGCCGCCGTCGCCTGCCTGTGCGCCGCGATGCTGAACAAGGGGCGCACGACGCTGCGCAACCTCGCGCGCATCGAAGAGGTCAACCGCATCACCGAGGTGCTCGACTCCATCGGCGTGCAGACGCGCTGGCTGCCGGGCACGAGCGACCTCGAGATCACGCCGCCGGCCAAGATCGACCTGTCGACGATCGACGAGGTCGCGGCGCGCCGCACCCGCACGATCCTCATGTTCCTCGGCCCGCTCATGCACGAGTTCGACTCGTTCGAGCTGCCCAACGCCGGCGGGTGCGACCTCGGTGCGCGCACCGTCGAGCCGCACTTGCACGCGCTGCGCGCGTTCGGCATGGAGGTCGTCGCGAAGGACGGGTACTACAACGTCGAGGTCGACAACTCGATCCGCCCGTCGAAGCCGATCGTCCTCATCGAGCGCGGCGACACCGTCACCGAGAACGCCCTGTTCGCCGCAGCCCGCTACGAGGGCACGACGATCATCCGCAACGCCTCGAGCAACTACATGGTCCAGGATCTGTGCTTCTTCCTCGAGAAGCTCGGCGTGACGATCGAGGGCATCGGCACGACGACGCTCAAGATCACCGGCGTCGCCGAGATCAACGAGGACGTCGAGTACTTCCCGAGCGAGGACCCGATCGAGGCGATGAGCCTCATCGCAGCCGCCATCGTCACGAAGTCCGAGATCACGATCAAGCGCGTGCCGATCGAGTTCATGGAGATCGAACTGGCCATCCTCGAGGAGATGGGCTTCCAGTACGAGATGAGCGACGAGTACACCTCGGACAACGGCTTCACGCGCCTTGTCGACATCACGACGAAGCCGGGCCCGCTCAAGGCGCCGACGGACAAGATTCACCCGCTGCCCTTCCCCGGCCTCAACATCGACAACCTGCCGTTCTTCGCCGTCATCGCTGCGTGCGCCGAGGGCAAGACGCTCATCCACGACTGGGTGTACGAGAACCGCGCGATCTACCTCAACGAGCTGACGAAGATCGGTGCGACGGTGCACCTCATGGACCCGCACCGGGTCATGATCGAAGGCCCCGCCAAGTGGCGCGCCGCCGAGGTCATGTGCCCGCCCGCGCTGCGCCCCGGCGTCGTCATCCTGCTCGGCATGCTCGCCTGCCCCGGCACCTCGACGCTGCGCAACATCTACGTCATCAACCGTGGCTACGAGGAGCTCGACGAGCGTCTCAACGCCCTCGGCGCCGACATCACGAGCTTCCAGGACTGATGCTCGACGGCTGCCTGCGCGGCATGCCACGACGAAGCCCGCCCGGTCGCGTACCGGGCGGGCTTCGTCGTGTCTGGGGCTCGGCGTTCCTCAGACCTCCAGCGTCCGCGCGATCGGCACGCCCGGTCGGTAGCAGAGGTGACGGTGGCTGGGCGCGTCGAGAACGGCGAGGTCAGCGCGCGCACCGGGGCGGATGACGCCCACGTCGTCGCGCCGCAGCGCCTGCGCGCCGCCGGCCGTCGCAGCCCACACGGCTTCGGCGGCGCTCATGCCCATCTCGCGCACGGCGAGGGCGATCATGAACGGCATCGAGTCGGAGTAGCACGTGCCCGGGTTGCAGTCGGTCGCGATGGCGACGCTGACGCCCGCGTCGATGAGGCGCCGCGCATCCGGGTAGGGCGAGCGGGTCGAGAACTCGACGCCGGGCAGAAGCGTCGCGACGGTCGACGAATCGGCCAGTGCCGCAACGTCACTCGCCGACAGATAGGTGCAGTGGTCGACGCTCGCCGCACCGAGCTCGACGGCGAGTTGGACGCCCGGTCCCTCCCCGAGCTGGCCGCCGTGCACACGCAGTTCGAGCCCCGCGTCTCGGCAGGCGCTCAGGATCGTCGCGCTCTCGTCGCCGTCGAAGGCGTGCGCACTGCCCGGCTCGCAGAACACGTCGGCCCAGCGAGCGTACGGGTGGCACGCCCCGAGCATCTCGCCGCAGACGAGGTCGACGTAGGCGGCACGATCGCTGCCGCTCGGCACGACGTGGGCACCGAGATAAGTCGTCTCCGGCGTGAACTCGCGGGCGATGCGCAGCGCTCGCGCCTCGTCCTCGACCGTCAGCCCGTAGCCCGACTTCACCTCGACGCACGTCGTGCCCTGCGCGCGCATCTCGGCGATGCGCCGCGCGACGAGCGCGGTGAGGCGGTCATCGTCAGCGTCGCGGGTGGCGGCCACCGTGGTGGCGATCCCGCCCCCGTCGTAGGGCTCGCCCGCCATGCGGGCGGCGAACTCGGCCGAGCGGTCGCCGTCGAAGACGAGGTGTGCGTGGCTGTCGACGAAGCCGGGCATCAGTGCGGCGCCGTTGACGTCGACGCGGCGGTCGGCGTCCGGCGCTCGGCGCGCCCCGCCGACCCAGGCGATGCGGTCGTCTTCGACGACGATCGCCGCGTCGGTGAGGAGGCCGAGCAGGCGCTCGTCCTCGCTCGCGCCAGCGCGGGCGTGCTGCGGGTCGTTCGTCACGAGTTCGGCGATGCCGGTGACGAGCGTCGTCGTCATGTCTGCCTCCAGAAGGGGTCGATGGCGTCGTGCAGGAGCCGCCCGATGCCGCCGGGCGCGAGCGTCTCTTCGAGGCGGTGGCGCCCGCCGCGCACGACGACGCGTCCGTCGACGATGACGTCCGTGACGTCCTGCGCAATCGCGGTGAGCAGGATCTGGTCAGGCGAACAGCCTGCGGTGCGCAGGGATTCGGCGTTGACGACGACGAGGTCGGCGCGCGCTCCGACGACGATCTCGCCGGCGTCGGGCCAGCCGATGCCCGCGTGCCGCGTCGCCGCGGCGAGCAGGTCGCGCGGGCTCAGGCGACCGCGCTCGTTACTCGTCAGCCGCTCGTGCATCTCGAGGCCGCGGGATTCTTCGAACATGTCGATGACGGCGTGCTGGTCGCTGCCGAGGCTGAGCCGGGCGCCCGCGTCGTGCAGTGCAACGGCCGGCCCGATGCCGTCGGCGAGGTCGCGTTCGGTCGTCGGGCAGAAGCAGGCCGTCGCGCCCGCGCGGGCGAGCGTCGAGACGTCGTCGTCGCTCAGATGCGTCGCATGGACGGCGGAGAAGCGCTCGCTCAGTGCGCCGGACTCGTGGAGCAGACCCACGGGCGTGCGCTGGTAGTGGGCCAGTGCGGCGGCGTTCTCCGCAGGCTGTTCGGAGACATGGGCGTGGAGGATCTCCCCCGGCGTCGCGGCGACGACGTCCGCCAGTTCGTCGCGAGCGACAGCGCGCACCGAGTGAATGGCCGCGCCGACCACGGTGTTCTCGTCACTGAGTGCGTCATCCCGCAACTGCGCGTGACGCCGCGCCCAGGCTTCGACGGAGTCGTCGCTGAAGCGCTGCTGCTCAGCACTCATCGCGGCGTGGCCGTCGGTGCCGAGGCCTCCGTGGAGGTAACACGTGTCGAGCAGCGTGAGCCGGATGCCGGCCTCGCGGGCCGCTTGACGCAGCGCAGAACCCATGGCGTTCGGGTCGTCGTAGGGCGTGCCGTCGGGGCGGTGGTGGACGTAGTGGAACTCCCCCACCGCCGTGGCGCCGGCCAGCGCCATCTCGGCGTACACGGCGCGCGCCAGTGCGAGGTATGTCGACGGATCGAGCTGCGCCGCAACGCGGTACATACGTTCACGCCAGGTCCAGAACGTGCCGCCATCGTCATGCGTGCGCCCGCGCAATGCGCGGTGGAACGCATGGCTGTGGCAGTTCGCGAAACCGGGCAGTGCGACCCCGTCGAGCCTGATCACGTCGTCCGAGGATGCGTCGTCAGAGGACACGCCACTCGGCGTCCCGCCCGTCGATCCACCCGACAGCCCATCTCTCGGTGACGCATTCGCCGTCACCTCGACCCATCGCCCGTCCTCCTCGACGAGTCGGACGTCGCGCGCGAGGCCGTCGGGCAGGTGCACGAACGGCACGTGGTAGATGGTCATGAGGCGAGATCCTCGAGCACGCGGACGAGTGCGTCGACGCCGCGCAGGCAGTCGTCGGTCTGCGCGAACTCCTCGGGCGAGTGCGACGTGCCCGACGGGTTGCGCACGAACAACATGACGCTGGGGATGCCGTGGTTGGCGAGGATGCCGGCGTCGTGGCCGGCACCGGTGCCGAGCATCGGCACACCCTCACCGAGCGTGCGGTGCACGCGCGCGACGAGGTCGGCGTCGAACGGGGTCGTCGGCGTCCATGACTCCTCCCGCCATTCGCCACCGAGTTCCGCTGCGCGACCTGCGATCTCGTCGATCGCTGCGCGCACGTCGTCCTCGCGGACGCCGCGGGCGTCGACCCACGCCGTCACGTGGGAGGCGATGGCGTTGATGCCGCCGGGCGTGACGTCGAGCTTGCCGACGGTCGCGACGACGCGGCGCGCGGCACCGTCGTCACGCGAGGTGGCCGCCGCCCGCACCTGCCCGATGAACCGGGCGGCCTTGACCAGCGCGTCGTCGCGGTCGCCGAGCGCCGTCGTCCCGGCGTGGTCGGCGCGCCCGGGCAGGTCGGCGCGAAACCGTCCGTGCGGCCAGATGTCGGTGCCGACCGCGACGGCGGCGCCGAACGGATCGCCCGCTGCGTCACGGGGCAGGTCGACGAGGGCCCGCCCCTGTTCGACGTGCACCTCGACGAAGCACGCGAGGCGCGCGAGGGCCGCGTCGTCCCGCCCGAGATCCGACGGCTGACGCCCAGCGCGCTCCCACGCCTGTGCCATCGTGACACCGTCGGTGTCGCGCAGGCCGAGGGCGCGCTCGGCCGTCAGCGCTCCGGTGATGAGGCGCGAGCCCGCGCAGGCGACGCCGAAGCGCGCGCCCTCCTCGTCGACGAAGTTGACGACACCGATCGGGCGCGCGGGCGCGAACCCCGACTCCTTGAGTCGGCGCACCGCGAGCAACGACGAGACGACGCCCAGGGGTCCGTCGAACGCCCCACCGTCGGGCACCGAGTCAAGGTGCGATCCGGTGGCGACGCCAGGCGTCCGATCCGGCTCGCCCCACCACGCCCACTGGTTGCCTGCGCGGTCCTCGACGACGTCGAGACCGAGCGCTTCACACTCGCCGTCGAACCATTCGCGGAGCATGGAATCCTCACGGCTCCAAGCGAATCGGCGGTATCCGCCACTGTGCTTGTCGCGCCCCACCGGGGCGAGGTCGGCCCACAGGCCCTCGAACGTGCGCTTGGTCATCGAAACCCTCCGGGTCCTCGTCGTCATCGGACATGTCCGGCTCGGAAGCGGGGCGGGGCATGCCGAGCACGCCACGCCCCCGCGTCCGACGCCGTCCCGCTCAGCCCTCGCTCATCGGGATGCGGACGCCGCGCTCGGCGGCAACGTTCTCGGCGGTGTCGTAGCCTGCGTCGACGTGGCGGATGACCCCCATGCCGGGGTCGTTCGTCAGCACACGCGCGAGCTTCTGCGCGGCCAGCGGCGTGCCGTCCGCGACGGAGACCTGCCCCGCGTGCATCGAGCGTCCGATGCCGACACCGCCGCCGTGGTGCAGCGAGACCCAGCTCGCGCCGCTCGCCGTGTTGACGAGGGCGTTGAGCAGCGGCCAGTCGGCGATGGCGTCGGAGCCATCCTGCATGGCCTCCGTCTCGCGGTAGGGCGAGGCGACAGAGCCGCAGTCGAGGTGGTCGCGCCCGATGACGATAGGGGCGCTCACCTCGCCGTTCGCAACCATGTCGTTGAAGCGCAGGCCGGCCTTGTCGCGTTCGCCGTAGCCGAGCCAGCAGATGCGCGCCGGCAGGCCCTCGAAGTGCACCTTCTCGCGGGCGCCCTTGATCCAGCGGTGCAGGCGCTCGTTGTCCGGGAACAGGTCGAGCACCGCCTCGTCCGTCGCGTAGATGTCCTTCGGGTCGCCCGAGAGCGCCACCCAGCGGAACGGGCCCTTGCCCTCGCAGAACAGCGGGCGGATGTACTTCGGCACGAAGCCCTCGAACTCGAACGCGCGGTCGTAACCGCCCTGGCGCGCCTCGTCGCGGATCGAGTTGCCGTAGTCGAACACCTCGACGCCCTTGTCCTGGAAACCGACCATCGCCTCGACGTGACGCGCCATCGACTCCTGCGCTCGCTCGGTGAACTCCTCGGGCTTCTTCGCGGCGTACTCGAACCAGTCGGCGACGTCGATGCCGATCGGCAGGTAGCTCAGCGGGTCGTGCGCGCTCGTCTGGTCGGTGACGATGTCGATGGGCACGTCGCGGCGCAGCAGCTCCGGGAAGACCTCGGCGGCGTTGCCGACGACGCCGATCGACACGGCTTTCTTCGCGTTCTTCGCAGCGACGGCGCGGTCGATGGCGTCGTCCAGATCGTCGGCGATCTCGTCGAGATAACCGTGCTCGACGCGGCGGTGCAGACGCGCCGGGTCGACGTCGACGATGAGGCACGTGCCACCGTTCAGCGTGACGGCGAGGGGCTGGGCGCCGCCCATTCCACCGCAGCCGCCGGTGAGCGTCAGCGTGCCCGCGAGGGTGCCACCGAACGTGCGCTCGGCGATCGCCGCGAAGCACTCGTACGTGCCCTGCAGGATGCCCTGGGTGCCGATGTAGATCCACGACCCGGCCGTCATCTGGCCGTACATCGTGAGACCCATCTGCTCGAGGCGGCGGAACTCGGGCCACGTCGCCCAGTCGCCGACGAGGTTCGAGTTCGCGATGAGCACGCGCGGCGCCCACTCGTGCGTCTGCATGACGCCGACGGGCCGGCCCGATTGCACGAGCATCGTCTCGTCGGCCTTCAAAGTCTCGAGTGTGCGCACCATCGCGTCGAAGCTGCGCCAGTCACGTGCGGCGCGGCCGGTGCCGCCGTAGACGACGAGGTCGTCGGGGCGCTCGGCGACCTCCGGGTCGAGGTTGTTCATGAGCATGCGCAAGGGGGCCTCGGTGGCCCAGCTGCGAGCGTTCAACTGGGTGCCGCGGGGTGCGCGGACGGGACGGGCGCCTTCCATGGGGTGCTCCTCGGTCAGGTTCGGCGGAACTGCGGGTGGGTCGATGCGGAGGGTGGAGGGACGATCGACCGCGGGTGTGCGTGAGCAACCGTCCAGGACGCGTCAGTCGAGCGAGCCCGCGGCGCGGGCGGCGGCGTCACGGACGGCGCCACTCTTGACGAGCGCGACGGCGCGTTCGATCTCCGGCGAGAGGTAGCGATCCCGCCCCGGCATGCCGGCGGTCTGGCCGGCCTCGTCCGTCAGCGCGGCGATGACGGCGGCCGCGACCGGCCCGGGCGTCAGCGGTGCGCGCAGCTGGATGCCGCGCGTCGCCGTCAGCGTCTCGATGGCGAGGACGCGGGCGAGACCGTCGACGGCCCGACGCAGCTTGCGGGCGCCGGCCCAGCCCATCGAGACGTGATCCTCCTGCATCGCGCTGCTCGGGATCGAGTCGACGCTCGCGGGGCTCGCGAGCCGCTTGAGTTCGCTGACGATGCCCGCGGCCGTGTACTGCGCGATCATGAGGCCCGAGTCGGTGCCCGGGTCGTCGGCGAGGAACGGCGGCAGGCCGTGGTTGCGGGCGACGTCGAGGAAGCGGTCGGTGCGGCGCTCGCTCATCGACGCTACGTCGGCGATGACGATGGCGAGGAAGTCGAGGACGTACGCGACGGGTGCTCCGTGGAAGTTGCCGTTCGACTCGACGCGGCCGTCGAGCGTCACGACGGGGTTGTCGACGGCGGCCGCGAGCTCGCGGGTCGCCACGGTCGTCGCGTGCTCGAGGGTGTCGCGGGCCGCGCCGATGACCTGCGGCGAGCAGCGCAGCGAGTAGGCGTCCTGCACGCGGGTGCAGGCGCCCGGTTCACGGTGGGATTCGCGGATGCCGCTGCCCGCGAGCACCTTGCGCAAGTTCGCCGCCGAGAGCGCCTGGCCGGGGTGCGGGCGCAGCTGCTGCAGGTCGTCGGCGAAGACGGCGTCCGAGCCGAGCAGGCCCTCGACGCTGAGGCCGGCGGCGACGTCGGCGCTCGTCAAGAGCATGCGTAGATCGGCGATTGCGAGGCACAGCATGCCGAGCATGCCGTCGGTGCCGTTGATGAGCGCCAGGCCCTCCTTCTCCTGCAGCTGGACGGGCTCGATGCCGGCGGCGCGCAGCGCGTTCTCGGCGTTCGTCAAGTGGCCGGCGGCGTCGACCACCTCGTCCTCGCCCATGAGCGCGAGCGCGCAGTGCGCGAGCGGCGCGAGATCGCCGGAGCAACCGAGCGAGCCGTACTCGCGCACGACCGGGGTGATGCCGGCGTTGAGCATCGCGACGTACGCGTCGAGCGTCTCGGGACGGATGCCGGCGCGCCCGGTCGCGAGCGTCGAGATACGCAGGAGCATGAGCGCGCGCACGACCTCGCGCTCGACCGGTTCACCGCTGCCCGCGGCGTGCGAGGCGACGAGGCTGCGCTGCAGCTGCTGACGCTTCTCGAGCGGGATGTGCTGCGTCGCGAGCGCACCGAAACCGGTCGAGATGCCGTAGCGCGGCACCGGGTCGTTGGCGAGGGCGTCGATGATCGCGCGGCTCTTCGCGACCTCCGCGCGACTCGCCTCGCTGAGCACGATGCGCGCGTCATGGCGGGCGACGGCAACGACGTCGTCGATGTTGAGGGCGCCGATGCCGACCTCGACCTCGCAGGCAGCGCTCATGTCAGGGGGCGTGACGTCGGCGCCGGGCGTCGCGGCGGGGTCGTGATGGTGCTGAGGCGTCGAGGCGTTCGTCATGACACCACCTTCGCCCGTGACCACACTCGTGAGTGACCCAGGACGCGCTTTTTGTCTCGGGTACGAGACACTGGGCGCATGTCGTCGTCCGTCCCCGCCGCCGAGCACGTCCTCGCGCTGTTGCAGCGCATCGCCGCGCGCCCCTCGCCCGCACCGGCGGCGGCTCTCGCCCGCGAGCTCGACCTGCCCCGCTCATCCGTCTACAAGCTGCTCGGTGTGCTGCGCGCCGCAGGGTTCGTCACGCATGACGAGGGGACACGACGCTGGGGGTTGGGGCCGGCCGCGCACGAACTCGGCTCGGCCTACCGGCGTCAGGCGCCGCTGCAGCGCGCCGCGCAGAGCATCGTCACCGACCTCGCGGAGCGGACGGGGGCCTGCGCGCACCTGGCCGTCCTGCACGGGCGCGACGTCGTGTACGTGCTCGAGGAGCGACCGCTCGGGGTGCCGCCACTCGTCACCGACGTCGGCGTGCGGCTGCCCGCGACCGTGACGGCGAGTGGCCTTGCGATTCTCGCGGCCCTGCCCGCTGCGCAGGTGCGTGCGCTGTTTCCGCGCAGCGACGACCTCGTCCGACGCCGTGAGAGCGGCAATGCGCCGGGGACGCTCAAGGAGCTGCGCTCACAACTCACGCAGGTGCGCCAACGCGGCCATGCCTGGGAGAACGGCTCGGTGACGGAGGGCTTCGCGTCCGTGGGGTGCGCGGTACTCGACCACAACGAGCTGCCGGCCGCGAGCCTCGCGGTGACGTGGGACGAGGGGCGTCTCGCGCGCCACGGTGAGGATCCGGCCGAGCGACACGATCGGTTCGTCGCGGCGTGTCGAGCGAGCGCGCAGGCCCTCACTCGCCGATTGAACGGGTGAATGATTGCGGGGCTGAACGGCGCGAGGCCCCCGTGGAGGTGAACTCCAGGGGGGCCTCGGCCGAACGGCGCGCTGCTCAGGAGCGCCCGTCATCCTTGGCGTGCTTGCCGCCGCGCCACGGGCCCGTCGTGCGACGGATGCGGTAGTCGATGCGGTTGTCGACGCGGTGGTCGACCTGGCGGCCGAAGTGCTCGTCGAAGTTCGACTGCAACTCTTGACGCACGTACTCGACGCGACCGAGGAACTCCTTCTCCTCACGACGGCGGTAGTCGTAGCGCACCGCCTTGAACGTCGCGACGCACATGAGCACGAGCACGACGCTGAACGGCAATGCCGTCGCGAGAGACGCCGCCTGCAGCGCCTTGAGCCCGCCGGCGAGGAGCAGGCCGATGGCGATGGCACCTTCCATGAGGGCCCACAGCACACGCGACCACGTCGGCGGGTTGGGGTGACCCCCGGAGGCGAGCATGTCGACGACGAGTGAACCCGAGTCGGAGGAGGTGATGAAGAAGACGGCGACGAGCAGGATCGCGATGACGGACAGCACCTGCCCGAGCGGCATGTCCTGCAGCACCGTGAACAGCACCTTCTCCGCGACGACACCGTCGGTCTTGTCGACGAGACCGCCGTCGCCGAAGAGCTGACGGTGGATGCCGGCGCCGCCCATGACGGCGAACCAGACGAACCCGACGAGCGTGGGCACGAGAAGCGTGCCGGCGATGAACTCGCGGATCGTCCGCCCGCGGGAGATGCGGGCGATGAAGACGCCGACGAACGGCGCCCAGCTGATCCACCACCCCCAGTAGAAGATCGTCCACGCAGAGTTCCAGTCAGCGCCCTTCTCCCCCGTGTAGGCACCGACGTCGAAGGTCATGCCGAGCACGTTGGCGAGGTAGGCACCGAGCGCCTCGGTGAGGTTCTGGAACAGGAACAGCGTCGGGCCGAGCAGCAGCACCGAGATGAGCAGCAGACCGGCGAGGCTGAGGTTGATGTTCGACAGCCACTTGATCCCCTTGCCGAGGCCGGAGACACACGACAGCGTCGACAGGAACGTGATGCACACGATGAGGATGACGAGGGTCGTGTTGTCCGTGCTGTCGAGGATGCCGATGGACTTCAGACCGGAGGCGATCTGCTGCACGCCGAGACCCAGCGATGTCGCGACACCGAACACGGTGCCGAAGATGGCCAGGATGTCGACGAGGTCGCCCATCCAACCCTTGACGCGCTCGCCCAGGATCGGCTCGAGAGCCCACCGGATCGAGATGGGGCGGCCGCGACGGTGGATCGCGTACGCGAGGGCCAGCCCGATGACGGCGTAGATCGCCCACGGGTGCAGACCCCAGTGGACGAAGGTCTGCGCCATCGCGAGCTGTGAACGCTCGGCCTCGCCTTCGGGCCAGCCGGGCTTCGGCATCGTCGTCGCGTAGGTGAGTGGCTCACCGACGCCGTAGAAGACCAGGCCGATGCCCATGCCCGCGGCGAACAGCATGGCGAACCAGGAGAAGACCCCGAACTCGGGCTTCTCGTCGTCGTTGCCGAGCTTGATCGAGCCGTAGCGGCTGAGACCCATGAAGGCGGCGAAGGCGATGAACCCGCCGATGACGAGCATGTAGTACCAGCCGAAGTTCGTGACGATCCATGACTGCATGTTCGTCAGCACCTCACCGGTGCCGTCGGGGAAGGCGACGCCGAGCACGGCCACCGCGAGGATGACGATGAGTGCCGGCCAGAAGACGCGTGGCGCGACTCCGCCCTTGCCGAGGCGCACGCCCTGGCGTCGCAACTTCTCTGCGATGACCTCGTCGTCGTCGTCCTCGGCGATCTGCGCGGCGTCAAACAGATCGGAGGGCAGAGGGTCCGACGACTCGCTCTCGTGGCGCGCCGCTTCCTCGGGCGTCTGCGCGGCTGTGGTTTTCGTCTCCGGCGCAGCGCCGTCGTCGGTGATCGCCGTTGCCGGGGTGGCGCCCGGCGGGCCGTCGGCCTTCGGTTCTTCGTCTTGCATGCGATGTCCTCCCTGGTGTCCATCGTGTGGTCGGAAGTCACGACTCTTCCGGATCGCAGACCACATCTCAAGTTGTTACTGGCCGGTACTCGCTTGGAGCTGCTGGCGATCGAGTTCGGTCCGCAGGGGTCTGCCGCGACCGTGCGTGCTGGACGATGCCGCCTGCCGACCGAACACCGCTGATGGCCGCGATGCCGAATGAGCACCCCGGACGCCCGGCTGTGGCACGATGCGGGAACCCGTTTCGTCTCCCGTCGCACGTGAGGACCGCTGCTCATGACCAAGGCAACCTCGCATCTCGCGTCGCGGCCCGTCGCCCTGGCCCACCGCGGTTTCTCCGGTGGCACCTCGCATGCCCTGGAGAACTCGATGGCAGCGTTCCGCGCTGCCGCCGAGCACGGCTACCGGTGGGTCGAGACCGACGTGCACGCGACCGTCGACGGGGTGCTCGTCGCCTTCCACGACACGACCCTCGACCGCACGAGCGACGGGGCCGGCACGATCGCGCATCTGCCGTGGGAGGTGGTCGCACGGGCGCGGATCGCCGGGCACGAGCCGATCCCGCGACTCGAGGAATTACTGACGCAACTGCCGCAGGTGTGCGTCAACATCGACGTGAAATCGGCCGGGGCGGTCACACCGCTCATCGAGTGCATCGAACGGTGCGGCGCGCACGATCGCGTCCGCATCGCCTCCTTCTCCGACGCGCGGCGCCGAGCCGTCCTCGCCGGCCTGACGCGACCGGTCCGTTCATCGCCAGGGCAGTCGCGCACCACCGCGCTGTGGCTCGCGGCGCACCTGCCGGTGCTCGGTTCGCCCCTCGTCGCGCGCCTTGCGCACGGCATCGACGCCGTGCAGATCCCCGAACGTCAGGGCCGCCTGCGCGTGCTGACGCCGAGACTCCTGCGCGTCCTGCACGGCGCCGGGCTCGACGTCCACGTGTGGACGGTCAACGAGCGCGCCGACATGGAGCGTCTGCTCGACCTCGGCGTCGACGGCCTCATCACCGACCGCGCCGACGTGCTCAAGGACGTCCTCGTCGAACGGGGTGAATGGGGCTGAGCAGAGCGGCTCGACGGGCGATCGCCTGGTTTCGTCAGCCTGCAGCGCGGACCTCGTCTTTGATGGCGTGGCCGTGCAGGGGCCAGGTGCGGTGTGCTGGACGCACGTGGTTGGGAGTGCGCCGAAGTGGGGAAGCGCGATCGCTGAGCCGCGACCGTCGAGAATCGTTGACACGGCGGGTATCCGGCGAAAGTATCTTTATGTCAAGATACTTTCACCGGAAGGCGCCTCATGCTCACGTTGCATCATGTCCAGGTCTCGATGCCCGAGGGTCGCGAGGACGACGCCCGACGTTTCTACCGCGATGCCCTCGGCCTCGACGAGGTCGCCAAACCCGGCGTGCTCGCGCAGCGCGGCGGCGCGTGGTTCCGCGCGTTCGCTGACGACGGCGCCGTCGCGGCCGAGATCCACCTCGGGATCGACGAACCGTTCGTCCCCGCCATGAAGGCCCACCCCGCCCTCCTCGTCGAATCGACAGCTGCCCTGGAGGCCCTTGCCGCGCGCATCGAGGGCGCCGGTTTCGACGTGAACTGGGCCGAGCGCCACACCCTCGACGGCTACGAACGCTTCCACTGCCGCGACGCGTTCGGCAACCGCGTCGAGGTGCTGACGCCCAAGCTCTGACGGCTCGCGAGCGCGATGCGTCAGTCGTGCGACGGCTCGGGCGCATGCCCGAGGGAACGGTTGATCTCGGCGATCAACCGGCGTCCGTGCACACCCCACGCGTGCCGCTCGTCGGCACTCGCGCGCGTCAGGGCGCGCTGCCACGTGAAGACGCGCCCGACCCGGGCGATGAGCAGGGCGTCGTCGACGGCGGCGCTCAGCGCAGTGCTCGAGACGACGTCGCTCCACACGCTGAGGTAGGCGCGCAGGATGCGCTCACGGGCTGCGCGGGCGGCGTCGTCGTCGAGGCCCTCGCCGATGCGCTCGAGCGGGACGAGCAGCGAGCACAGCGGGTTGCCGACGCTCGCGTCGCCCCAGTCGAAGATGCGCGCGTCGTGAGCGCCCGCCGAGGTGCCGTCGGCAAAGACGTTGCCGGCGTGCAGGTCGTCGTGCTGAATGGTCAGCGGCAACCCGACGGCGTCGAGCCGCTGCGCGGCGCGGCGCACCTCACGTGTCGTGTCGGGTTTGAGCCCAAGGCGTTGCCACCGGCGAGCCGATTCGCGCGGCGACATGTCGGGCACGCCCGCGTCGCGCAGTTGATCGACGACCCGCGTCGACGAGCGTTGCAGTCGCGCGTAGCGTCGCACCACGGACGACATGAGGCTGACGGCGTCGTCGTCACGCTGGACGTCACGAAGCACCGGGCCCTGATCGGGCATGAGCAGCCAGCCGCGCTCGGGGTCGTCGGCCCACACGACCGGAACCGCGTCGGGCGTGACGGAACGCAACGCGCGCAGGATGGCGGCCTCGGGGCTCATCTCCGGGCTCGTCGCCTTGAACCACACGCGCCCTTGATCGGTCGTCTCGGCGACGAGCACCGTCGACCAGGGACGCACGCGCGGCTGCAACGGCGTCGTCGGCACACGTTCGAGACCGCGCCGCGCGAGGGCCGTGTCCATCCAGCGCACGGCCTCCCAGCGCCACGTCTCACTGCTCCAGATCGCGCTCGCGGGCGCGACCTGATCAGAGCCGGGGAGAACAGGAAGATCGGGTGACTTCACCACGTCGTTCGACCGCTCAGTCGATGTCGGCGTGAGCGGCGACCGGCATGGCGTCCCCGAGATCACCCGTCGCACCGGCATCACGTCCCGCGGCCTGCGTGCCTGCGTCACCGTCGCGGGTGCCTGCACCGCCGTCAGGCGCGTGTGCACCACCGTCGTACGCATCGGCGCGCGTGAGTGCTGCGTCGTCGCGCCCGAGAGCGTCGACGATGTCGGCGGCCGTCAGCCCCACGGTCGCGAGCACCTCGCCGCGCGAGGCGTGGACGAGGAACTCCTTGGGAATGCCGAACGTGTCGAGCGGCGTGCGCACACCGGCTTCACGCAGGCGTCGCGCGACGGCGCTGCCGACGCCCGCCTCGACGAGGTTGTCCTCGATGACGACGACCCGGCCCGCGGCGCGGGCGAGGTCGACGAGTTCGTCGGCCACCGGGTAGGTCCAGCGCGGGTCGACGACCTGGACGCGACGGCCCTGATCGGTGAGCAGATCGGCGACGCCGAGTGCCGTCGAGACCATCGACCCGACACCGACGACCAGCACGTCCACGCCGTCTCCGCCGTCGGGTTCACGCATGACGTCGAGGCGACCGAGACGTCTCTCGGCGACGAGTGGGTCGGCGACGTCGCCCTTGGGGAAGCGGATGACGCTCGGTGCGTCGTCGATGTCGACGGCCTCGCGCAGCAGTTCGCGCACCTGTGCGCCGTCGCGCGGGGCGGCGAGGTGCAGGCCGGGCACGATCGAGCAGATCGACATGTCCCACATGCCGTTGTGCGAGGCGCCGTCGGAGCCGGTGACGCCGGCACGGTCGAGCACGAACGTCACGCCCTGACGGTGCAGTGCGGTGTCCATGAGCAGCTGGTCGAACGCGCGGTTGAGGAACGTCGCGTAGACGGCGACGACGGGGTGCAGGCCGCCGTACGACAACCCGGACGCCATCGTGACGGCGTGCTGCTCGGCGATGCCGACGTCGAACACGCGCTCGGGGTACTTCTTCGCGAACCCGTCGAGCCCGACGGGGATGAGCATGGCAGCCGTGATGGCGACGATGTCGTCGCGCTCGGCGCCGAGGGCGACCATCTCGTCGCTGAACTCGTCGGTCCAGATGCGGCCACTCACCTCGAACGGCAGGCCCGTCTCGGGGTTGAACTTGCCGATGCCGTGCCACTGGTCGGCCTCGTCGGAGAACGCGGGCTCGTAGCCGCGGCCCTTCTGCGTGATGACGTGCACGAGGGTCGGCCGGCCGTAGTCGCGAGCGCGGCGCAGCGCGGCCTCGACCGCCGCCTCGTCATGTCCGTCGATCGGGCCGAGGTACTTGATGCCGAGGCTCTCGAAGACGCCCGTGTCGGGGTAGACGATGTCCTTGAGACCACGCTTCACGCCGTGCAGCGCCTCGTACATCTTCGTCCCGACCTTCGGCGTCGCCTGCAGGCGGTTCTTGCCCCAGTCGAGCACCTGGTCGTAGGTGTGCATCGTGCGCATCGTCGCGAGGTGGTGCGCCATCCCGCCGATCGTCGGGGCATAGGAGCGCTCGTTGTCGTTGAGGACGATGACGAGCGGCAGGTCGGCGTCGGCGGAGATGTTGTTGAGCGCCTCCCACGCCATGCCGCCGGTCAGGGCGCCGTCACCGATGACGGCGACGGTGTGACGGTCGCTCTCACCCTTGAGGCGGCGCGCCTTGGCGATGCCCTCGGCCCAGCTCAGCGACGTCGAGGCGTGCGAGTTCTCGACGACGTCGTGCTCGGACTCCTCGCGGCTCGGGTAACCCGACAATCCGCCGGATTTCTTGAGCTTGCTGAAGTCGTGACGCCCCGTCAGCAGCTTGTGGACGTAACTCTGGTGGCCGGTGTCGAAGACGAACGTGTCCTTCGGCGAGTCGAAGACGCGGTGCATCGCGATGCTCAACTCGACGACACCCAGGTTGGGGCCCAGGTGCCCGCCCGTCTTGGAGACGGATTCTACGAGGAACTGACGGATCTCGGCGGCGAGCGCGTCGAGCTCCTCGGCGGGGATTCGCTTGAGATCGTCCGGACCCGAGATGGTTTCCAGCAGCGTCACGTCTCACTCAGCCTTTCGAAAGTGCAGTCTCCTGAGTCTAGGTCGTCGACCGCGCAGCCGCCATGCGGGCGGGGGCACCCTCCCGTCGCACCCCCGTCGGAGCCGGTAGCGCCGTCGGAGTTCAAAGGCCGGGACTCTGCCCGCCCACGCACCCCCCCCGAACGCCGGCGCATCACAGCCGAGGGACGAACGTCTTGCCGCGCATCGCCTCGTGCACGAGACGGACGGCGCGCGCCGTGGCACGCAACCGCAGCCCCTCCGCGGACAGGTGCTCCATCACCTGCGGCACCGCGCGCGGTGGCAGCTCGTCAGCGAGGTCGACGCGGATGCGGCGATATGACTCGCGCATCGCGCCGAGTTGAGCGTCGACATGCCACGTCGCCACCCAAGCGAGCGCCACCGGGTGACGGCGCCATGCGTCGTAGGCGCGAAAATCCGAGGGGCACTGATCGAGCAGCCACTGCGTCGCCGCCTCCTGCCACCCCGGCGCACCCGGCGGCGGCACACCTCTCGGCCAGCCCGGAGGGCCGGTGTTCACCTCGTCCGACATGACCCCAGCGTACCCCATTGTTCGAACACGTGTTCTATTTGATGACCGCCCCACGAGACCCGCAGACCGGCGCGAGACACGCCCCCGAAGCCGGGTGCTCTGTGGCATGCTGAGCCCGTCACACGGGAGCCCGAGGCGCGGGCTGAGAGGGCATCGCCATGCCGACCGTCCAACCTGATGCGGTTCATGCCGCCGTAGGGAGTGTTCGATCGTGTCTACCCTGACGCCTGCCCACGACGATGCGCCGCGCCTGGCGCCGGCCGCCGCCACCCCAGAACGGCGCGAGGCCCGCCGCAGCGCCCTCGTCGGAAACTTCGTCGACCAGTTCGACATCTTCCTGCCCGTCATTGCGCTGGGTGGGGTGCTGTCGACGCGTTCGACGATTCCCGACGGCATCGTCTTCGCCGCGACACTCCTGGGCCGCCCCCTCGGGGCGTTCGCCCTCGGCACCCTGGCCGATCGTCGCGGACGAGCCCGCGTGTCACGCGGCGCACTGCTCGGCCTGAGCGTGTGCACCGGCCTCATGGTGACGCTCCCCCTGCACACCTCGACGTGGGCCGTGGCCGCTCTCCTGGCGTTGCGCTTCGCCGCCGGATTCTTCCTCGGCGGGCAGTACTCCGCGGCCATCCCCCGCGCCCTCGCGCTCACAGAGCCGCAACGACGCGGCCACCTGAGCGGCCTCGTCATGGCGATGTCACCCCTCGCGAACGCCACCATCGCCGCCGCCACGATGATGCTGACGGCCTCACTCGGCGGCGCGTACACCACGTGGGGGTGGCGCCTGCTGTTCGTCGTCGGCGCACTCCTGCCGTTGGCCCTGGCCCTCACCGCGAGGTCAGCGCACGCCGGGCCGGCAGGTCACAGCCACTCTTCCCACGAATCCGACAAGCGCGATCCCGCCGCGCACGTCGCGACCGACGACGAGGAAGAGCGCGTGACGGGCCGTGTCGTGGCCGCATTGTTCACCCTCATGACGGGGCTGTGGTTGTTCACGATGATGGGCGTCTCGGTGCTGACGAGTTCGCTGCGCCCGCACTTCTCCCCCCATGACGTCGGGCTCGTCATGCTCGTCGCGACGGCCTTCAGTGCGCCGACGATGGCCGCGGCGGGTGCCGTCTCGACGCGTGTGGGCCGTTCACGCTTCTTCATGGCGTTCGGAGCACTGGCCTGCATCGCCGCCCCCGCCGCCTATCTCGCGGCGATGCACGCGGCGTCATCGGGCAGCATCGTCGCCACGACGATCGCCGCCGCGGCCGTCCAGATCGTCACCGTCTCCGCCTACGGCCCGGTCGGCGCCTACCTCGCCGAACACTTCCCCGAGTCGCGACGTTCGCGCGGTTACGGCAGCGTCTATTCGGCGTCGATCGTGCTGCCCGGCCTGTACCCGTTCTGGCTGCCCACCGTGACGCAGTGGCTCGGCCGTTCGGCCGCCGTCCCGCTCGTGCTGTGCGTCGCGGGCCTCCTCGTCACTCTTGCCCCCGCGTGGATACGCGGAAGTAACGTTGGTGGTTACGAAAAAGTAAGTTGAGTGGGTGAAATCAGCTCGAACCGGTGGCGACGCCGTGATGATCTTGTTAACGTCGTGACTCGGTTCACATCGACTATCGAAGGATGAGCATGTTCACCACACGCCGTACCGCCAAGATCGCCCTCGTCGCCACCGCCGTGGCCGGCACCGTCACGATGGCTGCGCCCGGCGCGCAGGCCGCGACGAGCGACACGACGAAGGACACCATCTGGAACCTCGGCTACGACACGTCGGCGACGACGACGATCAAGAAGTCCGGGCAGTCCTCGACGACGACCGGCTTCACCTTCTCCACCCTCCACGTCGAGAAGGGCGACCTGAGCTCCGACATCATGCTCAAGGACTTCAAGATGCCGGTGAAGCTCGGCAAGCTGCAGATCGCCATCGCGACGATCTCGCAGGAACCCGTCGGCAAGGCCGTCGGAACGATCGACCCGAACACGCACAAGATCGTGCAGACCCAGAAGGTCAACCTCCACATCAAGGATGTCTCGGCCACGGGTAAGGGCCTCATCAACCTCGTCGGCAAGAACTGCCGCACGAGCAGCCCCATCACGCTGACCGTGACGGGCAAGCAGGGTGGCTTGTTCGACCCGATCAACCTCTCGGGCACGTTCACCATCCCGAACTTCGCCAACTGTGGCCTGTCGACGAGCCTCGTCAACAGCCAGGTGGCCGGCCCCGGCAACACGATCAACATGACGCTGACGCCGCACGGCTGATCGCGACCAGCCTCACACGCATCATCTCGGCCGCCGGTACCCCACGGGTGCTGGCGGCCGACGCGTGTCGACTGACGGCAACCGCCACCCGCCCCGATAGCCGCTCGACCATTACGCGTCTGCAAGACGAATGTACGGCGCATTCCTCGTGCAGACGCGTAATCGTCGAGCAACTGATGGCCTGCGCGGTTCACCCAGCGGTTGCGACCTCCGTCACCGTCGTCACCCGACGAAGTTGTAGTGCCACCACTCGGGGTTGGACCCGCGCCGATCCCTGTAGTCGGGGCGGTCGAATCCCCAGCGCTTGGAGTTGGCCGTCAGCCACACGTCGTAAGAACGCCCGAAGTACAGAGGCGAGTTGATCGCGTTCGTGCGGGCGATGCCGAAGTCGATCGCGTTGCCCAACCCGTGGTTCGAGGTGCCGGGGACGGCCGCGCGGGGGTAGCCGAGAGTGCGGTAGAGCAGCTGCTGACGGCTCAGGGTGCGGTGGGCCTCGGTGATCGTCAGCGCCACACCGAAACGAGCCTTGAAAGCCGCGGCCAGTCCGAGATATCCGACGGCCGCCGCGCGCGAGAGATACCGCGGCTCGTGCGGCAGGTTGCTGACGTTGACGCTCCAGCTCGGCAGTCGTGTGACGGCCGACATCGGCAGACGGCCGTTCACCGCGCGCGCCGTCGTCGCGGCGAGGACTGCGGACGTCACCACCGCCCCTTGAACGCACCCTCGGCGATGCGGAACCACAGGCCGCTCGCGTCGTAAGAGCCTGTCAGCGTCGTGGTGCTCGCCAGCGTCCCGACGATCCGGGCGCGCGGTTCCAGCGTGGGCTGATCGCGCACGTTGACGCGGTAGGAAAGCGTCGCGGTCGTCCGTCGCACGAGGACCGACGTTGCCCCCGCACGGGCCACCTGCCTCGACGCAGGAACCGCTGCGAAAGCCTGCGGCGCCCCGTCGATCACGAGGGCCGTCGTCGCCGCAGCGAGGCCGGCGTGTCGAATCGCGCCACGTCGCGTCAGTGTCTCCATCGCAGAATTCCCCCGTCACTCGTCGGCGCGCTGCCCGCCCCGCCATCAGCCTCTTGAGTGTGACACACATCACCGCGGCGCGGGAGATCGTGCGTCACGCCCGTGAACAGGGGCGCTGCGGCAGCACCGGTGCGGCCACCGCCTCGAGACACAGCCCCACCCGGGGGCACCCACGCGTCGTGCCGTCCGCGCGAGAATGGGCCCATGACTTCTTTCGACGCCTGGCTCGAAGCCGCTTCCATCGATGACTCCGTGCGCGAACTGCGCCCCGATTACCGTGCCGTTCTCGTCGTCGCGCGGGGTCTGCACAGCGGTGCGTCGAACGAGGAGAGCGAGACGCTGCTGTTCTCCGCTGAGGAGCACGTACGCGGCATGCTCGAGCACACCCCTCCCGAGGAACTGCCGCACATCGCGGCCTGGCGCGATGCGTACCGCGCGTTCGGCGCGAAACCGCAGCGCACACGCAACTCGGCGGAGGCGCTGCTGCGCCGAGCCGACGCCCTCCCCCGCGTCAACGCGCTGACGGATGCCTACAACGCGGTGTCCGTGCGCCACCAGACGCCCCTCGGCGGTGAGGATCTCGACGCCTACGACGGTGCGCTGCGCCTCACGCGCGCCACCGGCGACGAGGAGTTCTCGACGATGTCCTCGGGCGCCGAGACGATCGAGCACCCCGACGCCGGCGAAGTCGTCTGGCGTGACGACGCCGGCGTCACCTGCCGCCGTTGGAATTGGCGTCAGTGCTATCGCACGCGTCTGACGGGCGAGACGACGAACGCGATCTTCATCTGCGATGTCCTCGACGTCGAGCCCGGCGACGGCGAGCAGCGCGCCACCGAGGTGCGCGACGCCCTGTGCGAGGCGCTCGAGGCCGTCAGCCCCGGAGTGACGCTGACGAGTCGCATCCTCTGATCCATCGGCGGCGCCGATGTTGCCCGGGTTTCGCGACATCGGCGCCCCGTTTGCCGGGCAACATCGGGGCGGGCGACGTCACTTCGCGCGCCTGCCGACTCACTCGAACTGCCGAATAACGCCCATGAGGGGCCTCTCACCTCTACCGTGATTCACATCACGATGACATGAGGTGACGCATGCCGAACATGGCCGACCCGATCTGGACACACGCGACGAGCGCACCCGAGCGCCCCGCGCTTCGCAGCCCGAGCACGACCTGGAACTACGCCACGCTGAGGGACAAGGTGGCCGCGTTCGCGGGGCATCTACGTGACCGCGGCATCAGCCAGGGCGACCGAGTCCTGCTCATCGCCCCCTCCGTTCCGGAGTTTGCCGTCGCCTACTACGCCGCGCAGGCCGTCGGGGCGATTGCGGTGACTCTCAACACGATGTCCACTCCCGCAGAGATCGAATACGTGGCGACGGACTCGGGCGCTCGGCACATCGTCGCGTGGCACGCGAGCGCCGCGGCTGGCGAACGCGTCGCGAGCAAGCTGACGATGGATCTCGTCGTCCTCGATGCCGGCGCCGACGCCGCCACGCGGGCCCCGCTCGACGAACCCGTCGAGCGCGCTGACGACGACACGGCCATCCTGCTGTACACCTCCGGCACGACCGGCCGCCCCAAGGGGGTGCAGCTGACGGTGGCGAACCTGTTCGCTGTGGCGAGCGCGTTCATCACGCAGCTGAACTTCGCATCGACGGAGAAGTTCGGTACCGCGCTCCCCCTGTTCCACGTCTTCGGTCAGTGCGTGTGCATGAACACCGTCATGCTGGCCGGCGGGTCGTTCTCGGTGCTCTCTCCCTTCGAACCACGCGCGATGTTGGCGATGATCCGCGACCACGAGATCAACGTCGTCGCGGGTGTGCCGACGATGTGGAACTACCTCGTCCACGTCGAGGGCGACTTCGGGCCGAAGGACTGCCCCGACCTGCGCCTCGCGGCCTCCGGCGGTGCGAGCCTGCCCGTCGAGGTCATCGCCGCCTTCGAGCGTCGCTTCGCCTGCACCATCCTCGAGGGGTACGGCCTGACGGAGACGACGGGCGCCGCGAGCTACCACCGCGACGGCATCGAGCAGCGCGCCGGCACCGTCGGCGTCGCGCTGCCCGACACCGAGATCGTCATCGAGAGCCTCGACGGGGGCCGCGCGCCCGTCGGTGAGGTCGGACAGGTGCTCGTCAAGGGCCCGACGGTCATGAAGGGGTACTGGAACAACGAGGCGGCCACCGCCGAAGACCTGCGCGACGGTTGGCTGCGCACCGGCGACCTGGGCCGTCTCGATGGGGACGGCTACCTGGCGATCGTCGACCGGGCGAAGGACCTCATCATCCGCGGTGGGTACAACGTCTACCCCCGCGAGGTCGAGGAGGTGCTCTACAGCCACCCCGACGTCGTCGAGGCAGCCGTCATCGGCGTGCCGGACGAGCGCTACGGCGAGGAGGTCGCAGCCGTCGTCGTCCTGGCGCCGGGGCGCGAACTGAGCGCCGACGAGCTGCGCGCGTGGCTCAAGGAGCAGCTGTCCGCGTACAAGGTGCCCCACCTCATCCGCTTCGACGACGCACTGCCCAAGGGCGCCACCGGAAAGATCCTCAAGCGCGCCATCGAGTGGACCACCGACGAAGGAGCAACACCATGACGCAGGTCCAGACCGTCACCGGCCCCATCGAAGTCGAGCAGATGGGTGCGACTCTCGTCCACGAGCACATCTTCGTGATGAACGAGGAATACCGCCTCAACTACGCGGAGTGGGACGAGCAGGCCCAGATCGCCGATGCCGTCGAGCAGCTGACGCAGCTCGAGGGGCTCGGCATCGACACGATCATGGATCCCACCGTGCTGGGGCTCGGGCGCTACATCCCCCGGGTGCAGCGCATCGCGCAGCAGGTGAAGCTGAACATCATCGTCGCGACGGGCGTCTACACCTACAACGAGGTGCCGTTCCAGTTCCACCACAGCGGGCCGGGGCTGCTGTTCGACCAGCCCGAGCCGATGGTGCAGCTCTTCCTGAAGGACCTCAACGACGGCATCGCCGACACCGGAGTGCGTGCCGCATTCCTCAAGTGCGCCATCGAGGAGCAGGGCCTGACGCCCGGCGTCGAACGCGTCATGCGTGCCGTCGGCGCGACGAGCGCGCAGAGCGGCGCGCCGATCACGGTGCACACGCACGCCGCGAGCGAATCGGGGCTCGTCGCGCAACGCGTGCTGGCGGAGGAAGGCGCCGACCTGAGCCGGGTCATCATCGGTCACAGCGGCGACTCGACGGACCTCGACTACCTGTGCCGCCTCGCCGACGCAGGCAGCTACCTCGGCATGGACCGCTTCGGCCTCGACGTGCTGCTGCCCTTCGAAGAACGCGTCGACACCGTCGCGGAATTGTGCCGACGTGGGTACACCGAGCGCGTCGTCCTCGCGCATGACGCGTCGTGTTCCATCGACTGGTTTCCCGCCGAGGCACGCAAGGCGGCCGTGCCGAACTGGAACTACCGCCACATCAGCGAGGACGTCCTGCCGGCCCTGCGTGAGCGCGGCGTCGAGGATGCTCAGATCACGACGATGCTCGTCGACAACCCGCGCCGCCACTTCGGCGGCTGACCCTGGCGTCGAGCACTCCGGCACCTGCGTCCGCACGAAACCCGCCCGAAGGTTGAGGTGATTCGTGCCTCATGGAGCGCGAATCACCTCAACCTCCCGCGCCGCCGAGGGGCCCGCGGCCTCAGACGGACGCAGCGTCGGCGAGTCGTTCGTAGCCGTAGAAGTCGCGCTGGCGTTCGTTCACCCAGACGCGAGGCCCGTCGGGGGCGCTGATGAGCGCGGTGCGCCCATAGGTCTCGTCGACGATCTCGACTTCCACCCCGGCCTCGCGGCACAGGCGCTCGAGATCGTCGAGCGCGTCGATCTGGAACGACAGTGCGGCACCGCCCTCCCCCTCGTGGACGAGCACCTCGCCGCCGCCCGCCGCGACCATCTCGACGAAGGTGCCCGCGTCACTGCGCAGGACCGGGTGGAGACCCAACGCCTCGAACGCCGTGACGGTCGTGTCAATCTCGCCGACCAACGACAGCGGCGTCACCATGAGCGCACCCGGTCGTCGCGGCCCCGTCGGCACCCGTCCTTCGACGACGGCGACGTCCGGCCCCGCAGGGCCGCGGTGCACGTCGAGCACGCGGCCGAAGTCCTCCGTCACCATCGTTCCGCCAACCCCCACCGCGGCCAGGGCGCCGCGCGCGGCATCGAGATCGGCGACGACGACCTGCAACGCGCAGGAGCCGGTCGGCGCCTCGTCGGAGGCGGCATGCACGCCCAGCAACCCACCGCCCGACATCTCGAACTCGGCGTACTCGGGCGAGGTCACGACCGGGTCGCCTCCCAGGGCCCGCGCCAGGTCACTCCATCGCTCGACATAGCCGGTGAACACGATCTGCCTCACCGCCACGCGCTGCGTGCCCTGCTCTTTCATCGCTTCTCCTCGAGGTAGTCGCTCATGACGTGCTCGACGAAGGCGGACAGGCTCAGCCCCTCGTCGATGCTGCGGTGCTTGATCTCTCGAACCAGGTCCGCAGGTAGGTAGACGTTGAACTGTGCCTTTTTCGGACGATTCTCGACCATCACCCCTCCTTGTTAGCTTGCTAGCAATTTAGCATGGACGACGGCGTTACCGCGCCAGAAGCAGGAAGGTGCTCGACACGACGACGCGGCCCGGCTCCCCGAAGGGGAACCGGGCCGCGTCGCTCGTGCAGGTGGGTCAGATCGCTCAGGCGGCGTTCTTCACCAGGTTGCGCAGCACGTACTGCAGGATGCCGTCATTGCGGTAGTAGTCGGCCTCACCGGGGGTGTCGATGCGAACGACCGCGTCGAACTCGATCGGCTCGCCGCCGTCCTTCGACGCGACGACCTTGACCGTCTTCGGCGTCGTGCCCTCGTTGAGCGCCTCGATGCCGGTGATCTCGAACGTCTCGGTGCCGTCGAGGCCCAGGTCGTCCGCGGTCTTGCCGGCCGGGAACTGCAGCGGCAGCACGCCCATGCCGATGAGGTTCGAGCGGTGGATGCGCTCGAACGACTCGGCGATGACGGCCTTGACGCCGAGCAGACGCGTGCCCTTGGCAGCCCAGTCGCGCGAGCTACCCGAGCCGTATTCCTTGCCACCGAGGACGACGAGCGGAACGCCGGCCTCCTGGTAGGCCTCGGACGCCTCGAAGATCGTCGTCTGCTCACCACCGTTGAGGAAGTTGCGCGTGAAGCCGCCCTCGACGCCGTCGAGGAGCTGGTTCTTCAGACGGATGTTCGCGAACGTACCGCGCACCATGACCTCGTGGTTGCCGCGACGCGAGCCGTAGGAGTTGAAGTCCTTGCGCTCGACGCCACGCTCGGCGAGGTACTTGCCCGCCGGGCTGTCGGCCTTGATGTTGCCGGCCGGGCTGATGTGGTCGGTCGTGACGGAGTCGCCGAGCTTCGCGAGCACGCGAGCGCCCGTGATGTCGGTGACCGGCGTCGTCTCCATCTTCATGCCGTCGAAGTAGTTCGGCTTGCGCACGTACGTCGACTTCTCGTCCCACGCGAAGGTCTTGCCCTCGGGCGTCTGCAGGCTCTGCCAGCGCTCGTCACCGGCGAAGACGTCGGCGTACTCCTTCGTGAACAGGTCCTTCTTGATCGCGCCCTTGATCGCGGCGTCGACCTCCTCGGCGGACGGCCAGATGTCCTTGAGGAACACATTGTTGCCGTCCTCGTCCTTGCCGATGGCGTCGTTCTCGAAGTCGAAGTCCATCGTGCCGGCCAGCGCGTAGGCGATGACGAGCGGCGGGGAGGCGAGGTAGTTCATCTTGACGTCGGGGCTGATGCGGCCCTCGAAGTTGCGGTTACCCGAAAGGACGGCCGTCGCGGTGATGTCGTTCGCGTTGATCGCGTCCGAGATCTCCTGCTCGAGCGGACCCGAGTTACCGATGCAGGTCGCGCAGCCGTAACCGACGAGGTAGAAGCCGACCTTCTCGAGGCTCTCCCACAGACCTGCGGCGTCGTAGTACGCGGTGACGACCTTCGAACCAGGCGCCATCGACGTCTTGACCCACGGCTTGCGCGTCAGGCCCTTGTCGGCGGCCTTCTTCGCGAGCAGACCGGCGGCCATCATGACCGACGGGTTCGACGTGTTCGTGCACGACGTGATCGAGGCGATCGCCACGTGACCGTGGTCGAGCGTGAACGAGCGACCGTCGTTCATCTTCACCTCGACCGGCTTCGAGACACGGCCCTCGGCCGACGGCACCGCGGCCTCGACGGGCGTGACGGGCGTGGAGTTGTCGGCCTGCTCGTCGCTGCCCGGCTGCACCGGGTCGGAGGCCGGGAACGTCGTGCCCTCGACGCCGTTGCCCTCGACACCCGAGGTGTAGCTCGGCAGCTGCTCACGGAACGTCTTCTTCGACTCGGACAGGATGATGCGGTCCTGCGGGCGCTTCGGGCCGGCGATCGACGGGACGACGTCGCCGAGGTCGAGCTCGAGGTACTCGGAGAAGCGGGGCTCGTTGCTCGGGTCGTGCCACAGGCCCTGCTCCTTGGCGTAGGCCTCGACGAGAGCGACCTGCTCGTCGTCACGGCCCGTCAGGCGCAGGTAGTCGAGCGTGACGTCGTCGATCGGGAAGATCGCACACGTCGAACCGAACTCGGGGCTCATGTTGCCGATCGTCGCGCGGTTGGCGAGCGGAACCTCGGCGACACCGTCGCCGTAGAACTCGACGAACTTGCCGACGACGCCGTGCTTGCGCAGCATCTCGGTGATCGTGAGGACGACGTCCGTGGCTGTGACGCCCGGCTTCGTCGAGCCCGTCAGCTTGAAGCCGACGACGCGCGGGATGAGCATGGAGACGGGCTGGCCGAGCATGGCCGCCTCGGCCTCGATACCGCCCACGCCCCAGCCGAGCACGCCGAGGCCGTTGACCATCGTCGTGTGCGAGTCGGTGCCGACGCAGCTGTCGGGGTAGGCCTTGCCCTCGCGCACCATGACGGTGCGGGCGAGGCGCTCGATGTTGACCTGGTGGACGATGCCCGTGTCCGGCGGGACGACCGCGAACTCGTTGAACGCCGTCTGGCCCCAGCGCAGGAACTGGTATCGCTCCTCGTTGCGCTGGTACTCGATCTCGATGTTCTTCTCGAACGCCTGCGGGTTGCCGAAGTCCTCGATGATGACGGAGTGGTCGATGACCATCTCGGCCGGGGCGAGGGGGTTGATCTTCGCCGGGTCGCCGCCGAGGTCGCCGACGGCCTCACGCATCGTGGCGAGGTCGACGACACAGGGAACACCGGTGAAGTCCTGCATGATCACGCGCGCCGGCGTGAACTGGATCTCGGTGTCGGGGTCGGCGTTCTCGTCCCAGTTGCCCAGAGCAGCGATCTGCTCCTTCGTGACGTTCGCGCCGTCCTCGGTGCGCAGCAGGTTCTCGAGGAGAACCTTGAGGCTGTACGGGAGGTTCTTGCTGCCCTCGACCGTGTTGATGCGGTAGATCTCGTAGCTGTTCGAGCCAACCTCAAGGCTGCCCTTTGCTCCGAAGCTGTCCGTGCTCTGACTCACGCCGACTCCTTCGTCTGTTGCCTGGGCACGCACCCCTCGGGCACGCGTCCCGCGTCATTTATCTTGACGTCAAGATAATCAAATCACACGCCGGGAACGGGCCTCAGCAAAGGCATGCCTAACTTCGACAGCCCCGTCGTGACGCCGCTCTCACGATCGATCGTAGGCCGATCCGACGCGCCTGTCTGCCCGTGCGCACACTTGGTCGCGCCTGTTCCTGCTCACTGCGTGCGCGCCGAAGAACGGTTGACGATCAACCCCGCGGACGCAGCGTCGCGATGCACTCGACGTGCTGCGTCATCGGGAACGCGTCGAAGCCGCGCAGGTTCGTCAGCTCGTACCCGTGCGACGCGAAGTAGCCGAGGTCGCGCGCGAGTGCCGCCGGGTCGCACGCCACGTACGTGACGACGCGCGGTGCGAGGCCGACGATCGTCGCCACGACATCGCGTCCGGCACCGGCGCGCGGCGGGTCGAGGACGACGACGTCGGCACGCTCCAGCGGCAGGCGCGCCTTCTCCACGGGTGAGGTGACGAGGTCGACGTGGCGCGCACCGCCCATGTTGGTGCGCGCGTGGTCGACTGCGTCCGCGTCGGCTTCGACACCGACGACGCGCCCGTCAGGCCCGACGAGGTCGGCGAGCGCCCGCGTGAACAGGCCGACACCGCAGTACAGATCGAGGGCGCTCTCCCCCGGCTGCGGGTCGGTCTCGTCGATGACGGCGTCGAGGAACGTCGCCGCGGCGCCCGGGTGGACCTGCCAGAAACCGCGGGCACTGACGTCGAACTCCGCACTGCCATGCGCCGATTCGACGACCTCGCGGACGGTCGGCGTCGTCTCACCCTTCGGCTGAGGCAGTTCGATGCCGATGATGTCGTCGCCGACACTCGGGCGCACCAGGTCGAACCCGGTGACGCCGGCGTCGAAGCGTTCGTGCAGGGCGGGTGTGAACCCGGCATCGGCGATGAGGCAGTCGTCGATCTCGACGAGGCGGTGCGAGCGGTGCTCACGCAGTCCGGCCACGCCACCGTCGACGGCGAGTTCGAGGCGGGTGCGCCAGCGCAGACCTTCGGCTATCGGGCCGTCACCGTGCAGGGCCTCGACGGTGAAGTCGGGGAAGCGTGCGTCGACATCGAGCTTCGCGATGCGGGCGAGCTGTTCGCGCACGACATCGGCCTTGAGGCGGCGCTGCGCGTCGAGACTGGCGTGCTGCCAGTCGCAGCCCCCACACAGGCCCGGCCCGGAGAACGGGCACGGCGGCGTCACCCGATCCGGTGAGGCGCTGAGGATCTCGATGGCGTCGGCGCGCAGGAACTTGGACTCGCTCGTGCCGTCCGTGATGCGCGCGACGACGCGCTCCCCCGGCAGCGCGTGCCGCACGAACACGACGCGCCCGTCGTGACGCGCGACGCAGTGACCACCGTGCGCGACGTTCTCGACGTCGAGCTCGAGGAGCTGCCCCTCCATCGCAGTGCCCTTGCGGGTGCGTCGACGGTTCTGCGCGCTGCGGCGCCCGGGTGCGGTGCGAGAGGTTGCCATACGCCCCAGGGTTCCTGTCGTCGCCGCGAAACGCAACGAAGGTGGGCTTGGCTCGGATGGACACGGCTTCGATAAGGTCGAAGCGTGCACTACGTCATCATGGGTTGCGGTCGCGTCGGCTCCTACCTCGCGCGCAACCTCCAGGACGCCGGCCACTCCGTCGCCGTCGTCGACCGCGACGAGGCGGCGTTCCGTCGCCTGCCGAGCTCGTTCGAGGGCAGGCGTGTCGTCGGTATCGGTTTCGACCGCGACACCCTCGTCGCCGCGGGCATCGAGCAGGCGTATGCGTTCGCCGCCGTGTCCAGCGGCGACAACTCGAACATCCTCGCCGCACGCGTCGCGCGCGAGACGTACGGCGTCGACCACGTCGTCGCCCGTATCTACGACCCGGGCCGCGCCGAGATCTACGAGCGCCTCGGCATCCCCACCGTCGCGACGGTGCGCTGGGCCGCCGACCAGGTGATGCGGCGGCTCGTACCGCAGCAGGCCGTCACGGTCCACCAGGACCGTACGGGCAGCGTCAGCATCGTCGACATGCCCGTGGACGCCGCGTGGATCGGCACCCGTTACCGCGACCTCGAAGCCGCGACGGGCACGCGCGTCGCGTACGTCGCGCGCACCGGCACGGCGCTGTTGCCACGCGAGGATCTCGTGCATCAGGACGGCGACACCGTGCATCTCGTCCTCGCCACCCGCGACGTCGAGCGTGTCGAGGCCGTGCTCGCGGCACCGCCGTCGAGCATCACGGGTGTGCGGCCTGCGTCGTCCGGACACGCAGAAGCGTCGAACCCGGCGACCCGCCGGCCCTGAGTCGACACGCCGCCCGTCCGATCCGAACCGAAAGGCCCAGCATGCGCGTCGTCCTCGTCGGAGCAGGCAGCGTCGGACGTTCCATCGCCCGCGAACTACTGCTCAACGACCACCAGGTGCTACTCATCGACAAGTACGCTCGCGAGTCCCGCGTGCAGTCGATTCCGGAGGCCACCTGGCTGCTCGCCGACGCGTGCGAGGTCGCGACGCTGCACGAGGCCCAGCTCGAGGCAGCCGACGTCGTCGTCTGCGCGACCGGTGACGACAAGGTCAATCTCGTCGTCTCTCTGCTCGCCAAGACCGAATTCGGCGTGCCGCGCACCGTCGCACGCGTCAACAACCCGAAGAACGAGTGGATGTTCGACGACGGCTGGGGCGTCGACGTCGCCGTCTCGACACCGCGGCTCATGACGGCGCTCGTCGAGGAGGCCGTCAGCGTCGGTGACCTCGTGCGCCTGTTCGAGTTCCAGCAGGGCAAGGCGACGATGGTCGAGCTGACGCTGCCCGCTCACGCGCCGTTCGTCGGCAGCCGCGTCGACGAGGTGCACCTGCCCGCCGACTGCGTGCTCGTCGGCATCATCCGCGACCAGCTGCCCATCGCACCGAGCCCCCACGACACCCTGCATGCCCTCGACGAACTGCTGTTCCTCGCGACCCCGTCGGCCGAGCGCGAGCTCGCGGCGACGCTGACGGGCCGGCGCCCCGAGGAGATCTCGACGGTGCACTCCGGCCCGCAGGCCTGAGGCCGCTCTGGGCTCGCGGCAGCGACGTTCGTCAGCGACCCTCGTCGACCTCGGCGGGCCGGATGTTCCTCCCGCGCCCGAGGTTCTCCTCACGGGCGATGTCTTCGACGTGCTCGGCGTGTTCAAGGCGCTCGTGGCCCTCGGGGTCGTCATGCAGCAGCGGGTCGTGCGACTCGAGCGGCGTCTCACCCTTGACGAGCAGCAGCACCATGAGCCCGAGCGCCGCGAGGTACAGCGGCCATCCGAGCACGATCTTGCAGACGCCGAGCGCGGTGACGTCGTCGGCGAGGTACAGCGGCACCATGACGGCGAGACGGATGGCGAACAGCGCGGCGAACACCCACGTCAGGCGCGTGCAGACGCGCACCATCGAGTGGCTGCGCTGCCATGCCGTCGGGTCGTCCTTGAGGTTCGGGTCGCCGCCCGCGACGATGAAGCCCACGAGCGGCCAGCGCACGGCGATCGACAGCACGCTGATCGCGAGCATGACGCCGCCCTGGATGAGCCCAGGCAGGAACACGTCGGAGGCCTGCCCGGAGCGCTTCGCGAGGAACGCCGCGAGGGCCGTCGCGAACGCCGCCATGAGCACGAACCTCAGCGTCTGACGCTGCACGAGACGCAGCAGCGCGGCGAGGACGAGAACGGCGCCGGCGGCCAGCAACGCGGCGTTGAGGTTCTTCGTCGCCGTCCACACGATGACGAAGGCGACGGTCGGCAGCGCGGCCTCACAGGAACCGCGCCAGCCGCCCATCGCGGTTGACAACCGCTCGCGGATGACGGCCTCGACGGTGTTCGGTGCGTTCACGGCTGCTCCTCGGTGCGTGGGCTCGGCACCAGTTCGTACGCGGGGTTGAAGATGGCAGGCCGGGTGCGGTGCGTCGCGGCGAGACCGCGCGCCCGCACGGCGACACCGGGCTCGATACCGCCGATGTGGCGTCGCCCCAACCACACGAGCGCGACCTCGTCGCCGTCCGCCTCACGGATCTGGGCGACGACGGCGGGCACGTGACCGTCCGCGGCTCGCTCGTCGACGGAGGCGATGACGCCCTCGACGACGCGCGGTGTGCGCACCGGCGCGAGGCCCGGCATCGACGCCGGTTCGCGTTCCGGTGGCGAGTCGAGGCGGTGCGAGCCTCGCCGACGCTCGACGCGGCGTCGCAACCCGGTGGGCGCGACGCGACGCGCGAGCCACGGACGCATCAGCGGGTCTCCGTGATCTCCGGGCCGCGCTCGAGGGGGCCGACGGTGGGGGCGTCGGTGTGCTGCTCGTGCTCCTGCGCGCTCGCCTGAGCCTGCGCCATGAGCTCGGGCGGCAACGCCAGTTCGAGCAGTTCGCGCGGGGCGCGCGGGTCGGAACCACGGTGCACGACCACGGTGCGGACGAACTCCATCGCGCGGGCTGCGGCCTCGTCGTCAATGGCTGCGTCACCGGAGAGGACGGCGCGCAGGAACCAGCGCGGGCCGTCGACGCCGACGAACCGAGCCGGCGAGAACGTCGTGCGTCCGTCGGGTCCCTGGCTGGGCATCCGCACGCGCAGTTCCGTGCCGAGCGGCCCGTCGACCTCCTCGGCCGTGCCTCCGCCGGCGACGATCGCCTCGGCGATCTCGCGCCGGATGCCGTACCAGACGCCCGTCGTCTTGGGCGCGGCGAACACCTGCAACTGCACCGCAGACGTGCCGGCCTCGCCGAAGACGGCCGTCAGGCCCGTGAGGGTCTGAGACGTCTCGTCGACGTCGAGACGCAGCTCGATGTCCGCGGTCGGCACGAGGCGCAGCGAACCGAAGTCCATCTCATCGCGCGTCGGGGCCGAGGCGGAGTCGTAGGGGCCGTCGCTCAGGTCGACCTCCTCCCGCGGACGCAGCTTCGAACGGCGTCGGCGCGCAGCCTCGTCGTCCTCGGCGCTCGGCTCGTCGAGGTCGAAATCGTCGAGGTCATCAACGTCCGTGGAAGCGTCGTCAGCGGGCGTGGTCGGTTCGACCTCTTCGCTCGTCGCAGCGTCCTTCGCCGCGTCGGCGCCCTTCTTGCGTCGTCCGAAAACGGCCATGTTCACTTTCCCTCTCGCTGGGGCGCGCGCCCCGTGTCGAAACCACCGCTGGAGCCGTGGCCGGATTCACCGCGTTGCGTACTCGTCAGCGATTCCACGTGCTCGAACACCACGTGCTCGACGCGCTGGATGACGAGCTGGGCGATGCGATCGCCGCGTGAGATCGTGAGGGGCTCGCGCGCGTCGGTGTTGATGAGGCTGACCTGGATCTCGCCGCGATACCCCGAGTCGACGACGCCCGGTGCGTTGAGCACCGTGATGCCGTGGCGCGCCGCGAGCCCCGAGCGGGGGTGCACGAAACCGGCCCAGCCAGGCGGCAGTGCGAGCGCGACGCCCGTCGGGACGAGCGCACGGTGGCCGGGCGCGAGCGTCAGGCCGATGCGGGCACGCAGGTCCGCGCCCGCATCGCCGTCGTAGGCGTACGCGAGCGGCTCGAGACCGGCGTCGAGCTGGAGCACCTCGACGTGCAGGGCTTCGGCGGCACTCATCCTCAGGCGCAGTCGCTACAGACCGGCAGGCCGCTGTCTTCCTCGGCGAGCTGGCTGCGGTGGTGGACGAGGAAGCACTTGCTGCAGGTGAACTCGTCGGCCTGACGCGGCAGGACGCGGACGGAAAGCTCTTCGCCGGACAGGTCGGCTCCCGGCAGCTCGAAGCCTTCGGCGTGCTCGGTCTCGTCGACGTCGACGCTGCCGGACGACTTGTCGGTGCGCCGGGACTTCAGCTCCTCGATCGAATCCTCGTTGACGTCGTCGTCGTTCTTGCGGGGGGCATCGTAATCAGTTGCCATCAGTGTTCTTTCTTCGCTGCGTGCGTGAGGGTGGGCGAAGCGCCCCCATCACTTGATTCCCCGCTGTAACGCGCGGCTGAGCCATTTTGTGCCCGCATACTAACGCGCCGCGGGGAAAAGGCAACCGCGAAGCGCCTCGTGAATCTTCGGGGTCGACGCGACGGCCATGGTCTTACCCGCGGGTAGCCCGGGCATGCCGCTCATGAGAGCGCCCGCCTCGGTTGCGATGACCTGGCCGGCGGCCTGATCCCAGGCGTTGATCCCCGACTCGTAGTACGCGTCGAGAATGCCCTCCGCGACGAAGCACAGGTCGATGGCGGCCGCGCCGGCGCGACGCACGTCACGCACCTGCGGCAGCAACGATGCGAGCATCTGCCCCTGCGCGCGGCGTTTGTCGGCCTCGTAGCCGAACCCTGTGCCGACGAGTGCAAGCTCGAGCCGCTTGCACCCGCTGACGGCGAGTGGGCGTCGCCGTCCCGCCCGGTCGACGACCTCGGCGCCCTGACCGTGGCCCGCTACGTACGTGCGATCCAGCTCCGGCACCGCGACGGCGCCCGCGACCGGCAGCCACGCGCCCTCGCGGGCGGTGTCGCCGACGCACACGGCGACGGAGACGGCGTAGAACGGGTGGCCGTAGAGGTAGTTGACGGTGCCGTCGATCGGGTCGATGACCCACGTCAGCCCGGACGTGCCGGCGCTCGCTCCGTCTTCCTCACCGAGGATGGCGTCGTCGGGGCGCGCCGCGGCGATGCGCGCGCGCAGCAGTTCTTCACTGCGGCGGTCCATGACGGTGACGACGTCGACCTCGCTCGACTTCGTGTCGGCGACGCCGAGCGCGTCGGGGCGTTCGTCGACGATGAGCTCGCCCGCCTCGCGCGCGAGGTCGAACGCGAGATCGCGCAACACGCGCACCGTCGTGTCATCCGGCACGAGGTGCGTCAGCGCGCCGAGGCCGTGCCCGCCGGCCTGTTCGCTCACCGCGTCAGTCCCGGCCGCACAGCGCGGGCTTCGCGGCACGCAGGTTGGGGCAGCAGCCGGGTTCGCAGACGCTGGGTCGCGCCTCGCCGGGCCACGCGGGGTGCTCGGGCGATTCGCCGCGTGTCTCCGCGGCGCGTTCCTCGAGCAGGTCGACGAGGCCATGGACGAACTCGGGGTCGACGCCGACCGTCGGCACGCGACGCATCGTCAGCCCCAGGCGCTCGGCGGTCTCGGCGGCCTCGGTGTCGAGGTCGAACGCGACCTCCATGTGGTCGGAGATGAACCCGATCGGCGCGACCACGACGTGCGTCACACCGCGCTCGGCGAGGTTCTCGAGGTGGTCGTTGATGTCCGGTTCGAGCCACGGCTGCGACGGCGGGCCCGAACGCGAGCAGTACACGAGCGCACCTTCAAGCTCGCGTGACAGCGTCGCGTTGGCCTCCGAGAGGATCGCCGCGCCCAGCTCGTCGTGCTGCTGCCAGTACAGGTTTCCGTCGCCGTCACCGGGGCCGGAGGTGTCGTCCATCGCGAGCGGTATCGAGTGGGTGACGAACACGACCTGCACCTGCTCGTCGGGAACGCCCGCGAACTCACGCAGGGCGTCCGTCACGAGGCGCGTGTTGGTGCGCGCGAAGCTCGGGTGCGTCGCGAACTGACGCACCTTGTCGATGCTCAAGGCGCCCTCGGGGACGCTTCCGTCCTCGGACAGCTCGTGCGAGGCCGCCGCGAGATCCTCGCGGTACTGACGGCACGAACTGTAGGAGGAGTAGGCGCTCGTCGTCAGCGTGACGACGCGGCGCGCGCCGTCGGCGTACGCCTCGCGCAGCGTGTCGGCGAGGAACGGTTCGGAGTTGCGGTTGCCCCACACGATCGGCGTCGTGATGCCGCGACGCTCGAACTCGGCGCGCAGCGCCGCGATGAGGGCACGGTTCTGATCGTTGATGGGGCTGCGCCCACCCATGATCTCGTAGTGGTGCGCGACGTCGGCGAGCCGCTCGTCGGGGATGCCGCGCCCGGCCGTCACGCGGCGCAGGAACGGCATGATCTCGTCGGCCTTCTCGGGGCCGCCGAACGAGGCGAGCAGCACCGCGTCGTAGGGCTCGAGGGCGTTCGCTTCGGTCATGGGCGATCTCCTGTTCGAAGGGGCTGCGGCGCGTTGAGGTCGAGGATGACGGCCACGATGCGCAGCACGAAGACGATGACGACGCAGCACCACAGTACGGGCACGCTGTAGTGGTGGCTCTCGTGGGCCACGACGACGAGGGACGAACCGAGCAGCGCCGGCACCGCGTACAACTCGCGGCGCAGCACCTCGGGGACCTGGCCGACGATGACGTCACGCATGAGACCGCCGCCGACGGCCGTCAGCACGCCGACGAAGATCGACGTCGTCGCACCCATCCCGTACGACAGCGCCTTGATCGATCCGGCGACGCAGAACAGGGCGAGGCCCGCGGCGTCGAGGATGCGCACGAGGCGCGCGATGCGGCTCACCTCGGGGTGCAGGACGAACGCACAGATGCCGGCGAGCACGCAGACGCCCATGAGGCGCCAGTCGCTGACGCCGACGGGCGGCGTCTGGCCGATGAGCAGGTCGCGCAGCACCCCGCCGCCGAGGCCTGACATGCCGGCGAGGACGATGACGCCGAGTACGTCGAGGCGTTTGCGCACCCCGACGAGCCCGCCCGACAGGGCGAAGACGAAGACGCCGACGAGGTCGAGGACGAGCTGCAACGAGTGGCTTTGCGTGAGCACCATGGCAGGCGACACGCTACCGCGGGCGGGGCGGCCTCCCGGAATCGTTCGTGGGAGCATGGCAGGGTAACGCCCAAGGTCTGGTTACGGATGGAGTTCGTCGTGCAGGAATTGCGTTTGGTGGGGGTCGCGGAAGACGGGGCGAACCTCCTGCTCGCCGACGGTGACGGCGGGCGCTTCACCCTCGCCATCACCGACGAGTTGCGCACGACGATCCGGCGCGATCGTCGTGAGCCGGCCAGCGCCGACCGCCAGGCCAAGCAGGAGAACCCGCTGCGTCCGCGCGACGTGCAGGGCCTCATTCGCGGCGGCGTGCCGCTCGAGGAGATCGCCGAGCGCGCCGGCTGGTCGCTCGAGAAGGTGCAGCGCTACGAGGGCCCGATCCGCGCCGAGCGCGACTACGTTTCCGAACTTGCCCAGAGGGTGCAACTGTTCGGTCGCGGTGAGACGACGACGCTGCGCGAGCGCGCTGACCGCCGTCTCGCCGAACGCGGCGTCGAGGCCGAGCGCGTCGTGTGGGACAGCTGGAAGAACGACGACACGCACTGGACCGTCATCGTGCGTTTCCCCGCAGGCGGCCGTCAGCGCGAGGCGACGTGGCTGTTCGACCCGGTCAACCGCGCTCTGCGCACCGTCGACGACGAGGCCCGCTGGCTCGGCGGCGACGAGATCGCCGCGGCCGACGAGGACTCGCCGGAGCGTCAGAAGGCCGCCGCCCGCAAGGGCGGCGCCCGCACGCACCGTGACGCGCCCGTCTACGACGTCGAGGCCGAAGGTGGCCTCGCCGATGCCCAGGACCCGCACCTCGGTGCGCGCCTGTCACCCTCCGACCCGCGCGCCGGCGCCGGTGACCTCACCGCGTCGATGCGTGCACGTCAGGCCAGCCGCGGCCGTGGCCGCTCGTCGTCGCAGCGTTCGAGCGGCGGCGCGGGCACGACGTCGGCGACGTCACGGGCCACCCAGTTGCCGGCGTCGATGGCACCGACCGAACGCACCGAGCGCATCGACGTGGGCACGACTCCCCCGCCGCTGCCCTCTCACCCGCGTCCCGAAGAACTCACCGAATCCGGCGAGGAGTCGCGTGAGGCGCCCGTGAATACCGCTGGGGGCGAACGTGATTCGTCGGGTCGTGACGGCGACGCCGTCACGAGCGATGCGGTGACGACGAGTGCCGCGGGTTCTGGTGCCGACGCTCGGGGCGTGACCGGCGCGAGCGACGACGACTCGCACGCCGGCGCGCAGAGTGACGACACGAACAGCGAGACGTCGCGCCATGAAGACGTCGACGAGGCGTCCGGCAAGGCCGCGCGCGGCTCCCGTCGTCGCAAGTCGCGCCGCCCGCGCGCCCGCGTCGAACAGGCATCTGTGCGTGGCGCACTGCGCGATGACGACGACGAGCACGACGAGTCGCTCTTCGGCGAACTGCCCGGCCACCACGACGGTGGCGACGTCTACGACGACGATGCCATCGGCGCGGAGCACGACGGCGAACACGAGTTCGATGACGTCGCGACCGACTCGTCCGCGGTATTCGACGAGGAGGTAGCGGCACAGGCCGAGAACGAGTCTTCCGACGATGTCGAGAAGAGCGCGTCGGCGGCCGACGAGGAGACCTCCGGCACCGACACCCGCGAAGCTGCGCCGACGAAGAACGACACCACGTCGAGGGACGCGTCGTCGAAGGGCACCTCGAAGGGCGCCTCGCCCGCGGTGCCGCCGCGCGCGAGTCAGAGCCGCAAGAGCTCGCGTCCGAGCGTGCCGAGCTGGGACGACATCATGTTCGGGGGCCGCGGCCCCAAGAAGTGAGGCGCGGACCGCGCCCTGCGTTCCATGCGACGACGAGTGCGGTCCACGTCAGCAGCACGACCGCGGCGGCGTACATGCCGATCGTCGCGTCGGTCGGGATGATGCAGGCGAAGATGCCGCCGAGCACCCACGCGAGCTGCAGCACCGTCTCCGATCGCGCGAAGGCGCTGGTGCGCACGGCCTCGGCGAGATGATCCTGGATCAGCGTGTCGAGCGCCAGTTTGCCGAGCGCCTGCCCGAGGCCGGCGACGAGCCCGACGATGACGGCCGTCATGAGATCGAAGTGCACCGCGGCGACGACGACGGCCGCGGTGTCCGCGAGCAGGCACGCGAGGATGACGACGCGCGGCGCGAGCGCGCGCACGACAGCTCCGGCAACGGAACCGAGCGCGTTGCCGATGGCGGCGGCGCCGACGACGATGGCGAGCAGCGTCGTCACCTTGTCCTCCCACCCGGGCAGCGGATGGGTCTTCATGAGGAACGCCATGAACATCGTGAGGAAGCCGCTGACCCAGCGCAGCCCGGTGTTCGTGCGCAGCGCAGCGACGACGGCGGGCGGCATCGTCAGCTTCGGGGCACGCAGTGAACCGTCGTGGCGGTCGGAGTCGATGTTCGCCGGCAGCAGGATTGCGAGGATGGTGCCGAACACGAACAGCAGGAACGCGGCGCGGAACGCCCACGTCGCCCCGAACAGCGCGGCCGCGCCACCGGCGAGCGGGCCACCGATCGTCGCGCCCGTGACGCCCGCGAGGCTCATGCGGCTGTTGGCGCGCACGAGGGTCATCCCGTCGGGCAGCAAACGCGGCGTCGCCGATGATCGGGTGACGATGTAGGCCTTGCTCGCGACGAGGATGGCGAGCGCCGCGGGGAACTGCCAGACGGAGTCGCGTTCGATCGCGTCGGCGAGCACCCAGCACAGGAAGCCGCGCAGCGCGAACGTCGCACCCATCGCCCACCGACGGCCGTGACGATAGCGGTCGAGCAGCGGCCCGACGAGGGGCGCGACGATGGCGAACGGCAGCATCGTGAGCACGAGGAAGAGCACGACGTGGCTCTTCGCCTCCCCCGGCTGCGCGGAGATGAACAGCGTCCCGGCGAGTCCGACGGTGACGGCGGCGTCCCCCGCGTTCGACAGCGCGTGCACCTCCATGAGGCGCCCCAGGCCGCTCTCGCCGGCGCCCTGGGCGTTGCTCGCGCGCCGGGCGGCGCGCAGGGACGCCTTCGTCGCCCCCGCGCTCAGGCGAGCAGCACCACGCACGCCCTGGCCGGCGAGGCGCCCCGCGGCGAGTGCACCACCGGCCATGCGTCGGGCGTTGTCGGATGCGGACGTTCCGGCCGTGCCCTGGGTGGCGTCAGGCGCCGGGCCGTCTGTCTCGTCGCCTCGATTCGATGCAGCCGCGCGTGCGAGCTCGCGCGTCTCGTCCAGCTCGCGGGCGTCACCGCGCGCGGTCGTCTCGTCCCACCCGCGGGTGTCATCGTCCGCGGCGGGTCGTCCGGCGCGCCAATTCGGAGCGTACGAACCGCGCGCCCAGTACGGCGTCGTGTCGTCGGCGTCGTCGTCTCGAGGGCCGGAGCCTGGCGTGGACATGGCGACTCAGGGGCCTTCGTGTGCCGTCGACGATTCGCCCGCAGGCTCGGACGCGACGAACGTCGAGGCGGGCACCGGGCAGACGTCGAGGTCGAACGGCATCTGCTGCGCCCCGATCGTGCGCGCGGCATGTGACGTCATGCGACGCATGAAGTGGCGCCGGCACAGTACCTCGTACTCGACGAGTGGCGTCTCGCCCTGGTCGCCGGTGTCGCCGACGACGACCTGCTCGCCCTCGACGACCATCGTGCCGTCGACGACGCGGGCGTTGTGCGTCGCGCGCTTGCCGCACCAGCACAACGCCTCGACCTGCAGCAGCTGTGTGCGGTCGGCGAGTTCGAACAGGCGACGCGAGCCGGGGAACAGTTGGGTCTTGAAGTCGGCGGTGATGCCGAACGCGAAGACGTCGACGTCGAGTTCGTCGACGACGCGCGCGAGCTGATCGATCTGCTCGGGCTCGTAGAACTGCACCTCGTCGGCGATGACGTAGTCGAGCTCGCCGAGGGTGACGCGCGCGGAGACGGCGAGATCCCACAGGTCGAGGCCGGCGTTCACCTCGAGGGCCTCGCGGCGCAGGCCGAGGCGGGAGGAGATGACGGCCTCACCGGCGCGGTCGTGCTGGGTGAGGACGATGCCGCGACGGCCGCGCGCGGCATGGTTGTGATCCATCTGCAGCGCCAGCGTCGACTTGCCGCAATCCATCGTTCCGGTGAAAAACACGAGCTCAGCCACGGTCAGTCACCCTAGCGCGCGCCGAGGTGGAGGAACGGCACGTCGAGTTCGTCGGGCGTCATCGCACCGTGCTGGCCGAGCAGCGTGAGCACGCGGTCGCTCATGACACGCGAGTCGACGTACCCGCGCGCGCTCGTGACGGAGACGACGACGTCGCCGAAGCGTCCGGCGGTGGCGGGATCGAGCGCGCCGACCCAGCCGGCGTCGGCGAGCTGTTCGCGGGTGAAGACGTGTCCGTGCGCGCCGATCTCGGCGCGCCAACGCGACTCGACGTCCGCGAGCGCCCCCGGCTCGACGTACAGGTGCAGCGCGCGCATCTCTCCCCCGACGCGTCGGACGCCGTCGCGCAGGTGCGGCGTCGTCGCGATGTCGACGCGCGCGTCGAGCGGGACGTCGACCATGCCGTGGTCGGCGGTCAGCGTGAGAGACGTGCCCGCGGGGCGCCCGAAGTCGAGGCGCGCCATCGCGTCGTCGAACACGGCGAGCTCGTGCGCCCACTGCGGCGAGCCGACGCCGTGGACGTGGCCGGCCTTGTCGATCTCGCCCCAGTAGAGGTAGACGAGTCGGTGACCGCGCCGGGTGGCGGCCAGCGCCGCGTCGACGCGGTCGTCGAGCCCCTCGGCCGGGTAGAACGTCGCGCCGCGCAGGGCGGCGTTCGTCAGGCCCGAGCCGTCGAAGTAGCCGGGTCCGATCATGGCGGGACGCAGCCCGGCGGCGTCGGCGCGTTCGAACACCGTCGGGTTCGGTTGCCACGCCTGCGGATTCGGCCCGTCCTTCCACGTCAGCTCGTTGAACACGCGCCCCGTCGCGGGGTCGACGACGAGGTAGCCGGCCAGGCCGTGCGCACCGGGGGGCAGGCCGGTGCCGAACGTGCCCATCGACGTCGCCGTCGTCGTCGGGAAGCCCGCGGCGAGGGTCTGCATCCGCTCGAGGTGCTCGCGCAGGAACGGTGCGTGCGCGCTCTGACGGCGCAGCAGCCGCGCGCCCAGCCCGTCGGCGAGGACGACGATCGCCGCGCGCGCCTGCGGCAGCTTGCGCCCGGCCCCCGCGAACGCGACGGGGTCGAGGCTGCGTGCCACGGACGGCAGCACACCGGCGAGCCCGTCGGCGTCGTAGCGGGGAGCCTTCATCGCGGGCGTCAGCGGGCCGCGGAGCCGACGACGGCCGACAGGGCGTGCGCGAACGTCATCGCCTGCTGCAGGTGACCCTCTCCCTCGGCGTCGGCGGAGATGCGCAGGCTGATGTCGTCGCCGGTGATCGTGCCGTCGTAGCCGTGGTCGGCGTCGCAGTTCGGGTCGCCGCACGTCGCGGGCAGCAGGTCGATGCGGCTGATCGTGCCCCAGCCGATCGTCAGCGTCACCTCGCGCCCGAGGCTGCCGGAGCGGTAGCGCTCCGGGGAGGTGACGACGTGCGTCAGCGTCACGCCGCGCACGAACGACAGCGCGACCGTCTCCGACGTCGCCGTCACGGCCTGACGCGTCGAGCGCACACCCCCGGCGGCTGAGTCGTCGTGGTCGTCGGCGTGAACGATGACGAGCTTCGTCGGCGTCAGCACGAGCACCGTGATGTGACGCAGCAGTTCGTCCTGCTCGAAGGTCGTCTCCACGTGCACGAGGTGCTGGCGCACCTCGTCACCGGCGAGCGCGGTGGCCACGACGTCGCGCACGAGCGCGGGAAAATAGCCAGCCTTGTCGATGGCACGAGCGAGGTCGGCGGGAAGGTTCTGAGCCATGCCTGCCATCATCCCATCCTGCGGCCCGCGCTCGCCTCTGGAGGGCGACCTCACGTCATGGCCCGTCGGCCCGAGTCCTGACGCAGCGACGCGGGCGCCAGCGTGATGCGCGCGCCGAGGACGTCGAGGCCGCCGGGGTGCGTGCTCACCGGGTTGAGTTCGAGGTGGGCGATCTCGGGGTTCTCGTCGGCGAGCACCGACACCCGCGCCACGAGATCCTCGATGGCGGCGCGGTCGATGCCGCGCCCGCGACTGCCGTCGAGCAGCGGCCACGCCTTGATCGAGCTGACGAGTTCGCTCACGTCACCGGTCGTCAGCGGCGGGTTGCGGTAACCGACGTCGTCGAGCAGGTCGGTCGGCGGGCCGGAGACGGAGAACGAGACGACGGGGCCGAACAGCGGATCCTCGACGCTCGTGACGGAGCAGCCGATGCCGGGGGTCGCCATCTTCTGCACGACGAACTGGTCGGGGCCGTACTCCTCGAGACGCTCCGCGAGCGCCTCGTAGGCCTCGACGACGGCGAGCGGCGAGCGCAGGTCGGCGCGCAGCGCGCTCGCGACCTGGTGACGCACCTGCGGCGCGATCGACTTGACGACGACGGGGAAGCCCAGCTCCTCGGCCGCGTCGACCGCCTCCTTGGGCGAGCGCGCCGGAACGGAGGGCCACACCGAGATCCTGGCGAGCGCGAGCAGCTGCGCGGTCTCGTCGGCGGTGAGCTCCCGCCCGTCGGGCGATTCGGCCATGATGGAACGCACCATCTCGTGCACGCCCTTGCGGTCGATGCCGAGCGGCGCGACGGGTTCACCGCGATCGCGCCCGCGCCACTCGGCGTAGTTCGTCGCGGCGGCGAGCGCTCGCACGCCGTCCTCGGGCATCGGGTAGGAAGGCACGATGCGCGTCGAACCGTCGGGCGCGGACGCCGACAGGTCGTCGCTCACACCGTCGATGCCGAGGAACGTCGTGACGCAGGGCTTGTCGTACTGCGCGCTGACGGCGGCGACGGTGCGCGCGACGTCACGCCCGCCCGTGATGAGCGGCGGGATGAAGCTCGCGACGACCGAGTCGACGTTCTCGTCCTCGAACGCGGCAACGAGCGCGTCACGGAACGCGTCCTCACTCGCGTCCGCGGCGACGGCGACGGGGCCGCGGGTGACGTCGAGCTTCCAGCTCAACGCCGCGTCACCGCACAGCGCGCCGAGCGCGTCGGAGTTGGCGACGACGGCGACGCGCCGCCCCTTCGGCAGCGGCTGGTTGACGACGAGCTGCGCTACGTCGAAGAGTTGGTGGACGTTGCCGACGCGGATGACGCCGCTCTGGCGCAGCATCTCGCGGAAGGCACGCGGAGGCGTCCGTGTCTCCCGGACGCGGTGCCCGGGCGGGCGTCCGAACGCGGAGACCTCGGACTTCACGACGACGACGGGTTTGCGCAGCGCGAGCTGCCGCGCGATACGCGTGAACTTGCGCGGGTTGCCGACCGATTCGAGGTAGAGGCCGACGGCGTGGGTGTCGTCGTCGTCGATCCAGTACTGCAGGAGGTCGTTGCCGGAGACGTCGATGCGGTTGCCGGCGGAAGCGAAATCGGACAGGCCGAGGCCGCGCCGTCCGGCGCTCGCGAGCACGGCGATGCCGAGCGCACCGCTCTGCGCGAATAGCCCGAGGTGGCCGGCGGGCGGCATCTCGTAGGCGATGGAGGCGTTGAGGCGCGTGTCCTCGCGCGTGTTGATGAGCCCGAAACTGTTCGGCCCGACGACGCGCATGCCGTGTCGGCGGGCCAGCGCGAGCAGCTGGGCCTGACGCTCGGCGCCCTCGGGGCCCGACTCGGCGAACCCGGCGGAGACGACGAGCAGCGCTCGCACGCCCGCGCCGCCGCACTCGGCGACGACGTCGAGCACCTTCGGAGCCGGCACGGCGATGACGACGAGGTCGACCGGTTCCCCGATCGCGCTGATCGAGGGCACTGTCGGCAGGCCCTCGATCGTCCCCGCCTCGGGGTGCACGACGTGGAGCGTGCCGCGGTAGCCGCCCTCGACGAGGTTGGCGAGCACGCGGCCGCCGACGGAGCGTCCGTCGCGCGAGACGCCGACGACGGCGATCGACGACGGGTTGAGCAGCGCACGCACCGACTGCGACTCGGCGCGCTGCTCGCGCGCGAGGCGCACGGCCTGCGACTTCTCGTTGGGCTCGATCTCGAATCGCACGGAGATGACGCCGTCGTCGAAGTTGCGGCTGACGTCGTAGCCGGCCTCGGTGAAGACCTGGATCATCTTGCGGTTCTGCGGCAGCACGTCGGCGACGAACTCGGCGACGCCGTTCTCGGCGCCGATCGCCGCGAGATGCTCGAGCATGACGGAGCCGACGCCGCGGCCCTGGAAACTGTCGGCGACGTTGAACGCGACCTCGGCGCTCGTCGCGTCGCGCCCTCCGAGGCGGTCGTAGCGGCCGATGCCGATGATGTCGTCGCCAACGGTCGCGACGAGGGCGACTCGTTCGACGTAGTCGACGTGCGTGAAGCGGCGCACGTCACGATCGCTCAGGCGCTTGATCGGGGCGAAGAAGCGCAGGTAGATCGATTCCTCGCTCTGCGCGGCGTGGAAGCGGTGGATGCGTTCGGCGTCGTCGGGGCGGATGGGGCGCACGTGGGCCACCGAACCGTCGCGCAGGACGACGTCGGCCTCCCACTCGCGGGGGTAGTCGGCCGGGATGCTGGGCTCCACATCGCTCATGTCGTCATTCAATCACCGTGCACCACAGCGTGGCGTGACCAGTGCACGCCGTTGTCGGCGGAGGTCCAGATGTCCCCGTCATGGCGCGTGACGGCGGCGACGCCGGGCTGGCTCGCCTGCAGGGAGTCGAACCCTCCCGGGCTGGGGCGCGGCGTCGGGGAACCCTCCGTCCACGACGCGCCGCCGTCCTTGCTCGCGGCGACGGCGATGTCGCTGAGCGATCGCGTCGTGCCGTCGAGGGCTTCGCGTGGGCCGCCGCTGACGGCGACGACGTGTGTCGGATCCTTCGCGGCGATCGTCACGTGTCCCTGCGTGGGCAGTGTGAGGTTGCCGGCGCCGACGAGCTGCCACGTCGCGCCGCCGTCGACGCTCGTGACGGTGGAGTAGCTCGTCGAGCGGGACGTGACGACGGCGTCGCAGACGGCGACCATCCGTGACGTCGCGCCGAGGCCGGTCGCCGCTTCGATCGTCTTGCCGTTGCACGCGGGCGGGGTCGACAGCGGCGTGAGGGCGTCGCCCGTGAGTCGCCACGCGCCGGAGGCTTCGCCGCCGCTGCGTTCGGCGTGCGCGAGGACGAGCAGGTTCTCGCCGGCCGTCACGATGCCGGCGTCGCTCACCTCGCCGGGCGGCGTGACGCCCGCGACGGCGTCGGTGACAGCGGGCGTTCGGCCGGTGCCGATGCGGGCGACCTCGAGGCGTCCGGTGCAGCCACCTTGGATGCAGCTCGCGGCGGTGAGGGCGTGGGCCTGGCCGTCGTGAACGGCGACGTCGAGAACGCTGACGCCGGGGTGCTGCACCTGCGTGAAGCTGCGACCACCGTCGTGGGTGACCCACAGGTCGGAGCCGAACAGGTACCCGGTGCGCGCGTCGAGGAAGCGCAAGTCGCTGATCGCGCCGGCGGGTTGGATGAGGGGTTGCGCGTCGCCCTGCGCGGACGACACGTCGGCCTGCGTGAAGGAGTGCACCTGCTGCCAGGTGCGGCCGCCGTCCTGGGTGCGCAGCAGGGCCGGGCAGGGTGTGCCCGCGCACGTCGTCTGCGCGAGCGCGAACTGGGTTTGGCCGAAGCGCGCTGACAGCGCCCACACGATCGACGACGTCGACGCCGGCGTCGCGGCCTGCGCGGTCTCGACGTTCGGCGACGAGCCGGACGACGGCTCGGCCGCCACGCCCCCGCCGACCGGTTCGCCGGCGCGCACGGCGCCCGGGCGCAGTGGGTCGCGGACGATGGCACGCGCGCCGTAGATGACCGCAACGACGCCCAGGGCCGCAAGCACGAGCGCGAGCGCCGCCCGCATGCTCGGCGAGCGGCGCAGTCGATGCCACCGGTCCGCCGTGGACGGGCGCCGGCCTTGCCCGCTCACCCCACCATCTCCCGTCGGAACTCGTCGTACGTGCCGGCGAGGTGGCCGATCAGCGCCCGCTTGAGGCCCGGCTTCTCGAAGTAGGAGTTGACGAACTGCTCGTTCGCGTCGTGCCGTTCGAGCATGACGTCGGCGAGCAGTTGTTCGAGCACCAGCTCGAAGGCGGAGCGGTCGTTGTACTGCGCGACGACGCGCAGGCGGTCGTTGTCCTTGACGGCGGCCCATTGCTGGTCGATCCAGATGCGGTCGCCCTCGCCCAGGTCGGCGCCGAACTTCTCGTTCATCGCCTCGATGAGCGCCGAGAGCTTGTCCTTCTCCGGCTCGTTCTGCGAGCCCTTGCCCTCGCCGGGCAGTGCGACGCCCGCCTCGTCGCTCGCCTCGAGCCCGATGTCGCCCTCGTGCGAGACCGACAGCCGCAGGTGTGTGAGCTGGACGGCCTTCGACAGCTGCGGCATCGGGTCGCTCTCGCGCTGCGGCAGGTCGGCGAGCAGCAGCTTGCCGTAGAGGAACAGCCGCTCCAGCGTCGCGTCGACCCACGGCATGACCTGCGCGAGAAACGCGTACGCGCGCACGAACTGTTCGAGCGTGCTGCGGAACTCTTCGGCCGCGTCGTCGTCGAGGGCGATGAATCGCCCGACGGCCGCGCCCACGTTCGCGTAGATGGCGGGCTGCTTCGCGTCCGCCCCGTCGAGCAGGGCGACAACCGCCGCCTCCATCTCGGCGAGCGACAGCACGCCCGCCGATTCGAGGTCGTGCTGCAGCGTGTAAAGGATGTTCGGGTCGGTCGGCGCCGCGAACGATTGCTCGTAGAACGGCGCGAACGCGTCGCGGATCTCCTCGGCGGTGTTCGCGAAGTCGAGCACGAACGTGTCCTGCTTGCCCGGCCGCGTGCGGTTGAGCCGCGACAGCGTCTGCACCGCCTTCACCCCGGCGAGCTTCTTGTCGACGTACATCGTGTGCAGCAGCGGCTCGTCGAACCCGGTCTGGTACTTCTCGGCGACGACGAGGAACTTCGCGTCGTCGTCCTCCTTGAACCGCTTGGGGAGCTGCGACTCGGCGAAGCCGTTGATCGACGCCTCGGTGAGCACGACGTCGGGCGCCCCGTCCTCGGTGACGGTGCCGGAGAACGCGACGAGCGCGCGCAGCGGACGAGCGCCCGTGTCGTACCCCATGCGTTCGATGTAGCGCGCGATGGCCTCCTGGGTGCGCACCGCGTGCAGCCGTGAGCGCGTCACGACCATGGCCTTGGCCCGGCCGTCGATCTTGTTCATCGTCTTGGCGCGGAAGTGCTCGACGATGATCTCCGCCTTCGCGTCGAGCTCGTACGGGTGCAGCGACGCGAACCGGGCGAGTGCGGCGCGGCCCTTGCGGGTGTCGAGGTCGACATCGTCGCGCGGCTCGGTGTTGGCGAGGCGGTAGTAGACGTCGTACGTCGTGTAGGAGGCGAGCACGTCGAGGATGAAGCCCTCGTCGATGGCCTGGCGCATCGAGTACGTGTGGAAGGGGCGGTAGTCACCCTCGGCGTCCTTCTCCCCGAACTGTTCGAGCGTCTTCGGTTTCGGCGTGGCCGTGAACGCGAAGAACGACAGGTTCGTGCTCTTGCCGCGTTGCTTCGCGGAGGCGAGCAACGCATCGTTCGCCTCTTCGGCTTCTTCCGCTTCGGCCTGCGCAGCTTCCTCGGCCTCGAGCCGGTCGTCTCCGCGCAGGACGCCCTTGAGTTTCTTCATGCCGTCGCCGCCGGTGGAGCTGTGGGCCTCGTCGACGATGACGGCGAACCGCTTGCCGGCCACCTCGCTCGTCTCCCCCTCGGCGGCGGCCTTCTTCGCGAGTTCGACGACGACGGGGAACTTCTGCAGCGTCGTGATGATGACGCGGGCCGCGTTGCCTTCGAGTGCTTCCTTGAGCTGCGCCGAGTTCTTGTCGATGCGCACGATCGTGCCGGGGGTGTGTTCGAGCCCGGCGACGGTCTCCTGCAGCTGACGGTCGAGCACCGTGCGGTCGGTGATGACGACGACCTTGTCGAAGATCGGCGTGTCGTCCTCGCCGTGCAGGCGCGAGAGCGAGTGTGCCGTCCACGCGATGGTGTTTGACTTGCCCGAGCCCGCCGAGTGCTGGATGAGTCGGTCGACGCCCGCACCGTCGCGGCGGGTGGCGTCGAGGATCGAACGCACCGCGTGCCACTGGTGGAAGCGGGGGAACAGCACTGTGCCGTCGCTGACGTGCAGGAAGGTGCCGAGCAGATCCAGCCACGCGTCGCGCTGCCACACCTGCTCCCACAGGTAGGCGCTCTGGTAGCCACCGCTCGCGGGGTCGACGGGCGGGTTACCGGCGCTGCCCGGGTGGCCAGGGCCCGCGGAGCCCTGGTTGAAGGGCAGGAAGCGTGTCGCCGAGCCTGCGAGCCGCGTCGTCATCGCGACGGCGTGCGGGTCGACGGCGAAGTGCACGAGCATGCGGCTCGCGAAGACGAGGTCGGCCGGGTTGCGGTCGCTGCGGTACTGCGCCATCGCATGCTCGATGCCCTGCCCGCTCAGCGGGTTCTTCAGTTCGGCGGACGCGACGGGCAGGCCGTTGACGACGAGCGCGAGGTCGAGCGAATCGCGGGGGTTCGACTCGGAGTGGTGCAGCTGACGCACGACGCCGAGCCGGTTCGCGTCGTACTTGCGCTGCATCTCGTCGTTGAGCCCCGAGGCGGGCTTGAAGTAGCACAGCTTCACCGGCACGCCGGAATCCTTGACGCCATTGCGGAGCACGTCGAGCGTGCCGCGGTGGTCGACCTGCTGCTGCACGACGGTGACGAACTTCTCCCGCGCCGCAGGCTCGCCGCCGTGACGCGTGACGAGCTGCGCCCACGCCTTCGGTTGGGACGCCTCGACGAACGCGATCACCTCGTCGGGAAACAGGCCGCGCTTGCGGTCGTACGTCGTCGGGTCGACGCTGATCCACCCCGCACCGAGCAGGTGCGCCTCGATGTTCGCCTCGAACGCCTTCTCCTGCGTCACGGTCATGCGTGCTCCCCGGGGATTCGTGTCGAAGCCGTCGTCACGTCGAACTCACCCGAGACGGCGGCCGTGATGAGGGACTGCTTGTATTCGGTGAGAAGTTCGATGCTGCGCAGGGTTACGGCCTCGAAGTTACGGTCAGCTTGTTGCCGCGCAGCCAGACGTTCTACTACTTCGCCCTGCCCTCTCAAGCTCAGCTGCGGCACCCGCAGCCCGCGAATAACGCCCGACGGCAGGTTGTTCGCCATGCCCTCCGCGCCACTGATCCCCAAACGTATGCGTTCCCGATTCTCATGAGCACGGAGCATGCCCACGACGAAGTCCGCAGACCACCCCGGGAGCAGCGTAAGGCGGTAGAGCTTGTCCGGAAAAAGCAGCTTGGGTCGCACATCCTGCGGTACGACAGCGACGCTACCGATCAGCTCAGGCGACCCACTCGCTCGCGACATGAGGATGTCACCCCCATGGATTTCGTACTCGGTGCGAGGCTCCAATCCCTCGGGAAGCGCCTTGTTGTCGCCAGCACGAAAGAACCCGCCGTTGACAGAACCCGCGCGCATGACACCCCATTGGCCCCCCTCGGCAGGGGTCGCATCAGCCTGAGGGGACCAACCCTGTTCGAGATTGCTCAGCAGGTATCCGAGACGAGCTGTCCCATGCCCTACGGCGGCCGCGTTGAACTCGCCCTGTAGGTACGCAGTTTGAACCTGCTTGACAGAGGCCACTTGGGTTTTCCGCGCGGCGATGATCTGGTCGATGCGGGCTACCCGTTCGTCGAGGAAGTCCGCAATCTGTCGCTGCTGATCGATCGGCGGATACGGAAGCATGAGAGATCGCACCGTCCCGTCGTCGAATGACGTGGAGCGCTCACGAATCCCCTTGGCCAGCGAGGCCACGAAGCCAGTCAGGGCCAGTGTGCGAAGGACCGCTGCCATGTAGCGCGCATCACCACGAACAGCGTAGATGTTGGCGACGGGAGACATCCTCCCACAGCTATCTGACACTCCAATAGCTCCTGCGAATCCATCCATAGAATGGATCACCAAGTCTCCGGGCCGAACGCCTTGATACCCGATCTCTTTGACCGCTTCCGTGAACCCCTCCATCCGCCTGTTCGCCCGTAGAGTCACTACACCGTCGCGGAATGCGGTCACCACTCCCTCATCGCTCGGGGGGCGCTTCTGCAGAAACAGCACGCGTCGAGCAGGAACCACCTTCCAGGCAGCCGGAATGGTGCCGAAGCCAGGCACGGTGTGGCTCACAGCCCCAGATCCTTCATCCAGCCTTGAATCTGCGTTTCGAGGTCGCGGATCTCGGCGGCGATCTCTTCGACCGGGCGGGGCGGTTCGTAGACGTAGAACTGGCGGGTGAAGGGGATCTCGACGCCGATCTTGGTCTTCGTGTGGTCGATCCACGCGTCCGGCACGTAGGGGCGGATCTCGGATTCGAGGTGCGCCTCAGCTGTCTCCCGCAGGGCGGTCTCACGGGCGTCGGGGTCGAGCGAGAACCACCCGTCGGGCAGGGGCACGTTCTCGGCGTCGCGCAGGTCGGGGTCGGGTTCGGCCTGCCCCTTCTTCGTGACGATCGGCGCGTCGGGGTCGGCCACGGCGCACGCGGTGGCGAACTTCTTGCGCTGCGCCGCCGTCAGCTTCGTGATCGCGTCGGCCTCCGCGAGCAGTGCCTTCTCCGTCTGGAACCGCTGACCGACCAGGGGCGCGAACACGTCGAACGGCGCGTCGGCGACGGCCTCCGTCGTCACCTCCCAGCGGCGGCGCATCGGGCGCTCCACCGTGATGCGCTGGAACCCGAACGCCTCGCGCGGCAGCACCTTGACGCGCGCATCGCCGTCCGCCTCGTCGAGGGCGCCGCCGTAGAGGCGCCCGATCTCGGCGATGGCGTCGGCCGTCAACTCCTTGCGCTTGTCGCCGAGCGATTTGCGCATCTTCGTGCCCATGGCGCGGGCGTCGACGAGCTTGACGAGGCCGCGGTCGGCGTCGGCCTTGTCGTTCGTCAGGATCCACACGTACGTCGAGATGCTGGTGTTGTAGAACATCTGATCCGGCAGCGCGACGATGCCTTCGAGCCAGTCGTTCTCGAGGATCCACTGGCGGATGCGCGACTCCCCCGAGTCGGCCGCGCCGGAGAACAATGGCGAGCCCGACAGCACGATGCTGACGCGCGAGCCCGTCGGCTTCATCTTCGAGAGCATGTGCTGCAGGAACAGCAGTGAGCCGTCGGACGAGCGCGGCAGCCCCGCGCCGAAGCGTCCGTTCATGCCCTGCTTGGCGTGCTCCTCCTTGATGGGGGCGGCGTACCCGGCCCAGTTCACGCCGTAGGGCGGGTTGGCGAGGATGAAGTCGAAGTGCTCACCGCTGAACGCGTCCTGCGTCAACGAGTTGCCGTTGCGCATCTGCTTGGGGTCGATGTCCTGCATCATGAGGTCCGATTGCGCGATGGCCCACGTCTCGTCGTTGAGCTCCTGGCCGTAGACCTTCACCTCGGTTTCGGGGTTGAGCGCCCTCATGTGCTCCATCGCCGTCATGAGCATGCCGCCGGTGCCCGCCGCGGGATCGTAGACGGTGCGCACCGGCAGGGGGTTCTCGACGAGCTCGCGGTGCGCCTCGCCGCCGACGAGCAACTCGACCATGAGACGGATCACCTCGCGCGGTGTGTAGTGCTCACCGGCCGTCTCGTTGCTCATCTCCGAGAAGCGCCGCAACAGGTCTTCGAAGATGTACCCCATCGCCTCGTTGCTCACGACGCTCGGCCGCAGATCGAGGTCGGCGAAGTCGGCGAGTACGCGGTAGAGGATGCCCGCGCGATCCATGCGCGCGATCTTGTCGTCGAGGTTGTATGCCTCCATGACGACGTAGGCGTCGCTGCTCAGACCGCGGATGTAATTCGACAGGTTCTCCGCGAGCGCCTTGTCGTCGCTCAGCAGACTCGTGAACGTGAAGCGCGAGATGTTGTAGAACCGCTGCCCCGCCACCTTCTTCAGCATCATCGCCTGCGGGGCGGCGATCGTCTCGAACGTCTTCGCCTTCGCGAGCACGGCGGGCTTGGTGTCGACGAGCACGGCGTCCATGCGGCGCAGCACGAGCAGCGGCAGCATCACCTGGCCGTACTCGTGCTGACGGAACGTGCCGCGCAGCGTGTCGGCGACCTTCCAGACGAAGGCGACCTTGTCCTCGAAACCCTGCGGTGATGCCATGCGGGCCATTCAATCAGCACGCCCAGCGCGATCGGGCGTCAACGTGCGCGCACGACCTCCACGTCTCGGTGAAGCCGCAAGGCGGCGTCCGGCCACCATGGGCCCGATCGGGGTCTGCATGGCGCGCGGAGCGGGCGGGGGGGCGAAGCCCGAACGCGTCAGCTGGACCTGCTGCTGATGCCGTGGATCTCACTCGTCACGTGAGTCATCGTGTCAGGTGCTGAACGCGCCTCGACGCTACGGCAGGTTCATGCGGATCTGCCGCATGAGGTCGGGGTACGGGTCGACGAGGGTGCGCTCACCACGCGCCTCGCGGACGACGTTCTGCAAGAGCTCGCCCGGGAGGTAGTAGCGGCCGCGGCCGCGCGTCGGCCCCTCCGGGCTGAGCAGCCCCGCCGTGGCCAGCGCCGCCAGATCACGTGTCGCTGTGCGTTCTTCCACGCCGGTGCGGTTGACGTAGGTGCTGCGCCGGATGCGGATGCCCAGGGCAGCGTCGAAGAGTGCGTCGACCGAACGCTCGGGCACCCCTGTCGTCGCCACGAGATCGTCGAGCGCGCTCCAGACGTTCTCCGCGTCGCGGAAACGGCGCCGGAGCGTCTGGGCCTGCTGGTGGTGGGCTCTGAGAGAGAACTTCACCCACGCCGTCGCGTCGCGCTGGGGGTTCCAGGCACCCTGCCCCGTCGCGGCCAGGACGTCGTAGTAGGCCCGCGTGTTGGCGCCCAACCACTCCTCGATGCTGGAGAACTCCGGCTCGAGAATGTCGTCGGTGGCGAGCACCAGCGTCTGCAGGACGCGGGCCATACGTCCGTTGCCATCACGGAAAGGGTGGATCATGACGAAGTTCAAGTGAGCCATGGCACCACGAACCATGCTGTGCTCCCCCGACGACGCACTCATGGCGTCGACCAGTGCGTCGATGAGGGCCGGCACGTCGTCCGGATCGGGCCCCTCGTAGACGTTCGCTCCGGTCGATTCGTCTTGAACGTAGATGGCTGCCCGCCGGAACTCGCCGGGGCTCTTCGACAGGTCATGTTCGAGGAGCATGAAGTGCATCGTCCGGAGCGTGTGAGCATCAAGAGCGAACCCCGGCAACGTCGCCATGCGCAGCACGTACGTGAGCACGCGCCGATAGCCCTCGATCTCCTTCCACGTGCGCTCATCCGCCGTCAGCGGCTCATCGCCCTCGACTGCAGCCGCCGCATCCTCGGGGGTCACGTCGTACCCCTCGATGCTGTTCGACCCCCTGATGGCACGCGCTTGGGTCGTCCGGCGCAGGCCCCCGGACCATCGTTTCGGGGCGCGCAGTACAGCGGCCATCTCGCGACGGATGGCATCGATCTCGTGGAGAACAGCGACGTCGACCTCGTCGAGGTCCGGTGTCTCGTACAACATGGCCGCCCCTCCGTCGCGTCCCGATGTCTCAATGTCCTTTTCATTAGGACATAGAGACAGTAACCCGCCGCGTCGCTATGTCCTAATGCAAAAGACATAGAGACATGGCTGCCACGGGAGCGCTCAGACCCCCGCCGCGTGTCGCGAACCCCCGTCAGCGCGCGGATGCGGGAGGATGAGCGATGCACCCTGCCCGGGCACCGGGCGTCAGCGAGCTAGTGAGGAAGCGCAGTGGCACGCACGAAGAAGCCCGAGATGCCGGACGAGGACATCGTCGAGAACATCATCGACATCGATGTCGAGGACGAGATGCGGGCGGCGTTCCTCGAGTACAGCTACTCCGTCATCTACTCGCGCGCGCTGCCCGACGCGCGTGACGGGCTCAAGCCGGTGCAGCGGCGCATCCTGTTCTCGATGGACGAGCTCGGCCTGACGCCGAACAAGAACCACGTCAAGTCCTCCCGCGTCGTCGGCGAAGTCATGGGTAAGTACCACCCGCACGGCGACTCGGCGATCTACGACACTCTCGTGCGCATGGCCCAGGACTTCACGATGCGTCTGCCGCTCATCGACGGCCACGGCAACTTCGGCTCGCTCGACCAGGGCCCCGCGGCGTCGCGTTACACCGAGGCGCGCCTCGCGCCCGCATCCCTGACGCTGGTCGCCGGCCTCGACGAGAACACCGTCGACTTCGTCCCCAACTACGACGACTCGCTGCAGCAACCGTCCGTCCTGCCCGCCGCGTTCCCGAACCTGCTCGTCAACGGCGCGAGCGGCATCGCCGTCGGCATGGCGACGAACATGGCGCCGCACAACCTCGGTGAGGTCGTGCAGGCCGCCGTCCACCTCATCAAGAACCCCGACTGCAGCCTCGACGACCTCATGCGCTTCGTGCCGGGCCCCGACCTGCCGATGGGCGGGCGCATCATCGGCCTCGACGGCATCCGCGACGCCTACCTCACCGGCCGCGGCACGTTCCGCACGCGCGCGACGGCGACGATCGAGAACGTCACGCCACGCCGCAAGGGCATCGTCGTCACCGAACTGCCGTACCTCGTCGGGCCCGAGAAGGTCATCGACAAGATGAAGGACCTCGTCGGGCAGAAGAAGCTGCAGGGCGTCTCCGACGTGAAGGACCTGTCCGACCGCCACCACGGCCTGCGCCTCGTCATCGAACTGAAGAACGGCTTCAACCCCGAGGCCGTGCTCGAACAGCTCTACAAGCTGACGCCGATGGAGGAGAGCTTCGGCATCAACAACGTCGCCCTCGTCGACGGTCAGCCGCGCACCCTCGGGCTCAAGGAGCTGCTGCGCGTCTACACCGACTTCCGCATCGACGTCGTGCGCCGCCGCACCGCGCACCGCCTCGGCAAGAAGGAGGACCGCCTCCACCTCGTCGACGGTCTGCTCATCGCGATCCTCGACATCGACGAGGTCATCCAGATCATCCGCTCCTCCGACGATTCTGCGACGGCGCGGGCGCGCCTCATGCAGGTGTTCGACCTGTCCGAGGCGCAGGCGACGTACATCCTCGACCTGCAGCTGCGCCGCCTGACGAAGTTCAGCCGCCTCGAGCTCGAGAAGGAAGCCGACGAGCTGCGCGCCGAGATCGAGAAACTGCGCGCGATCCTCGCCGACGTCAAGCTGCTGCACAAGGTCGTCTGCGACGAACTGCTCGCCGTCGCAAAGGAATTCGGGACGCCGCGACGCACCGTCCTGCTCGAGGGCAACGGCGCCCAGGCGGTGGCGAGGTCGGCATCCAAGTCGTCGATGCCGCTCGAGATCCCCGACGACCCGTGCTGGGTGCTGCTGTCGTCAACCGGCCTCATCGCGCGCACCACCTCGGCCGATCCGCTGTCGACCGACGGTGGCCGCCGCAAGCACGACGTCGTCCTCGCCGCCGCGCGCACCAGCGCGCGCGGTGAGTTCGGCATCGTCACGTCCGCAGGTCGGCTGTTCCGTGTCAGCGCGCTCGAACTGCCGCACCTCGTCGACACGCACGCAGCGCCCGTCCTCGACGGCGGCGCGCCCGTCGCCGCGTTCGTCGACCTCGCACCCGGCGAGAAGGTGCTGACGGTGACGTCGCTGCGCGCCGACTCCCCCGGCCTCGCACTCGGTACCGCAGCGGGCGTCGTCAAGCGCGTGACGACGGAGTACGCGAACAAGCCGATCATGGAGGTCATCACGCTCAAGGGCGACGACGTCGTCGTCGGTGCCGTCGAACTGCAGACCGGCACCGAGGAGCTGACGTTCGTCACGAACGAGGCGCAACTGCTGCACTTCAACGCTGCGAACGTGCGCCCGCAGGGCCGCACCGGCGGCGGTGTCGCCGGCATCAAGCTCGGTGCCGGCGCACGAGCGATCTTCTTCGGCTCCGTCTCGCGCGACGGCATCGTCGTCACCGGCGCGGGGCACCCGGGCTCGCCGAACGGTGAGATCACCTCGCTCAAGGTCGCACCGTTCACCGAGTTCCCCGCCAAGGGACGCGCGACAGCCGGCGTCCGCGCCCACCGCTTCCTGCGCGGCGAGAACCACCTGACGTTCGCGTGGGTCGGTTCCGCGCCGGCGCGCGCGGCGGATGCTTCGGGCAAGGCGATCGGCAAGCTGCTCACCCTCGACGACGCAGACGGCAAGCGCGACGGTTCCGGCGACACCGCCCCCGGCCAGATCGCCGCGATCGGCACGACGGCGCCCTACGCGTCGGTGGCCGCCGATGCGTCGTCCGCCGAAGTGGCCGAGCAGACGCCGGTGACGGCGGGCGAAGAGACTGACGACGGTGCGATCGGCGACGACGGAAGCCGCCTCAGTCTGTTCGACGGTGACGACGCCTGACGTTTGACGGGGTGGGTGCTGGCGCGGGGCGCTGCGGGCCTCTATGGCGGCCCCTGGTGCAGTTCGCATCGACAGCTGAGTCACTTGGTTACCGCTGTGTCAGTCAGGACTGACTCAACCATCACCAAGTGACGCAGCTGCCTCGCCTCCATCCGTTGATGGCGACGGTGGCACTCCGAGCCACCGCGGTGCATCAGCCTGTGTCGGCCAGCTGAGTCAGTTGTTCGCCCGTGCGGCAGTCAGGACTGACACAACCACCACCACGTGACGCAGCTGCGGCGGGCGCGCCGGGTGACGGCCAGGGTTCTGCTGAGCGCGTGTCATCTGAGGCGCTCGCATCAGAGCGCGAGACCCACCGTGCCTTGGCGCGCCTCTAGGCTGGGGGCATGATGACGTCACCCAGTTCGTGCTCGCTCGATTGGGAAGCGGCCGGCATGCCTGCGTGGGGGACGGCGAAGGTGGCGCGCGTCATCGTCGCCGTCGAGGTGCCGGGCGCGTGGGGACGCGATGCCGTCGGCGATTCCGGGCTGCCGCAACCTGCGGACGCAACGCTGTACCTCATCCGTCGTGTCGGGCGACATGCCGTGGCGGGTGAGACGGCCCGGGTGTTCGTCGGCGGTGGTTTCGGTGACGAACCGTGGCTCGTCGAAGCGACCCTGCGACGCGAAGACGTGACAGGTCTGCTCGCCGGCGATGTGGCAGAGCGCGCGAGGTTGGCGTCTTTCGGTTTCGCCGCACGCCCCGAGCCTGTGCTGCTCGTGTGCACGAACGGCCGCCGCGATGCCTGCTGCGCCGTCCGTGCCCGGCCCGTCGCGGAAGCTGCGCATGCCGCCGCACCCGACAACGTGTGGGAGGTCTCGCACATCGGCGGCCACCGGTTCGCGCCGACGGCCATCCACCTGCCGAGCGGCCAGACCTTCGGTCGACTGACCGGCGACACTGCTGCCGCGCTGGCGACGGCCTCGACGAGCTCGCCGGCGAATCCGGTTGTTCAGCAGCTCTTCTCGTCGACCACTCACCGCGGCCGTATCGATCTGGAACCGGTCGCGCAGGTGGCGGAGACGTGGTGGCGCCAGCAGCACCCCGATCTGACGTTGGCCCCCGTCTCCGGGATCGGTGCGCCCGTGGCGAACGGCGACGACGGGTGGCTCGTCTCCTTGCCCGACGGCACATCGCTCACCATCACGTCGGTACCTGGCCAACCTCTGCGCGACTCGTGCCTCAAGGCTGCGAAACCTTCGGCGTCCTTCGTCGCGCGACTGAACTGAAGCCGCAAACCTGCCCGAGCAGGCGCCGCCCACCGGCCCCGAGCTAGGGCCAGTGGGCGGCAAGGCAGCCGGCTCAGTCGGGCACGTGGGCCTACTTGCGTGCGGTGTTGCTCGTGACACCCCACGTCGTGGCGGTTGTCGAGTAGACCACTCGGTAGTCTCTGGTCGCGCTGGTCCGGTACGAATACGACGTGCTTCCCTTGACCGACTTCGTCACAAGAGTCCTCCACGTAGACGAGCCCACGTCCTTGTACTGGAACGAGGCAGAGGTCTCGAAGGCAATGGGCTTGCCCCAGTACGACGACCAGCGAGCACCGTTCGAGCTGAGTGTCACTGACGTCCCTGAACGCGTCGCCTTGATCGTCGACCAAGAGCCGAGTCGCACGTCGGTCGTGGGCGAGTTCTGTGTGAACTCGTTGTAGTTGACCGATTCACCCGCGTTCTCCGGACGCCATGTGACCTTCCCCAGGGAATGCCAGTCATAGACGTCCCAATGCTCCGAACTCGAACGATCGAAGTAGAGGAAATCCTCCGCACCCTGCGAGGTGTACCCCGACCACGCCGCAGACAGACTCGAGGCGTAGTAGGAGCAACCGCCCGTCACCGTGGGTGTGAAGTGCTGGTAACTGCTGGTGATGCGCACAGTCGACGGGACGACGAGGCGGCAACTTCCGATGACGGCAGCGTCCGCCGTCGGTGCGACTGCGACAGCGGCGAAGGTGGCCAGAGCCGTGGCGCCAGCAGGCGCGAGTCGCATCATGTTCTTCATGGGGATCCTTGGTTGGTGCGAGGGGTGACCCCTGTCACGCGACGGGGCACCTTCACTCTAGCCTGCCGCTCCTTGCCACCCGTTCCGTTTGTGTCGCTCGGTGCCATCGGTCGTCGGCCACGATGACAGGGACAGGAGCGTGGAGCGCGCCCCAAGTACAGAGCACCGGCTGCCACGCTTGGCCTGCCATGCAATCCCGGACGCGATGTATGTCTCGCGGCACGAGGGCAGCGAGGACGGAAGGCGGCCCCCGGCCGGTCAGGCCTTCGTCGCACCACCGGAGCTGCGGTTATCGTCGCGGTTCACCGCAGCGGTGTCGCCGTGAGTGGTCGACGTGGCGTCGCTGTCACGAGTCGCGTGGTCGGAATCATGGCGGCCGCCCGTCTCGACCGCCTGGTCACGCGCGTCGCCGGCGGCGTCGTCAGCTTCTGCGAGTTCGACGGGGTCGCGCTGGCCCGGTGGGTCGTCACTCGTCGCAGAGTCGTCGTCGTCGAGATCCTTCTTCGCGTCGCGTTGGGCGGCGTCGAGCGTCGAGCTCTTCACCTCGTAGCGCGTCTTGTAGAGGTCGAGGATGGCCATGGCCGTCGCGGCGGCGGGCACACCGAGCAAACCGCCGGCGAGGCCGAACATGTTCGCGCCTGCGAGGGCGGATGCGAACGAGACGGCCGGGTGGACGTCGACGGCGCGTGCGCTGATGTTCGGCTCGATCGTGACGTTCTCGATCTGCTGGTAGACGATCGCGAAGATGAGGACGAACAGGCCGTTGATCGGTTTGTCGCTCGTCGCGCCGACGAGGACGGGCAGGACGATCGAGATGTACGTGCCGATGTTGGGCACGAACTGCGCGATGATGCCCGTCCACAACCCGAGCGCCAGCCAGTACGGCATGCCGATCAGCATCATGAACGTGCAGTGGATCGTCGCCGAGATCGTCGCGAGGATGAAGCGCGCCGCGACGTACCCGCCGACCTTTGCGACGAACACCTCCCACACCGTCAGCACGACACGTTGCTGACGCGGCGGGAACAGCCCTGCCACCCAGGTGCGCAGACGCGGTAGGCCAGCCGAGATGTAACAGGTGAAGAAGATGAGGACGAACAGGTTGAACGCCGTCGACACGACGCTCGTCACGAGCCCGAGGACGCCGCCGGCCAGCTGCGAACCGTAGTTCGCGACGTTGTCGGGCGTCAGGTTGACGCTCGAGAGCAGCTTGTTGATGTCGTAGTCGGTGTCGAACTTGCGGTTGACCCAGTCGACGCAATCCGTGACGAGGCCGGGCGCCGCACTGATGAGCGCCTGCACCTCGTCGACGAGGAGGCCCCCGAACGCGGCGAAGAACCCGACGACGGCGCACGCCAGCAGCAGGACGACGAGACCCGTCGCGAGCGCACGCGGCATGTGCATCGCGAAGCGCGACACGGCCGGTTCGATGGCTGCGGCGAGGAAGAACGCCATGACGACGTTGAAGACGACCGAACCCGCCGACCCCGTCAGATAACCGAGGGCGGTGAGCAGGGCGAGGGCGCCGATGACGATCCAGGTGGCATGCCACACCGACTTGAGGTCCAGAGAGACCTTGAGGTGCTGCGGTTCGTCGTCACCGACATCGGCGCGCCTGAACAGTGTCATGTCGTCGTCGTTTCGCTCGCTGAGTGATCTGGCGTGATCCTCTCACGAGGTGGTGACATCGACATGTTCCTTGGGCCGCGCCGCCCTACGATGCCTGCATGCCCCGATTGCACATCGCCCAGAACGACCGTGCCGACGCCGTCATCTCGGAGCGTCTGTTCGGGCTGCTCGTCGGAATGCTGCTCGACCAGCAGATCGCGATGGAGGTGGCGTTCTCCGGCCCCGCCAAGATCTACGACCGGTTCGGCACGCTCGATCCGACGAAGATCGCCGCGATCGAACCGGGTGAGTTCGTCGAGAAGTGCACGACGCCTCCCGCCCTTCACCGTCACGGCCGCTCGATGGCAGAGCGCGTGCAGAAGCTCGCCGCCGTGCGCGACGACTACGACGGCGGCACCCACCCCATATGGGCGACGGACGACGCCGCCGACTCGCTGCAGAAGGTTCGCGAGACGAAACGTGAGATGAAGGCGGCGAAGAAGGCCGCAGCCCGATCGTGACGGCGGCGTCAGCGGCACCTCGCCGACGTTGGGCGAGGGACGCCGCGCTGCCAGGGGGGCTCAGGTGCGAAACCACGCCACGAGACCCGCGCAGCCGCACGCCCACAGGACGCTGACGAACGTGCCGATGATGAACCGCTCGGCGACGGCCGACTTCTCGCCGCTGCGCAGCTCCGGATAACGCCCGAGCCCCTTGACGGCGAGAACGATCGCGATCGCCTCCGGCCACGACGCGACGAGCCCCGCGAAGATCGCCAACCGCTCAAGCGCGCCGATCCACGCGCCGCCGCGCAGGATCGTGGCGGCCTGTGCGACCCCGTCCGAGGACTCCGGCAGGCTCTCCCCCACCTCGGACGCCCGACGATCGACGCTGCGGAACACGAGCGTCGTCACGACACCACCACCCGCGAGCGCCAGTGACCCGAACAGCGCGACGACGAGAACATCCCTGACATCCATGACCCGACGGTAGACGCCGCCACCGACAGTGGTGAGGACACAGGCCGGGACGATCCGTTCCGTCGGGCGCAACGCCGAGCCGGGTGAGGGCCGGGCTGGTGATCCGAGCGCGCCCACAGCCGTCATGCCGCGGGCGCACACGATCAGAGCATGTCGGCTCTCGAGCGACGCCGCCCCTCAGCAGAGCGAGCGCGCGCAGCGTCCATGAGGCGCGCGGCGAGGCGCATGCCGGCGTCGCTCTCCTCGACGGCTGCGGCCCGCGCGCGTTGGCTGACGGCCGAGGGGGTGATGTCGAGTTCGGCGGCGACCTCGCGCCCCGTCAGCCCCTGCCCCAACAACTCGGCAACAGCCCACCCCGCAGGTGTGCGGCGATGCCAAAGCAGGTGCAGCAGCGCCAGCGCCGCGTCGAGGTCGGCCCCCGCCTCGGGCGCCGAAGGAGCCCGAACGGCCACGCGCGCCGGCACGAGCCGGGATGCCTCGACCGCCTCACGCGCCGCGATGAACGCCTCACCCGAGGCGGCACGCACATCGTCGGGTACGGGCGTCACGACCGCGCCGATGCCGACCCCCACCCGCCAGCACCCGAGGCGCGCCAGCCGTTCGAGCGCCTCGACCGTATCGCTCGAACGCGTGAACAGGGCCTGGATCTCATCCCCCGCCGTCCGCGCGAAGCCGCGCGCAGACCCCCCGCTCGACGGGAGAGCGCGCAGCGCTCGCAGGGCGGAGGGCACGGCGTCGCCGCCAGAGCGGCTGTCGACCTGATCCGCCGTCAGCACCACGAGAGAGGATCGGAGTGAAGGCATGGACCTAAACTAGCGTAAGTTAAGGGGAAAAACTTCATTCATAGAATCGTCCAGATTTACCATCCGCCGACGCTCAGCCTGACCACAGGGCGCCAGAACGACGGGGACGGCCCCACTCCCCCGGCCAGCCGTCATCGCGGACACCCCTGCCCGAGACCGACGAAGCCAGATCACGGTTGCCGCACCCCGCTCGGCCCGGCGCGCCCCACGAGTCAGGCAGCGAGTCGATACCGCCGGAAGGACGGGACAAGCAGGCCCACGAGCACGACACCGATGACGACGCACACGCCGCCGAGCCACGCCGTCGTCGCCGCTCCGATCGCGGTCGCGCCGGCGCCGTGGATGACGTCCGCGATGCGTGGGCCGCCGGCGACGACGACGAGGAACACGCCCTGCAGCCGCCCGCGCACCTCGTCGCTCGCGGCCGTCTGAAGCATCGACGTGCGGAAGGCCGCGGAAACCATGTCGGCCGCACCTCCGATGACGAGGGCGATGAACGCGAGCCAGAACACGACGTCGACGCGCCCGTTCGCGAGCGCTACCGCCGCACCGAACCCGATGATGGCGAGGCCCCATACGAGCACCGCGGCCAGCACGGCGACGCCGTGTCGTCGCACGCGCGACACCCACCCGGAGAACACGCCGCCGAGCACGGCGCCGACGGGGATCGCCGCGAACAGCCACGCGAACGCGAAACCACCCCCGAGCGGACCGCCGAACGACTCGTGCGCGATCTGGGGAAACTCCGAGCGCGGCATGCCGAACACCATCGCGATGAGGTCGACGACGAAGCTCGCGAGCAGGACGGGGTGACGCGTCAGGTAGCGCAACCCGTCGAGAACCGACGAAAAACCGGCCTTGACGACCTCACCGATCGGCGGCAGCGCGGGCATGCGGAACACGGCCCACAGCGTCGAGAGCAGGCAGATCGTGTCGATCGCGTACATCCACGAGAACCCGAGTACGGGGATGAGCGCGCCGGCGAGCAGCGGGCCGGCAATGCCACCGGCCATCGCGACCGTCATGAGCAGCGAGTTCGCGGCGGGCAGCAACTCGGGTTCGAGCAGGCGCGGCAGCGACGATTGCAACGCCGGTTGATGCAGCGCGAACAACGCCTGCTGTGCTGCGAACAGACACAGCAGCACCCAGACGTTGACGCCGCCTGCTGCCGCCTGCGCCCAGAACAGCGCGCTCGCGACGACCAAGCCGCCCGAGGTGAACAGCAGGATCCGTCGACGATCGTGCGCGTCGGCGAGCGATCCGCCGTACAGGCCGAACACGATGAGCGGCACGAGGCCGAACAACCCCGTCAGCCCGACGTAACTCGAATCGCGCGTCTGCGCGTAGATCTGCGCGGGCACGGACACGATCGTCAGCTGCGCGCCGACGACGGTGACGATGTCGGCGATCCACAACCGCCGGAAGGCGGGGTTGCGCAACGGCCGCGTGTCGGCGAGAACCGAGCGAAACCGTTGCAGCCGAGTCGAACTCATGCGTCGATGCGCTCGGTGTCGAGATCGTTGGCGCTGGAGATGATGAAATCCTTGCGCGGCGCGACCTCGCTGCCCATGAGCAGGTCGAACACCTGCTCGGCCATCTCGGCGTCCTTGAGCGTGACACGACGCAGCGTGCGGTGGCGCGGGTCCATCGTCGTCTCCGCGAGCTGGTCGGCGTCCATCTCACCGAGGCCCTTGTAGCGCTGCGGCTGCTTGAACGTGCGGCCCTTCTTCTCCCACGCCGCGACGGTGGCTCGCATCTCGTCCTCGGAATAGGTGTAGATGACCTCACCCTTCGCGCGGCCCTGCGCGCTCACCTCGAGACGGTGCAGCGGCGGCATCGCGGCGTACACGCGCCCCGCCGCGACGAGCGGACGCATGTAGCGGAAGAACAACGTCAGCAGCAGCGTGCGGATGTGGGCGCCGTCGACGTCGGCGTCCGTCATGAGGATGATCTTGCCGTAGCGCACCATGTCGAGGTCGAAACTGCGCCCCGAACCCCCTCCGACGACCTGGATGATCGAGGCGCACTCCGCGTTCTTCAGCATGTCGCCGACGGACGCCTTCTGCACGTTGAGGATCTTGCCGCGGATCGGCAGCAGCGCCTGGTACTCCGAGTTGCGCGCCGCCATGCCCGTACCTAGCGCCGAGTCGCCCTCGACGATGAACAGCTCGCTGCGCTCACCGTCGGTCGAGCGGCAGTCCTTCAGCTTGCCCGGCAGGCTCGAGGACTCGAGCGCCGTCTTGCGACGCTGCGTCTCCTTGTGGGCGCGCGCGCTGATGCGCGACTTCATCTCGGCGACGACCTTCTCCAGCAGTAGCGCGGCCTGCGCCTTGTCGTCACGCTTCGTCGACGTCAGGTGCGCGCTCAGCTCTTTCTCGACGACCTTGCTGACGATGGCGCGCACGGCCGCGGTGCCGAGCACCTCCTTCGTCTGGCCCTCGAACTGCGGCTCCGCGAGGCGAACGGTGACGACGGCTGTCAGACCGGCGAGGACGTCGTCCTTCTCGACCTTGTCATTGCCGACCTTGAGCTTGCGCGCGTTGACCTCGAGCTGCTTCTTGAACACCTTCATGAGCGCCTGCTCGAAACCGGTGTTGTGCGTGCCGCCCTTCGGCGTCGCGATGATATTGACGAAGCTGCGCACCTTCGTCTCGTACCCGGTGCCCCAGCGCAGCGCGATGTCGACGCCGCACTCGCGCGTCACGTCCTGGCTCGTCATGTGGCCGCTCGATTCGTCGAGCACCGGCACCGTCTCGGTGAACGACCCGCTGCCCTGCAGGCGCCAGATGCCGGTGACGGCGGCGTCGGGCGCGAGGTACTCGCAGAACTCGCTGATGCCGCCGTCGTGGAGGAAGGTCTCCTCGTGCGGGCCGTTCTCCCCCGGCGTACCGGCGAGACCCCGCTCGTCACGAATGATGATGGTGAGGCCCGGCACGAGGAAACTCGTCTGACGAGCGCGCGCGATGAGCTGGTCGTAGTCGAACTGCGCGGTCTTGAGGAAGATCGTCGTGTCGGCCCAGTAGCGCACGCGCGAACCGGTGACGCCGCGCCTGGCCTTGCCGACAACCTCGAGCTGGCTGCCGGACTCGAACGGCGTGAACGGGTTCGTCGGGCTTTTCGCGAGCGGATCGGAGGAGTCGCCGTCGGCGAACGTGCCGGGCTCGCCGCGGCGGAAACTCATGCCGTACGTCTTGCTCGCACGGTCGACCTCGACGTCGAGACGCGAACTGAGCGCGTTGACGACGGACGCACCGACGCCGTGCAGACCACCGGAGGCCGTGTACGACCCGCCACCGAACTTGCCGCCCGCGTGCAGTTTCGTGAAGACGACCTCGACGCCCGACAGACCCGTGCGCGGCTCGACGTCGACGGGAATGCCGCGGCCGTTGTCGCGCACCTCGACGGAGCCGTCGGGCAGGAGGATGACCTCGATGCGGTCGCAGTACCCGCCGAGCGCCTCGTCGACGGCGTTGTCGATGATCTCCCAGAGGCAGTGCATGAGGCCGCGACCGTCGGTCGAGCCGATGTACATGCCGGGACGCTTGCGGACGGCCTCGAGCCCCTCGAGCACCTGGAGGTGGCGGGCGGTGTAGTTCTCTTGGTTCTCGCTGGGCGACACCTGGGGAATCTCCTTGACCTTCGTCACGCGCACACTCGACATGTGCCTCGACACGCTATCGGACGAACCCCGTCGTTCCGCGTCGCCACGCGCAAGCCACCTCTCGTGGGCGCTCCGTCATGTGGTGTGCATGGTGGTGTGCGGCCGCGGGTGCACGCGGGTCGAGGCAATCACTCGGGCGCGCGAGGAGGCCCGCAGATCGAAACCGGCTTCGCGGGAATGCCTCCACGTGGAAGACTGTTGTTCATTGTCGAGAACCACATTCGTGTGGGTTCACGAATACGCGTGAGACGGCCCCCGCGCCGTCCGACGAGGAGGATGGATATGACCGCAACGATGGAACAGACGATGACCGCCGCCGACCGCTGCGACCGCTGTGGCGCCCAGGCGTTCATCAAGGCCGTCATGTCCGAAGGTCTCGAACTGCGCTTCTGCGGCCACCACGGCCGTGAGCACCTCGACAAGCTGCGGGAGGTAGCCGTCGAGGTCATCGACGAAACCCCCCGCCTCAGCGAGGTCTGAGCATCTCGCCCCTTCGGCACAGCGAACCGTTCGGCCCCGTGTTCTCGATCATCGAGGCGCGGGGCCGAACGCATGCCGGGGGCACTGTCGGACGCACCCGGGCATGAGGCCTCGCGCGATGGGTGTCGTGCGATCGGTGCCGTGCGACTGCCGCCGCGCGACGGCGGTGATCTCGGGCGCAGCGATGCGCTGATGGGCCATGATGAACACCATGGTGGTCTCCACAGAAACCTTGACGACGCTCGGTGCGGCCCTGCTCGTCGCGGTCGGCATCGCCGGCCTCATCGTGCCCGTCCTACCGGGCCTCGCGTGCGTCGTGCTCGGCGTGCTCGTCTGGGCCATCGGCCAGTCGAGCACGGCGGCATGGGTGGTGTTCGCTGTCGCGTGCGTCCTCGCTGTCGCAGGCTATGTCGTGCAGGTTCTCGTGCCGGGGCGTCAGCTCTCGCGGGGTGGGGTCGCGCGGCGCAGCAACATCGTCGGGCTCGTGTGCGCGGTGGTCGGCTTCTTCGTCGTCCCCGTGATCGGGCTGCTGCTGGGCTTCGTCATCGGCGTGTTCTTGGCGGAGAGCGCACGACTGCGTGATCGCGCGCAGGCGTGGACAGCGACCCGCGTCGCCATCCGGGCAGCGCTGACGTCGGTGGGCATCGAACTGGCCGCAGCCGTGACGATCGCCGTCGGCTGGGCCATCGCTGCGTTCGCGCTGGCACGGTGAGCGGGGCGCGCCGAGCGTCATCGCTGCAGACGAGCAGCGAACACTCACGTCAGCGACGCCGCTGCCGGTTCACCATCCCTGGTTCTCGTAGCGGCGACGCTCCCAGCGCTGCTCCATCCGCTGCATGAAGTCGCCCTGCGGACGAGGAGCCGAGGAGCGCGGCCGAGCGGTGCGCGCCGGACGAGCCATGCGCGGCATCCGCGACGCGGGGTGCGCGCCGGTCTGGGCCGTGATGCCCTCGAACGAGTTCGGGTCGACGACGTGCAGGGCGGGCCGTGACGGCGTCTGCACGGACAGCAGGGCACCCGCGGCGATGACGAGCATGCCGACGAGACCCAACCACATGTGCGAGGAGTACGTGCCGACGGCGGTGAGGCCGAGGCCTGCGAGGCAGACCGCGCCGGCGAGGAGGGCGCGACGACGCCGTCGACGGCGCTCCGGGTCGGCCTGCATCGCCGAGGCGAACTTGGGATCCTCGGCGGAAAGCTGCGCCTCGAGCTGCTCCAACGTGCGCAACTCATGCTCGGACAACGGCATGGTGGCCCTCCATCCCTTCGTCACCCCACATGATGCACACCTCGTGCGGCGGGTGACATATAACGTCAGTTGTAGCACTTCAGCGCGGTGCACGACGGGGAAAGTGCATCACACCCTGACCTTTCACGCCAGAGCCTGCCGCCATGGGCCGCCCGTGCCCGCTCATCCGACGAGGCTCGCCGGGCGCACGATGCCTGCCCCGAAGCGCGCGCTCGCCCGATCGATCGCCCGATCCGCCTCCCGCCATCCGTTCTCACGCTCCCCGAGCCGGATCTGCCGCGACGTCTGACGCACGTCCTTCAACCCCTGCACCCGCACCCCGACGAGCCGCACCCGCGCGCGCTGCAGGGCGAGCGCGTCGAACAATTGCGCTGCGACGTCGTAGATCTCGCGGCTGACGTCGGTGTGCTCGGGCAGCGTGCGCGAGCGCGTGATCGTCGTGAAGTCCGAGAACCTCACCTTGAGCACGACCGTCCGACCCGCGACCTGCGCCGCCCGCATCCGCGCCGCCACCCAATCGCTCAGCTTGAGCAGCTCGCGCTTGATCTCGACGGCGTCGTCGAGGTCGGCGGGAAACGTCTCGTCCGAACCGATGCTGCGCTCGGGTTCGTGCGGGACAACGCGGCGCTCGTCATGCCCCCAGGCGAGGCGGTGCAGGGTGACGCCCGCGCTCTGCCCGAGGGCGCGCACGAGCGTGCGTTCGGGCAGGTGTGCGACATCGCCGACGGTGCGCAGCCCGAGGCGATGCAGTTTCTCCTTCGTCGTCTCACCCACGCCCCACAGCGCCTCGACGGGCAGCGGGTGGAGGAAGTCGAGGGTCTCGTGGCGCTCGACGAGGAGCAGCCCGTCAGGTTTCGCGCGCGTCGAGGCCAGCTTGGCGACGAACTTGACCGGCGCGATGCCGACCGAGCACGTGATCATCTGCTCGTCCGCGACGGCGTCACGCAGTTGGTGCCCGAGCGCAACCGCCTGACGCGGTGTCGGTGCCACCCCGCTCACGTCGAGGAACGCCTCGTCGAGTGAGATGGGTTCGACGAGCGGCGTCACCTGAGCGAACAGGTGCATGACGGCTCCCGAGATGCGCGAGTACAGCTCGGCGTCGGGTGGCAGCACCACCGCCTGCGGGCACAGCCTGCGCGCGCGCCCCATGGGCATGCCGGAGCTCACCCCGGACCGTCGCGCCTCGTACGTGGCGGACAGCACCACCCCGCGACCCGCACCCCCGACGATGACGGGGGTGCCCACGAGTTCGGGGCGCTCGATGAGCGACGCCGAGGCGTAGAAGGCGTCCATGTCGACGTGCAGGATCATCGTTTCCATCCTCCTGAGCTTCCCGGGCTCGCGTGCCACAGGTGTGACGGAGCCTCACCCTCGCCGGGCAGTTCGGCGCGCGAGGCACGAAGCGCCTCCCCCGCCGGTTTGATGTCGGTGTACGGCGACTGCGCGAACCCCGACGCGTGCACGAGCTGACGCCGCCCGCGCGCGGCCCCGACCGAGCGCTCCGCCCCGCGCCGCTCGCTCTCCTCGACGAGACGGTGGACCCCGGCCTCGCCGTCGTGCTCCCACGCCTTCCACGCCTGCGCCAGATCCCACGCTCCCGTCGCGCGGATCGAGACCCCACGCGGGCCGGTGCGGCGCACGACGCCCCGCACGAGGAGCATCCACGCGTGGAAGACCGTGTCGGCGTAGGGGCCCTGGACGTCCTCGAAGAACGTCGCGTCGGCCGGGCCCGTACCGTCGTCGACGGTGAGGAAGATGACGCGTCGCCCCGAACGCACCGGCGGTGTCTGCGTGGCGACCTTGATGCCGGCGCACCACACTGTCTCGCCGCCGTGCAGCGACGCGAGGTCACAGGCCCGGCTGACGCCCAGCGCCCGCACGAGAGGCGCGTAGAACTGCATGACGTGCCCGCTGACGTCCAACCCGAGGATGTCGAGCTCGGCCCGCACCTTCTCGGCCGGGGTGAACTCGGGCAGGCCACTGCTCACCGCCTCACCGTCGTCGAGCATGTCGAAGGCCAGCTGCGAGCCCTGCGTCTCGTACCGCTCGTGCGGCCGTCGCCCCTGCGCCTGACGACGCGCCGCCTCGACGCTGTCGAAAGCCATCACCGTTCCTGCGGCCCCGTCCGCGTTCACAGACGCGCCCACGCCCGGGGCCGAACTGATCATGCGACGGCGAGCGCCACGCGTCAGACGCGCCGAGGCGTGCCGATCCAACCGTTCGAGGTCGTCGAGCTCGAGCAGCAGATCTCGCCGCGTCGGTGCGCCGCATACGCCGGGTCGTCCGGTGCCGTGCAGTGCGTCGAAGGCGCCGACGAGCAGCAACCGCTCGACGACGGGCCGGCTCAGACCCGCCCGGCGCCACACGTCCGTCAGGCTCGTGTAGGGCTGGCCCTCCACGAGTGACGTCATCTCGCGCTCGCTCATACCCTTGACGTCGAGGAAACCGATGCGCAAACCGAGATGGTCGTCATCGCTGCCCTCGCCCGGCACGCGCTCGACGCGGTACTCGCGGCGCGAGGCGTTGATGTCGACGCCCAGCACGGGCACGCCGAACGTCCGCACGTCGGCGAGGATGAGTCGCTTGGGGTACATCCCCGGGTCGTGGGTGAGAACGCCTGCGACGAACGCGGCGAGGTGATGGGTCTTCAACCACGCCGACTGGTAGGTGGGGACGGCGAACGCGGCGGCGTGAGCCTTGCAGAAACCGAACGAGGCGAACGCGGCGAGCACCTCCCAGATGCGGTCGCGTTCCGCGCTCGTGTAGCCGCGGTGCTGCGCGGCCTCGCGCCACCACAGTTCGATCTTCTCCTGCCCGGTGCTCGAGCCCATCGCCCGTCGCACCTCGTCGGCCTGCGCCAGCGTGATGCCGGTCGTCTGCGCGAAGATGCGCAGCACCTGTTCGTGGAAGACGACGACACCCATCGTCTCCTCCAGTGCCGGGCGCAGACTCTCGTGCAGGTACTCGGGCGGCGCCCACCCCTGCCGCGCGCGCAGGAACGGGGTGATCATGTCGCTCTTGACCGGCCCGGGGCGGAACAGCGAGATGTCGATGATGAGGTCTTCGAAACGCTGCGGCCCGAACTTGCCGATGAGTTCCCGCTGCCCGGGCGACTCGATCTGGAAGCACCCCAGGGTGCGCGTCGTGCGGATGAGCTCGAAGGTGGCCTCGTCGTCGAACGGCACGCACTCGGGGTCGTCGAGGTCGACGACGGCACCCTCGACGCGTTCGATCTCGGCGACGGCGTGGGCCATGGCCGACTGCATGCGGATGCCGAGCACGTCGAGCTTGAGCAGCCCCAGCGTCTCGACGTCGTCCTTGTCGAACTGACTCATCGGGAAACCGAGCCAGCTCGCCTCCATCGGCGTGCGCTGCGCCAGCCCGGCGTTCGACAGGATCACCCCGCACGGATGCAGCGCGATGTGCCGCGGCAGCCCGTCGAGGCGCTCAACGAGGTCGAACAGCCGGTCGAGCTCCGGTTCGGCGAGCCCGCGCGCCCGCAGCTCGGGCAACTCCTCGATCGCATGCCGCACGTCACGGGCCGCGACGTGCGGGAAGGCCTTCGCGATGACGTCGACGTCGGCCGGCACCATCCCGAGCGCGGCACCGGCGTCACGGATGGCGTGGCGCACCCGGTAGGTCTCCATCATCGACACGCACGTCACCCGCTCCCCGCCGAAGCGCTCCATGATGCGTTCGTAGATCTCGGTGCGGCGCGCCGACTCGACGTCGATGTCGATGTCGGGCAGTGACGCGCGGGCCCTCGTGCAGAACCGCTCCATGAGCAGTCGGTGCTCGATGGGGTCGACCCCGCTGATGCCGAGCAGGTAGGTGATGAGGCTGCCCGCGCCCGACCCGCGGGCCGCGACGCGCCCGCCCATGTCGCGGATGAGGTCGCAGACCTGCGCGACGGTGAGGAAATACGTCGGGTACCCGAGGTGACGCACCACGTCGAGCTCCTCCTCGAGCCGCTCCAGAACCTCGCGCCGTTTTGCCTCCGACGCGTGCGGGTAGCGTCCGTTCACCGCGGCGTGACAGCGCTCGGTGAGCACCCGCTGCGGGTCGGTGCCCGTCAGGCCCAGCACCTCGACCTCGGGCAGGTGCACCGCCCCGATGCCGATGTCTCGGAACGGGTGCTGGACGCACGCCTGCGCCAGCCGGTCGCTCGCCCCGACGAGCTCGAGCGCGGCGCCGAGATCACCCAGCCCTTCGGCGAGCGCCTCGGCCTGCGTCAGCATCTGCGCCTCAGGGCGCAGATGGCCCTGAACGCTCGTGCGATCCAGGTGACGCAGGTCGAGCGCCACCCCACGGCGTGCCGCGTCGAGGACGTCGGCAGTAATCGCCTCGTCGACCTCACCATGACGCACCCAGCCGCTCAGCACGGCGGGCACGCCGCACCGACGGGCGAGGCGCCACAGGTTCGTCGCGTGACGCCGACTGGCCATCGCCTCGGGCGGGCCGTCGTGGCAGGCCACCTCGAGGGCGAGCGCGCCGTGCGGGAGAGCGGTTCGCCAGCGACGCACCAGGGCCTCGGCCTCGGCGTGACGACCACGCAGGAGTGCCTGCCCGACGTCCGAATCCGGGCCGAGGAGCACCGTGAGTGCCGGCTGGTTCGGTTCGCTCTCGTGCGTGACGTGCGCGGCCACCCGGTCGAGACTCGTGGCGGGCGCGCCGCGCTCACCGCTCAGATGAGCATCGGTGACGAGACGGCACAGCTGGGCCCACCCCAGCCCCGGCGCGAGCCCCGACGCCGCACCGCGGGCGAGGACGGTGACGCGCGGGCTCCGCTCGTCCCGCGCCGGGCCACCCTTGGCGGGGGTACGCGCCCGCAGCACGCGCTCGGGCGCCAGCGCGAGGTCGACGCCGAGGATCGGCTCGAGGCCTGCGGCGGTGCACGCCTCGACGAACTTGACGCTGCCGTACAGACCGTCGCGGTCGGTGAGCGCGAGGCGTCCGTACCCGAGCTCGGCGGCGCGGGCGACGAGTGTCGCGGGTGGGGTCGTGCCGTACTGCAGCGAGTACGACGAGGCGACCCGAAGGTGCGTGAACTGCATGGTTCACCTCACCTGGACCGGGGTCATGCGCGAACCGACCGGCGCGAGCGGCGGGAGACCGGCGTGCTCGAGGACGATCTGCAGGAACGTCTCGGCCTGCCGCACGAGATCGTCGGCCTCTCGTGCGGCAGGCACGAGGATGCCTGCGCTCACGGCGCGGCTGCGGCGCCCGCTCTCGGTGAAGAACGCCGCCCATTCACCCAGCTCGGGCGCGTGCTGGGCGAGCGTCACCCACGCACTGCGCGGCTTGGAGCTGAGGCTGCGCGGCGCCTTCCACGCGAGCAACCCAGCAGCGGCGCGCAGCGCCGCGAGATGCGCCGCGACGTAGCGCTGCGAACTCGTCGAGACGGTGCAGGCCTCGACGAGGGTGTCGTGGGAACGCGCGACGAGGTCGAGCAGATCGGTGGAGCAGACGGCGGGGACGTCGTTCGTCGAGGTGACCGACGTCGACGTGGTCGGGGCTGTGGTCAGGGTCGTCATGGGGCACTTCCTTCGTCGATGGGGCGGGAACGGACGGTTCAGTCGATGAGCTCAGTCGGTGAGGGCGCGCAGCGACCAGCGCTCACCGTGGTGCACGAGGTGGAAGACCCCGCTCGAGGCGCGGCGCCCGGCCGTCGCCTCGACACGCCAGGTGCGTTGCTCGAGCCGGCGCTGGACGTCAGGGACGCCCTGCTCGTCAGGTGTCGTGGGACGGGCCGGATCACGCCACCACGGCACCCGTTCACGCCAGGTGTCGAGCACCTGCGTCACCCGGTAGCGACGCCCGCGCCACTCGAAGACCACGGGCCTGCCGCACGCGTCGACCCCCATGGCGACGACGTCGTCGTACTCGCGCATCACACGACCTCCTCCTCGGTGGAGGGCAGAGCCCTCCCCACGAAAAATCGAACTTCTGTTCGATGAGAAGAATGTACGACCGACGTCTGACAACCCCGTCAGGTCGCGGTTCCCACGCCGCTACGCGTAGGCTCACGGGTAGCCGATCTGGAAAAGGAAACGCACCGTGCCCGACTCTCTCGATGCGCCGCGCCTGCTCGAACGACTGCAGGAGACCCTCGATGCCGAGGTGAGCCATCAGCGCGACGTCCTCGCCCCCCTCGGCGGCCAGACCGACCTCATGCTCGACGCCGTCGCCACCCTCCTGCGCGGAGGCAAACGTGTGCGTGCGTCGTTCCTGTACTGGGGTTACCGCGCCGCCGGTGGAGCCGACAGCGACGCCCTCGTGCGCTGCGCCGCGTCGATGGAGCTGTTCCAGGCCGCCGCGTTGCTGCACGACGACGTCATGGACGCGAGCGACACCCGACGCGGCATGCCCGCCGCGCACCGGGCGATGGCCGCCGCGCACCGCAGCCGCGGTCTCGACGGTGACGCCGACCGCTTCGGCGAGGCCGGCGCCATCCTGGCCGGCGACCTGTGCCTGACGTGGGCCGACGAGATGTACGCGACGAGCGGCCTGCCCGCCGACGAGGTCGCGCGCGGCCGCGCCATCTTCGACCTCATGCGCACGCAGCTCATGGGCGGTCAGTTCCTCGACGTCCTCGAGGCCTCGACGCCCTGGGCGACGATGGGCACGCCCGAGCGCATCGAGCGTGCGCTGCGCGTCATCCGTTTCAAGAGCGCCAAGTACACGATGGAGCACCCCCTGCTCATCGGTGCGGCGAGCGCGGGCGCCTCCCCCCACGTCACGCAGGCCCTGTCGCAGTACGGTCTCGCGCTCGGTGAGGCCTACCAGCTGCGTGACGACCTGCTCGGCGTCTTCGGCGACCCGGCCCAGACGGGCAAGCCCGCCGGCGACGACCTGCGCGAGGGCAAGCGCACCGTCCTCGTCGCTCACCTGCTCGACGCCGCCGGTGACGAGCCGGAGGTCGGCACGTTCTTCGCCGAGCGTTTCGGCCACGACGACCTGCGCGAGGACGAGGTCGAACGCATTCGCGTGCTCGCTCGCGAATCAGGGGCCGTCGACGCCGTCGAAGCGCGCATCGCCGAGGGCGCTCAGCGCGCCCGCGCGGCGTTGGACGGCGTGCGCAGCCAGGTGCCGGTCGACGCCTACGCCGCGCTGGAGGCGTTCATCGAGTCGACGACGGCCCGCACGTTCTGACGCGGCAGCTCGCGATCAGAACGCGTCCTCCATGGCGCGCTTGCGCACCTCGGCCTTGCGGCCCGCGCGCAGCATGTCGATCGGTGCCCCGTCGATCGGGAGGGTCTCGTCCGGCGTGCACAGCCAGCGGATGGCCTCGTCGTCGTCGAACCCGCCGTCGTTGAGCACCGTGACGGTGCCCATGAGCGAGGCGAGCACGCCGCCGCCCTGGATGAAGGCGGCCGGCACCGCGACGACGTTGCGCTCCCCGACGCGGCTCGCGATGATCTCGCGGTCGGCGATCATCTGACGCACCTGGCGCAGCGACATGCCGAGCGCCTCGGCGAGGTCGGGTACGGTCAGCCAGTCGCCGACGAGGGTCTCGAGGTCAGGTGCGGTTGCGTCATTCACCCTCACAGAGTGCCAGAGACTCTCTCATCGGCGCACGTCGAGCGCGCCTCCACCAAAACGTCACAGCCGCGACCTAGCGTGGACACATGCCCGCCCTTCTCGCCCTGCCCGTCGCCGTCCACAGCGCCGCCCAGCCCGTGCACCACCAGCTGCGCGGCCCGCAGTCGCACGCCGAGACGCCGACGTCACACCGCGCGAACGCCGCGAAGAAGCCGGTGCGCAGGATGGCGACGACGCGCGTGCGCGCCGGCGACACCGTCTACGGCATCGCGCGACGCATGCACTCCAGCGTCGCCGCCATCGTCAAGGCGAATCCCGGCATCGAGGTGCGCCGCCTGCTCCCCGGCACGACGCTGCACGTCCCCGTCGCTACCTCCGCCGCGCACACGCCGTCACCCCACCCGGCGACGAAGCCCACCCGCCCGGCAACGAAGCCCACCCGCCCGGCGACGAAACCCGCAGCCACGCCGCACCCGGGCCCCTCGACGCACGCCCCGAAGCCGAAGCACGTCGTCCGCTACGCCGGGACAGCGGCGGCGCGCGGCTATCCGGCGTCCCTCGTCGCCTCCGGTGACCGCCACCGCCGACAGCTCGCCGCGGCCGACCTGCCCGGGCAGGCGCAGATCCGCGCGATGATCACCTCGACCGCGAAGCGCTACGGCGTCAGCCCGAAGCTCGCCCTCGCGATCGGCTGGCAGGAATCGGGTCACCGGCAGAGCGCCGTCTCGGTCTGCGACGCCCTCGGCACGATGCAGGTCATGCCCACGACCGGGCAGTGGGCCGGCTCCATCGTGCATCGCCACCTCGACCTGCTCGACACGCAGGACAACATCACCGCCGGCGTCGTGACGCTGCGCTTCCTCACCGAGCACGCGCACGATCAGAACGAGGCCATCGCCGCCTACTACCAAGGTCTTGGAGCAGTGCGCGCGCACGGCATGTACCCCGACACCCGCCGGTACGTCGCGAGCGTCAATACCCACATGAAACGCTTCTCCTGACGCGGGCGTGCACAGCCGACGCACACGCGGAGCCGCCTAGACTGCGCTCGTGGAGCCGATCCAAGCCGACCCCCTCATCGGGCAGCTGATCGAACGCCGCTATCAGGTGAGAAGCCACCTGGCCGACGGCGGGATGGGGCGCGTCTACGTCGCGCACGACACACGCCTCGAGCGCGACGTCGCGTTCAAGGTGCTGCGCGCCGACCTCGCACGCGACCCCGCCTTCGTCACCCGCTTCCAGCGCGAGGCGCGCGCCGCCGCACGGCTCAGCCACCCGCACGTCGTCGCCGTCCACGACCAGGGGCGCGACGGTGACGTCGTGTTCCTCGCGATGGAACTCGTCGACGGCGTCACGATGCGCGACGTCATCAACCGTGGCGGACGCCCCACCGGCGAGCTGCTCGCACTGTTCGAGCAGGTGCTCGACGGGCTCGGCGCCGCCCATCACGCGGGCCTCGTCCACCGCGACATCAAGCCCGAGAACATCCTCATCAGCTCGCGCGGGGTCGTGAAGATCGCCGATTTCGGTCTAGCGCGCGCCGTCTCGTCGGCGCGCTCGTCCGTGAGCGCCGACAACGAGATGCTCATCGGCACCGCCTCCTACCTCGCGCCCGAGCAGGTGGAACCCGCCCGATTCGGCCACTCCGGTCCGCGCGGCGACGTCTACGCCTCCGCCCTCGTCCTCGCCGAGATGTTGACGGCGCGTCGCTCGTTCGACGGCGACTCCCCGGTCCAGGTCGCCTACCGCCACGTCCACGAAGCGCCGCATCCACCCTCGAGCGCTGACGCGTCCCTGGCCCCCCTCGACGCCTGGTTCACCCGCGCGACGAGCAAGATGCCCGCCGATCGTCCGGCCGACGCCACCGCCTCCGCCCACGAACTGCACGCCGCGCGCGCCCGGCTGACGCCCGAGGCCCTGGGGCACCCCGCCCCGCCGGCCGCCCACGTCACCGCGCCAACCGCCCAGCTCGACGTGCCGGCTGCCTCGCCGGACGCCTATCGCGTCGAGGGCACGATCGCTCCTGGTGCCATTCCAGCCACCGGCCAGGACGGCGGCAGGCCGACCGGTGCCCCGACCGGCCCACAGGGTGCTGACGAAGGCCGGAGCGCGGCGCTGCGCCCTGCCCACACGCACGTCATCCCGGCGACGACCACCCAGACGCTCGGCGCGACACCCGCGGGCGGCCCGCGCCGTCGTCGTCGCTGGCCGTGGGTCGCCGCAGCCGCGACGGCGATCGCTGCCGGCGGCCTCGCGCTCGCCCTGACGGTGGGGCCGCTGACGTCGACCGACATCCCCGAGGTAAACGCTCGACCTCAGGGTGAGGCCATTTCGACCCTCCGTTCCGCCGGATTCGACACGCGCGTCACGCTGGCTGATTCCGACTCCGTCCCGGCCGGCCGCGTCATCTCGACCTCACCCGAGCAGGGCTCGAGCCATCGTCGCGGCACCGACGTCACCCTCGTCGTGAGCAACGGACCGAAGATGGTCGACGTCCCCGCCGTGGCCGGCCTGCAGCGCGACAAGGCTGAAGCCAAACTCAAGAGTGAGGGTTTTGGCCACGTGACGCACACCGAACGGCACGACGTCCGTGAGGCGGGAACGGTACTGTCGGTCTCTCCCGGGGCGGGCGCCCACATCCGTCACGACACCACCGTCACCCTCGTCGTCAGCTCGGGGCCGGAGGAGTTCCACCTGCCCGACGTGGCGAAGCAGACGCAGGAGAACGCGACAACGGCACTGCAGGAGCGCGGCCTGACGGTCACGACGCGCGAGGAGTTCTCCCCCGACGTCCCTCCCGGCTCGGTCATCGGCACCGACCCGACGAGTGGAACCCAGGTGAAGACGGGTGACACGATCACGCTGCGCGTCTCGAAGGGCGTCGAGATGGCCGACGTGCCCGACGTCACCGGAATGAAGGCAGCCGAGGCCCGTTCTCGCCTCGAGGACGCGGGCTTCCACGTCGACGGGGCGTCCTGGCTCGACGAGCTGCTCAGCTCCACCGTCAGCTCGCAGACGCCGTCGGGCGGCTCGCGCACCCCCAAGGGGAGCAGCGTCACCCTGAGCTTCTGACGGCGCACCGTCGGAACATACGACGATGCACGCCCACCATGAGGCGAGCGGGCATCGTCGTCAGTTCGACACGGACGTCACTGCGCGCGAGCGCTCAGCATCTCCGCGACGAGGTAGGCCAGTTCGAGGCTCTGCTGGTGGTTGAGACGCGGGTCGCAGGCCGACTCGTACCGGCTCTCCAGATCCTCGTCACGCACCTCGACGCTGCCGCCGAGGCACTCGGTCACGTCGTTGCCCGTCAGCTCGACGTGCAGGCCACCCGGGACGGTGCCCGCCGCCTCGTGCACCTCGAAGAAGCCGCGCACCTCGTCGACGATGTCGTCGAGACGACGCGTCTTGAAACCGCTCGCGGATTCGAACGTGTTGCCGTGCATCGGGTCGGTGATCCACACCGGCGCCGCGCCCTCGGCCTTGAGTCGCGCGACGATGGGCGGCAGCGCCTCACGGATCGTGCCCGCGCCCATGCGCGTGATGAACGTCAGACGGCCCGGCTCACGCTCGGGGTCGATCTTGTCGATGATACGCAGCAGGTCGTCCGGGTCGGCCTTCGGCCCGACCTTCATGCCCACCGGGTTCGACACGCGGGAGACGAAGTCGATGTGCGCACCGTCGATCTCGCGCGTGCGCTCACCGACCCACAGCATGTGCCCGGACGTCGCGTACGGGCGGCCCGAACGCGAGTCGACGCGCGTCAGCGGACGCTCGTAGTCGAGCAGCAGCGCCTCGTGGCTCGAGAAGAAGTCGACGGCGCGCAGGGCGTCGAAGTCGACCCCGCAGGCGGCCATGAACCGCATCGCGCGGTCGATGTCCTTCGCCGTCTTCTCGTAGCGCGCGTTCGCGGCGTTGGCGATGAAGCCCTTGTTCCAGTCGTGGACGTTGCGCAGGTCGGCGAAACCGCCCTGGGTGAACGCGCGCACGAGGTTGAGCGTCGCCGCACTCGTGTTGTAGGCCTGCAGCAGTCGCTCGGGGTCGGGGCGACGCGCCTCGGGCGTGAACGCGAAATCGTTGACCATGTCACCGCGGTAGGCCGGCAGAGTGACGTCGCCGCGCGTCTCGGTGTCCTTCGAGCGCGGCTTGGCGAACTGCCCGGCGATGCGGCCGAGCTTCACGACGGGCGTGCTCGCGCCGTACGTCAGCACCGCAGCCATCTGCAGGATCGTCTTGACGCGGTCACGGATGTTGTCGGCCGTCGCCGAGGCGAACATCTCTGCGCAGTCACCGCCCTGCAGGACGAACGCCTCACCCCGCGACGCCGCCGCGAGGCGGGTGCGCAGATCGTCGCACTCGCCCGCGAAGACGAGCGGCGGATAGGTGGCCAACGTCTCGCGCACGCGCTCCAACGAACCGTCATCCGGCCATGACGGCTGCTGCTTGGCAGGCAACTGCGGCCACTCGAGACCCACAGGACGCGTGGGCACGGACGGGGTGTTATGCGTTTCGGGCGTGGTACTCACCCGAGCGAGCCTAGGCGCCGAACCACGATGGCGCACATCGGCCCTGACTGTGAGACATCACGGGCGACGTGCGAGCCGGACTCGGGGCGGCGATGCCAGGTCGACGCCCCGGCCCGAGAGCCCGGGGCGATGCCCGGTACAGCGTCGGCGATCGTCAGCCGCCGGCGTCGCGAGCGCCGTGCGCGTCGCCGTCGGTCGTGATGGATTCGACGCGCTCGGCAGATTCGACACGCTCGACGGACACGGACGTCTCGCCTTCATCGATCGTGACGGCGTCATGAGCCGGGGCGTCACGAGCGGCGTCGTGGACCGCGATGTCCTCGACGTCGGCCGTGACGTCGGCTGCCTCGCCGGCGGGCGCGTCGTTGCTCTTGATGTCCTTGCCGTCCTTGTCCGAGCCCTTGCGCGGCAGGCGGGCGGCAGCGTCTTCGAGGGCCGCGGTGGCGCTGCCCTGGATCTCCTTGGCCACCTGCACGGCGCCCTCACCGAGGGAGCGGGCACGCTCGCCGACCGACTTCTTGCGCGACGCGGCGTACTCATCAACGTACTCCTGGCCGGACAGCAGCATCAGTTCATACATGATCTCGTCGGTGATGGAGCGCAGCACGAAACGGTCGGAGCCCATGCCGTCGAAACGCGAGAAGTCGAGCGGCGCGCCGAAGCGCACGTGCGGCTGCGCGTAACGGCCGAACTTCTCGCCGGGAGGTGCGACGGTGTCGGTGTCCATGACGGCGACCGGGATGACGGGCACGCCACTCTCGAGCGCGAGACGCGCGATACCGGTCTTGCCCTTGTAGAGACGGCCGTCGGGCGAGCGCGTGCCCTCGGGGAAGATGCCGAACAGCTCACCGGCGGCGAGGATGCGCTTGCCGGTCGCGAGCGCACCGGCCGCGGCGGAACCGCTCGTGCGATCGATGGGCACCTGACCCGTGCCGGAGAAGAAGCCCTTCTGCAGGCGCCCCTTGACGCCGGGCGTCGTGAAGTACTCCGACTTCGCGACGAACGTGACGCGGCGTTCGACGACGAGCGGGACGAACAGCCAGTCCGAATAGGAGAGGTGGTTGATCGCCAGGATCGCCGGGCCGGCGTCGGGAATGTGCTCGAGGCCCTCGACCGTCGGGCGGAAGACCGTTCGAAGCGCAGGCCCGACGAGAACCCTCTTGAGAAGCCAGTAGAGCACGGGAAGTCTTCCTCTCGGGGTGCAGGACGGCTTCACTCTACTGGGTCACACCGGCCTGCACATGCCGCCACGGCGACGCAGCGTGCCAGGATGAGCACATGCGAACCCGGCCCCGCACCTGCCCACCGACGTCCGCGCCCGGGCGGGCCACCTCGCGCATCGGCGAGGCGCTGCGATGAGCACCGAGCCCCGCGACCGCGACTGGGACGCCGAGTTCGCCCAGATCACCCGGCATCTCGACCTCGACGCAGCGTCGGAATCCGCGACGCGCCGCGGCGCCCACCGGGATCTCTTCGAGCCCACATCCGACGAGACCACGCCCATGACGCCCGCCTCGCCGGCCCCGGCCGACGACGGTCCTGTACCCGGCTTCCGGCCGCAGTGGCGCATGCCGGACGAGCAGCCATGGGTGATGACGCCGCCGCCTCACGGGCAGGCTGGGAGCGCTGCAGGTCAACACGACCACGACGATCTCGATGACCTGGACGAGGAACCCTTCGTCCCGCCTGAGCCCGCACCGTTCGAGACCGGTGACCCGGCGAGCGTCATCATGCTCGCCTGCTTCGTCCTCGGGCCGGTGTGGCTGCTCTACCTCACCCTGTTCGATCGTGAGGCGGCCACGCTGTGGTGGCTCGTCGCGGCGGGGCTGCTCGTCGGCGGCTTCGCCCTCGCCGTCGCGAGGCAGCCGAAGAACCGCGACGAGCACGACGATGACGACGACGGCGCCCGCGTCTGAGCCTCTGCGACTGCCGGCCCGAGCGGCCTCGTCCGATCCCCCGGGCCCTCCCAGCGGACGTCAGTCGGTCGTCAGTGCGACGTCACCGTGACGTCGACGACGAGCGGGCGGTGATCGGTCGCGACCGTCATGTCGTGCTCCACGGCGCTCATGTCGACCGTCTCCAGCGTCAGCGACGGCGAGGCGTAGACAAAGTCGATGCGCTTGTGCGGTTCGGCGGCGTTGAACGTGTTGATGCGCGGCCCTGCGTCGACGAGCCCGTGTGCCTTGAACTCCCGCCCCGCGGGCCCGTTCTCGAGCTCGTTGAAGTCGCCGGCGATCGCCCACGGCACGTCGCCCGGCAGGTTCGGGTCGGCGATGAGCTCACGCGCGTGCCCGGCGCGCATCGAGCTGTAGAGCGACAGATGCGTGCTGATCGCGAGCCACTTCGCCTCGCCGGGCAGGCACACCTCGGCCCATGCGTAACCGCGCGGCTCTTGCGGACGCGGCACGGTGTAGAGGCCGTGGCCGCTCGCGGCGACGTCGAGGCGCGGCGCCGTCACGATCGCGGTGCTCATGCGGTGACGGTTGCCTCCGCCCCACACGAGCCCGACGGATTCGGCGAACTCGGCGATGCGATGGTCGGAGAACGGATGGCGCGGCATCTCCTGCAGGCACAGCACGTCGGGCGCGGCGTGCCGGATGACGCGCAGCAGGGCCGCACGGTCGTCCTTGAGGCCGCGCACGTTGTACGACATGAGACGGGTGGTCATGCGATGTCCTCCTCGACGGCGCTGCGCGCCAGGTCGGCCGCGCCGATGAGCCCGGCCTCGTTGCCGAGCTGCGCCTGCACGATTCGTGCCTCCGGGCGGTACCCGCGCCCCGGCAGCTGCTTGCGGAAGGCCTCGCGCGCCGGCGTCAACAGCATCTCGCCGGCTGCCGACACGCCGCCGCCGATGACGAACGCGCCCGGGTCGAACGCACTCGCGAGGTTCGCGAGGCCGGTGCCGAGCCACGAACCGATCTCGGCGAGCAGTTCGGCCGCCGTCGCGTCCCCTGCAGCCGCGGCCTGGGTGATCATGGGCCCGGTCAGCTTCGTCAGGTCGCCGCCGATCTCGGCCTCGATGTCGTGCGCCATCGGCGACTGCGCCGCGAGCAGCGAGCGCGCCTCGCGCACGAGCGCGTTACCGCTGGCGTACTGCTCCCAGCAGCCGCGGTTGCCGCACTCACAACGGATGCCGCCGGGCACGACCTGCATGTGGCCGAACTCGCCCGCGATGCCGTACCGGCCGCGCTGCATCACCCCGTCGACGAGGATCGCGCCGCCGATGCCGGTGCCGAGGTTGACCATGATGACGTGGCTCTCCCCCGCCACCGCGCCGAAACGCCACTCCGCCCAGCACGCGGTGTTGGCGTCGTTGTCGACGAAGACGGGGAACGCGCAACGGGCGCGCAGGTTCTCGCGCAACGGCTCGTTGCGCCACGACAGATGCGGCGCGAAGACGACGGTCGAGCGGTCGGCGCCGACGAATCCCGCCGCGCCGATGCCGATGGCGCTGACCTCGCCGAGGTCGTCGCGTTCGGCGGCATCCTGCAGTTCATCGACGACGCTGACGAGTAGGTCCTCGACGACGGCGGCCTTCGTCGAGCGGTGCGGCGTGTCGCGGCGAGCGCGCGCGATGACGGTGCCGCGCTCGTCGACGAGGCCGCCCGCGACCTTCGTGCCGCCGATGTCGATTCCGATGGCGAGACTCATGCACGCCCCCTCTCTGCGAGCGCTGCGGCGCCGATGACGCCGGCGTCGTTGCCCAGTTGTGCGACGACGAAACGCGGCGACGGACGGTGCCCGCCGCCCGTCAGCTCGTCGGCGAAGTGGATGCGAGCCGATTCGAGGACGAGGTCGCCCGCCTCCGCGAGCCCCCCGCCGATGACGAAAACGGCCGGGTCGAGCACGGCCGCGAGTGACGCGCAGCCCTCGCCGACCCAACGGCCGATCTTGCTCAGCAGCGCCAGGGCTGCCGCGTCGCCCTCTTGTGCCGCTGCCGTGACGTGCGCGCCGCGCAACGCCTCCGGATCGCCCGCGCAGGCTTCGCGAAGCCGCGCGGCCTCGGTCGCGCCCGAAGCAACGAGCTCGCGCGCCTCACGCACGAGCGCGGACCCGGAGGCGTACACCTCGAAACAACCACGATTGCCGCAACCGCACAGGTGACCGCCCGGCACGACACGCATGTGCCCGATCTCGGCGGCGATGCCGTGGCTGCCGCGCATGAGTTCGCCGTCGAGGACGATGCCGCCGCCGACACCGGTGCCCAGCGTCACCATGACCATGTCGTCGACGTCCGCGCCGCCACCGTGGAGGAACTCGCCGTAGGCGGCCGCGTTCGCGTCGTTCTCGATGACGACGGCGTGCCCCGTCGCTTCTTCGAGGCGTGCGCGCAGCGGCTCGTGCCGCCAGGCGATGTTGGGGGCGAACAGGACGTTCGCGCCCTGCTTGTCAATGTATCCGGCGCACGCGACCCCCACCTTGGGCGCCTCGACGCCCTCGGCACGCGCCGCGGCGCCCAGCTCGTCGATGAGTTCGACGGTGGCGGCCACGATGGCGTCGGGCTCCTGCGCGGGCGTGTCGCGGCGCGCGCGGCGCACGATGGTGCCGCCGGAGTCGACGAGGCCCCCGGCGATCTTCGTTCCACCGATGTCGATGCCGATGCTGAGTGTCACGCTCGTTCCTCACTGCTCGCGGACGGCGACGGCGCATGGGCCGTCACGATCATCCTGACGGGGCGGGGCGCCGAGCCCAAATCGGGTGGCGCCCCGGTGGCGGGGCCGTACATGCGGCGCCTCAGGCGGTGGCGTTCGCCCCACCGTGATCGAGATCCGGCGCCTCGGCGTGCGCCTTCAACGCATCGAGGGCCGCGGTGATGATCTGCGTCTCGACCTTCCGGCGCAACGCCGTGTGCAGCGGAAAGCCGGGCCGTGCGTGCAGGGCATACGCGACGTCGGTGGCGTCGCCGTCAGCACGCAGGTCGTAGTGGCCTTGCATCGCCTCGATGTGCTGCGCCTCGACGAGTTGCCACGCCACCCGTGCGCGGTCGGCGCGACGAGCCACCGTGTACGCGAGCGTCACGACGTCCTTGAACGGGCCGGAGGCGAACGTCAGCTGTGCCTGGTCGACGTCGCCGGAGGGCGTTCGACTCAGCACGACGGCTCGCGCGACGTCCTTCGACCACTGCGGGTAGGCCGGCAGGTCGAGCACCACGTCGAGCACCCGAGCGCAGCTCGCCTCGATCCGGATGCGGCCCTCGCTGAGGGCGTCGCTGTTCGTCGTCATGACACCGAGGGTATGCGCCGAGCGGCGGCAGGGTCGTAAGGTACGCATGACGACGGGCCTCACCGACCGCCGCCACCGACCCAGTACCGACCCAGCGAGGATCCGCAATGCGTGAAGTGAGCACGAAGCTGCTCGTGCCGTTCGACGAGGAGCTCGCGCTTCCGCACATCGTGGTGCGCAACGCGTCCGAGGATCCGCGAGGCATCGGTTACGCCCGGCGTGAGGGCGCGACGTGGGCCGGGGTGACACACGAGGAATTCCTCGCGCAGGTCGAGACGCTCGCCAAGGGGTTCATGGCGGCGGGCGTCGAAGCGGGTGACCGCGTCGCGCTCATGAGCACGACCCGCTACGAGTGGACGCTCACCGACCTCGCGCTGCTGACGTGCGGCGCTGTCGTCGTGCCGATCTACGAGACGTCCTCGAGCGACCAGGTCGCCTGGATCCTCGCCGATTCCGAGGCCGTCGCCGTCGTCGTCGAGAACCAGGAGATGGCGCTCACCGTCTCGCAGGTACGCGAGCGCTGCCCCCATCTGCGCGACGTCTGGCAGATCGACGCCGGCCACCTCGACGAACTGCTCGAGGGTGCCCCGGAGGTCAGTGACGCGCAGATGCGTGCGCGCCGCGACGCCGTCGACGCCGACCACGTCGCAACGATCATCTACACCTCGGGCACGACCGGCCTGCCGAAGGGATGCGTGCTGACGCACGGCAACTTCGTGTCGTTGTCGCAGAACTGCCTCGCGCTGATGGACGACCTCGTCAACGGCGGTGAGGAGAACAACGGCACCCTGCTGTTCCTGCCGCTCGCCCACGTCTTCGCCCGCCTCATCCAGTTCGTCGCGATCGCCTCACGCACACGCCTCGCCCACACGACGATCGGGACGCTCGTCGACGACCTCGGCACGTACGCGCCGTCGTACCTGCTCGGCGTGCCGCGCGTGTTCGAGAAGGTCTACAACTCCGCCGAGCAGCGCGCGCAGGGCGACGGCCGCGGCAAGATCTTCGCCGCCGCCGCCGACACCGCGATCGCCTACAGCGAGGCGACGAACGCCGGACGCCGCGCGCCGCTCACCCTGCGCGTCAAGCACACCGTGTTCGATCGACTGGTCTACGCGAAGCTGCGCTCGGCGTTCGGCGGTCATCTGCGCTACTCCATCTCCGGGGGCGCTCCCCTGTCGGCCCGGTTGGCGCACTTCTACAACGGCATCGGCCTGCCCGTTCTCGAGGGATACGGACTCACCGAGACGACGGCTCCCGCCTGCGTCAACCCGCCGAAGGCGCTGCGCATCGGCACCGTCGGCCCCGCCTGCCCCGGCGTCGGCCTGCGGATCGACGACGACGGCGAGATCCTCGTCAAGGGCATCAACGTCTTCCGCGAGTACTTGCACAACCCCGAGGCCACCGACGAGGCGAAGATCGACGGCTGGTTCCGCACCGGCGACCTCGGTGAACTGGACGCCGACGGCTACCTGTCGATCACGGGGCGCAAGAAGGACATCCTCGTGACGGCGGGCGGCAAGAACGTCAGCCCCGCCAAGCTGGAGGATTCCCTGCGCTCGCACCCCCTCATCGCAGAAGCCGTCGTCGTGGGCGACGCCAAACCGTTCATCGCGGCGCTGCTGTGCCTCGACGAGGAGATGCTGCCCGGCTGGGCGAGCGCGCACGGCATCACCGACCTGGACCCCGCAGACGCAGCACAGGATCAGCGGGTACTCGACGAACTGCAGAAGGCCGTCGACCAGGCCAACACCCTCGTCTCCCGCGCCGAGTCGATCCGCGCCTTCCGGGTGCTGACCACGCCTCTGACTCAGGAATCCGGGCACCTGACGCCGTCGCTCAAGGTCAAGCGCAACGTCGTGCTCGACGACTACGCCGACGTCATCGACTCGATCTACTCCTCTCCCCGCACCTGAGACAGCTCACGCCGCCTCGTCGCCGTCGTCACCCCTCACCGGAGCCGACCTGACAGCCAGGTGGTGAAGCTCTCTCGACCCGCGACGAGTGGCGCCGCGCCTGCGGTCGCGTCACGCGGTCGGGCGCGCACTAGGGCGACGACCCGTGCGGTGCCTGCACCATCGGCGAGATACGTGACGTAGGCGTGCGCCCATTCGTATCCGAGCTCGGTGCCCACCTGCTCCTGCGGGGGCGGTGAATCCCCGATCTTCTTCTGCGGCGCCGCTTGGGCGAGCGTCGGCCAGCGGCTGCGTTCAGGCACCGACACGAGAGGTGCGGCCGTCCACTCGGCGGCTCCCTCCTTCAGCCACCACTGCGTCGCGTCCGCGCCGAACTGCCCGAGCCACAGATGCGTCAGCTCGTGCGCGAGAACGACCCGGCGGCCGCCCTCCGTCAGCGACGAGGCGACAGAGGGCGCGAGGAACACACCCTGCCTCGTGGTGACGCCCGCGGTGTCGGCGTCCAACCCGTCGGCACTCGCCGCGAACTCCGCGTCGTCCCGGCAGAGCGTCACCCGCAGATCACCTTCGAGACCCGCCGGCCGCGTGGTGCCCCACACCTCAGCGATCCGGTGCGCGGCCGCCTCGACGCGCGCGCGCCACTGCGCCGAGGCATCGTCCCCGGCCCCTGATGGCGAGGACGCGCCTTCGTCGAGCGCGTTCGGCAACCGCAGCACCACGCGCCCGAGGACGGTGTCGATCGTGAGGCTGGAGACCCCGCCATCGGTTCCGCCACTTGCCTCGGCTGACGACGACGTGCCCCCGGGTCGGCGCTCGCACCCTGCGAGCCCCAGGATCGCCCCCGCGGGCGCGATGACGCCTCCCAGGACGAAGTGGCGTCTCGACAGCATGGCGCAAGCGTAGGAGGTTCTCACACGGCGGCGCGCAGACCGGCGAACGGAGCGCTCTCCAGCAGCGCTGACGCCGCGTCCTCATCACCGACGAGACCGGCGCTGCAGAGCATGTCGAGAACACGGTGGTCCTCCTCCTCCCAGACGGGGCCGCTGGTGACGGCGGGCATGTCCAGGAACGTCTTCATGACGCACGTGTCGCACGCACGACCTCGTGCCGGGCACGAATCACAGGTGATGAGCATGACGCCTCCTCGAAGCGCTGATCGGTCGATTCCCCAACGGGTCTCGATGTGTTTCGCACGCTAGGTTCGAGCACCGACAACCCCGCCGTCCCGGGCGATTCGGGGGTCATCGACACGTTCGTCGCGGTCGAAGATCGCCCGCGTCCGACCTCCGCGACCGCCCGTCGCGGCGCGCCTCGTCCCCGCCGCGCCGCCTGCCCGTCCCCACCCCCTTGAAAGGCACCGGCCACCGCCTCATCCGGGGGTTGTCACCACCGCCGTCTAGCGTTCGCGACATGGTGACGAACACGCAGACGAATCCGACCGCGGTGCAGGGCTGCCTCGACGATCTCGGCACCCCGTTGCACGACGTCACCTTCGTCATCGTCGACCTCGAGACCGCCTAGGGTCGCCCGGGCGCGCAGGGCATCACGGAGATCGGCGCCGTCAAGGTCCGTGGCGGCGAGGTGCTCGGCGAGTTCGCCACCCTCGTCGACCCCGGCTGCGCGATCCCACCGCAGATCCAGCGGCTCACCGGCATCACGACGGCGATGGTGCACGACGCGCCGAAGCTGGCATCGGTGCTGCCCGCATTCTTCGAGTTCCTCGGGCCCGACGCCGTCCTCGTCGCCCACAACGCACCCTTCGACGTCGGCTTCCTCACGGCGGCCGCACGGGATCTCGAGGTCCCGTGGCCCGCTCCTGCGGTCGTCGACACGGTCAAGCTCGCCCGCGCCCTCGTGCCGCGCGACGAGGTCCGCAATCACCGCCTCGGCACGCTCGCGGCCCACTTCGGCGCAAGTGTCAACCCGAATCACCGCGCCCTCGCTGACGCCCAGGCCACCGTCGACGTCCTGCACGCCCTGCTCTCGCGAGCCGGCAGTCTCGGCGTCACCTCGCGTGAGGAACTGCTCTCCTTCAGCGCGAAGGTGCCGGCGGCGCGGCGCCGCAAGGCCACCCTGGCCGACGGCCTGCCCGCCGAGCCCGGCGTCTACGTCTTCGAGAACGAGGACGGAAAGCCGCTGTACGTCGGCACGTCCGGCAACCTCCGCACCCGCGTGCGTTCGTACTTCACCGCGTCGGAGAAGCGTCGCGAGATGGGGCTCATGGTCGATCTCGCCGCCCGCGTGACGCCCATCCCCTGCGCGACGGCGCTCGAGGCACACGTGCGTGAGATCCGGCTCATCGCCGAGCATCGGCCACGGTTCAACCGACGCTCGAGCCGGCCGGAGAAGATCGCATGGCTCAAGATCACCGACGAGAAGTTCCCGCGCCTGTCCGTCGTGCGCGAGCAGCGAGCCGACGAGGCGACGTACCTCGGCCCGTTCCGCACGATGGTCGCCGCGCGGCTCGCCCGCGATGCGGTGCACGACGTCCGCCGCATTCGCCAGTGCACCACGCCCATCCGCGCCAAGGGCGGCACGGCGTGCGTCCTGGCGGAGATGGATCGGTGCGATGCGCCCTGTATCGGAGGCATCACCCAGCGCGATTACCTCGACCTCGTGTCGAGGTTGAGGCAGGAACTGCTCAACGAGCCCGGGTCCATCGTCAATGACGTCGAGGCGCGCCTGGCCCGCCTCGCGGGGCAGGAACGCTTCGAGGAGGCCCGCGCTGGGCGCGACGCCCTCATCGAGCTCCTGCGTGGGCTCGACCGTCACCAGCGCCGGGCACCCATCGTCAACAATCCGCATCTCATGGCGGCACGGCCACGTCGGGGCGGCGGCTGGGAGTTCGCCGTCATCCGACACGGTCGGCTCGCGGCGAGCGGTGCCTCACGACCCGGTCAGGATCCACGGCTGACGATCGAGGCCTTGCGGGCGACGGCCGAGGCCGTCGCGACCCCGCCTGCACACCGTTCCGCAGCGCTTGAGGAGGAGACGGAGGTGCTCCTGCGCTGGATCGCGCGCGCAGGCACCCGCATCGTCGAGACGGACGCGCCGTGGGTCAGCCCGCGGGATGCCGCGACACGCTACCTCGACGATCTCGATCCCGTCGTCCGCCGCGCGCACGAAGCGGCAGCCGTCGAATCCGGCGTGCTCGCGCATCCCGGACAGGGGCGGGCGACGACCCGTCAGTCGTCGAGCCCCAGATCGAACCCCGCGTCGAGATCGCGTTGGGAGTAGGTGCGAAAGGCCAGGTGCGTGTCGGTCTCGAGCACGCCGTCGACCTTGTTGATGCTTCCGGAGATCACCTCGGCGAGTTGCTCGTACGCCGTGACGCGCACCATCGCGATGAGGTCGACGCCTCCGGTCACCGAGTAGACCTCCGTCACCCCGGGCACGTCGGCGACGTGCTGGGCCACCTCGGGGATGCGTGCGACGTCCGCCTTGATGAGGACGATGGCGGTGATCATCGGGTCTCCTTCATGAGGGGCTCGGAATCGGCGTCTACGGCACTCGAACCGTGGATCCAGACGTCGAGGGTGCGTTGCGCGGCGCTGGAATCGACGGCCTCGGCAGCGCGCGTCATGCCCGCACGGATGCCGGACGCGAGGTCGTCCGCGCCACCGAAGAGGCTGCCGCGCTCGTACTGGGCGACGAGTGCGAGAGCCGCGCCGGCGTTGAGCAGGACGGCGTCGCGCACGGGCCCGCGCTTCCCGGCGAGGACGTCACGGACGACCTGAGCGTTGAACGACGCGTCTCCGCCGCGCAGCGCCTCGATCGGGGCTGGCGACAGCCCGACCTGCTCGGGCGAGATGCTCTCTTCGATGACCTCGCCGTCGTGCACCCACCACAGGCTCGACGTCGTCGCCAGGGTGAGCTCGTCGAGGCCGTCGTCACCCCGGAAGACCGCCGCATCGGCGCCGCGTTGCGCGAAGACGCCAGCCATGACCGGTGCCATCCTACGGTTCGCGCAACCCACAGCAGCGATGGCTGGGCGCGCCGGATTGGTCAGGGGGCCGAGGAAGTTGAACGCGGTCGGGACGGCGAGCTCCCGCCGCGTCGCGGCGGCGTGCCGCATGGCGGGGTGGAAGCTCTGGGCGAACAGGAACGTCATCGGGGCATGCGTCACGTCTTGCTGCAGCTCGTCGACGTCCGCGCTCAGGTCGACCCCGAGCGCTTCGAGAACGTCAGCCGTCCCGGTCGAGCTCGAGCTGGCTCGGTTGCCGTGCTTGGCCACCTTGACCCCGGCACCGGCGCACACGAGCGCGGCCATCGTCGAGATGTTGACGGTGTGTGCCATGTCGCCGCCCGTGCCGACGATGTCGAGGGCCGGCACGTCGAGCCTGAACGGCCGGGCGTGCTCGACCATGACGTCGGCGAGCCCCCGCAGCTCCTCCACCGTCTCGCCCTTGCTGTGCAGTGCGACGAGGAACGCCGCGAGCGGAACGGGGGCGACCTCCCCGTTCATCACGGCCGTCATCGCGGCGTGGGTCTGCTCTGGCGTCAGGTCCTCCCCACGCATGAGCTGGGCCACGAGGCTCGGCCACTTCATGACGGATCTCCTTGCACGTCGTTCGTCGTACCACCACCCTAAGCGGCGCCGTGACCGTGCGACAGGCGCGTCCACCGACGTCCCGCGTCACCGTGCTAGGCGCTGACGTGCGGGGTTGCAACCGCGTCAACACACACAGGAAGAACACCCTTCAACACCCAGCGAGCACACAGAGCAGATAACGAATATGTGTCCAATTGGGGGGCCGCTGTCATGATCGCTGCCAGGGCAGGACATAATGTCCGGGTGGCGACCGCAACTACAGCTCAGACGAGCGAACACGGCATCCCCGCCGGGCACGCACCGGCGACCCGACCCAACCTGACTGCCGTAGGCACGATGGTGTGGCTCGGGAGCGAACTCATGTTCTTTGCCGGATTGTTCGCGATGTATTTCACGATCCGCTCCGTGGCAGGCGACCTGTGGCACGAACGCACGTCGCACCTGAACGTGACGCTGGCGGCCATCAACACGACGATCCTCGTGATCTCGTCCGTGTGGTGCCAGCTCGGCGTGTTCAAGGCGGAGCACGGCATCCCCCACCGCACGGGCAAGCTGCTCGAGGTCGGCAAGTGGGGAATGCGTGAGTGGTACTCCCTCACCTACCTGTTCGGCGCGATCTTCGTCTCCGGCCAGATCATGGAGTACGCCACGCTGCACGAGGAGGGCATCTCCCTCGACAGCGACGCCTACGGCTCGATGTTCTACATCACGACCGGCTTCCATGGCATCCACGTGACCTGTGGCCTTCTCGCGTTCCTGCTCATCATCGGACGCACGTTCACCTCGCGCACCTACAGCCACCACCAGGCCACGGGCGCGATCGTGACGTCCTACTACTGGCACTTCGTGGACGTCGTGTGGATCGCGTTGTTCGCTGCCATCTACCTCCTCAAGTGATGCGCGACACCACTAGCAGAACCCGAACCCTGACTCCCCCGACCGCCGACAGGATGTCCTTGTGAGCACTCTCGCCGCCCGCCGCCGACACCCGGCCTCCCTGTTCGTCGTCCTGCTGCTGGCCCTGGTCGTCACCGGTGGCCTGTACGCAGCCTTCGCGCCGAAGAGCGCCAAGGCCGAGACGACGTCCGCCAGTGACGTCAACGCTGGCAAGCAGCTGTTCCTCGCGAACTGCTCGACCTGCCACGGCACGAACGCCACCGGCACGTCCGCCGGCCCCTCCCTCGTGGGCGTCGGCGCTGCCGCCGTCGACTTCCAGGTGGGCACCGGCCGCATGCCGCTCGCCGCGCCAAACACGCAGGCGCAGCGCAACACGAAGCAGTTCAGCGACAAGGAGATCGCCCAGATGGCCGCCTACGTGGCCTCGCTCGGCACCGGTCCCAACGTCCCCGAGAAGCAGTACACGACCCCGGGTGGCAACTCGGCCAAGGGTGGCGAACTGTTCCGCGTCAACTGCGCCATGTGCCACAACTTCGCCGGCTCGGGTGGCGCGCTGACGCGAGGCAAGTACGCGCCGCCGCTGACGTCCGTCTCGGGCAAGCACATCTACGAGGCCATGCAGACGGGCCCGCAGTCCATGCCGGTGTTCAACGACACGAACCTGTCGCCGCAGGACAAGAAGGACATCATCACCTACCTCAAGGACATCGAGAAGCAGCCTGCGCAGGGTGGTCACACCCTGGGCAACCTCGGCCCGGTCTCCGAGGGTCTGTTCGTGTGGACGTTCGGCATCGGCCTGTGCATAGCGGTGGCTGTCTGGCTCGGACGTAAGGCAGCGTGATGAAATTTCCCCGCTTCGGCTCTGACTCGTCAGACAGGAAACGCAACGAAATGAATGAAACCGGCGCGCATGCGCTCCCCGGTGACGGCCACCCGGACAACGCTCCGGTGAGCCCGAACGACGGGCACGTCGAGCGTTCGGGCGCACTACCCGAGCACTTCTCCGACCCGGGCCTGCCCCCGCACGTCCACCGTCTCGGTGACGAGGATCCGGCTGCGGCCAAGCGCTCCGAGCGCCAGGTCGCCATGCTGTTCCTGCTCTCGATGATCGCGACGATCGCGTTCGTCGTCTGCTACTTCGCGGTCGGCCGCGAGTCGATCATCTCGGTTCCTTTCATCGGCCCGATGAAGGCGCTGCACTTCGCTCTCGGCCTCACGATGGCGATCTCCATGCTGGGCATCGGCCTGGGTGCCATCCACTGGGCTAAGACGATCATGCCCGACGAAGAGGTCGTCGAGGAGCGGCACGAGCTCAAGTCCGACGACGAGGCCTGGGAAGCCGCCGCCAAGATCATGACGGGTGGCGCGGAGGCCGCGCAGCTGAAGCGTCGCCCGCTGCTCAAGTGGACGCTCGGTGGCGCTCTCGGTCTGTTCGCCGTCCCGGTGGCTCTTCCGCTGCTCGGTGGTCTCGGCCCCATGCCGAAGAACGACCTCGCGACGACGCTCTGGGACGAGAAGATCAACGGCCGCGGCCGCCGCCTCATGCGCGACCCCGAGGGCACCGCGATCCGCGCCTCGGACGTCACGCTGGGTTCGGTCTTCCACGTCCTGCCGGAGGGCATCAACACGACGGAGCACCCCCTCAACGAGAAGGCGAAGGCCTCCGTGCTGCTCGTGCGGCTCGACGAGGAGAAGATCAAGTCGGAGCGTCAGCGCAAGTGGGGTGTTGACGGCATCGTCGCCTACTCCAAGATCTGCACACACGTCGGCTGCCCCGTCGGCCTGTACGAACAGCAGACGCACCACCTGCTGTGCCCGTGCCACCAGTCCACGTTCGACATGACGGATGACTGCAAGGTCATCTTCGGCCCCGCCAAGCGTCCGCTGCCGCAGCTGAAGATCTCGGTCGACGACGAGGGCTACCTCGTTGCTGACCAGGGCTTCAAGCGCCCGGTCGGCCCGAGCTTCTGGGAAGACAACGGGAAGGAACTCAAGTCATGAGCACCGCTGCCTCTTCCGCGAGCGCAACGCACCCCACGACACAGCGTCAGGACCCGCAGGGCGGCCTGGCCGGCATGTCCAACTGGTTGGACGAGCGCACGGGCGGCGCCAAGGGCGTTCGCTTCCTCATGAAGAAGGTGTTCCCCGACCACTGGAGCTTCATGCTCGGTGAGGTCGCGCTGTACTCCTTCGTCATCCTCATGATCACCGGTACGTTCCTCACGTTCTGGTTCGTGCCGTCGCAGGGCGAGACGATCTACAACGGTCAGTACGTCCCGATGCAGGGCATCCAGATGTCGGAGGCCTACGCCTCCGCGATCGACATCTCGTTCGACATCCGTGGTGGGTTGCTGATCCGTCAGCTCCACCACTGGGCGGCGCTGCTGTTCATCGTGTCGATCATGATGCACATGTTCCGCGTGTTCTTCACGGGCGCGTTCCGCAAGCCCCGCGAGATCAACTGGGTCATCGGCACCCTGCTCTTCATGCTCGCGATCATCGAGGGCTTCATGGGCTACTCGCTCCCGGACGATCTGCTCTCGGGTACAGGTATCCGCGCCATGGAGGGCTTCATCCTTTCGGTCCCGATCGTCGGCACGTACATCTCGTACGCGCTGTTCGGCGGCGGCTTCCCCGGCGAGATGATCATCCCCCGCTTCTTCACGCTCCACATCCTCATCATCCCGGCGATTCTCGTCGCGTTGCTCGCCGCGCACCTCATCCTGCTCGTCGTGCACAAGCACACCCAGTACCCCGGCCCGGGCCGCTCCGACAAGAACGTGGTCGGCTTCCCCCTCATGCCGGTGTACATGGCGAAGGCCGGTGGCTTCTTCTTCGTCGTGTTCGGTATCACGGCGCTGATCTCGGGTCTCATCACGATCAACCCGATCTGGATGTACGGACCATACGAGCCGACGCAGGTGACGGCCGGTTCGCAGCCTGACTGGTACATGGGCTTCGCCGACGGTGCTCTCCGTCTGCTGCCCGGCGTGTTCGAGTTCCAGCTGTTCGGCCACACGTGGAGCATGAACATCTTCCCGGGTTCGATCGCCCTGTTGCCGTTGTTCTTCGGCGCCATCGCGGTCTACCCCTTCATCGAGGCATGGGTCACGGGCGACAAGCGTGAGCACCACGTGCTCGACCGTCCGCGCAACGCTCCGACGCGCACGGCGATCGGTGTGGCGTTCGCGACGTTCTATGCGGTCCTCATGTTCGCAGCCGGCAACGACCTGATGGCGATCAAGCTGCACATGTCGATCAACGACATCACGTACTTCTTCCGCGTCATGGTCTTCCTCGGCCCGATCCTCGCCTACCTCGTGACGAAGCGCATCTGCCTCAGCCTGCAGCGTCGCGACCGCGACCTCGTGCTGCACGGTCGCGAGTCCGGACGCGTCATCCGCACGCCGGAGGGTCGATTCTTCGAGGCGCACGAGCCGCTCGACGAGTACACGCGTTGGCAGCTCGTGAGCTACGAGGCCGGCACGCCGAGCCAGATCGAGCTCGATGGTCTTTCTGGCAAGGAACGGAAGAAGGCGAAGCGTCGCAACCGCTGGACCAACTTCTACTACAGGGACAGCATCGCCCCCGTCACTCCGGCCGAGCTCGAAGCAGCTCACCACCACGGTGACGACCACGCTCTCGAGGGCGCTCACTAAGTCGCCCGAGACGGTAACGCCGAAGGCCCCCGACATCACTGATGTCGGGGGCCTTCGGCGTATCTCGGCCGGGAGGCGTCAGGACGACGCTCCATGGCCACCTCAGGTGGGCCGGCCACGGAGGAAGGGCCGCTTGACGGGTGCAGGCGTCTGCGGGTGCCAGGTCGCCACGCGGTTCGGGTGACGGCGCTCCGCGATGCTCCCGGCCTCGCCCGGGGATGGTGCGCTGGACGCACCGCATCGCCTCGATCCCCCTCGCCCGCGTTTGTCTCGCATTCGTCACCGGTCGTGAGGGTGTCGCCCACGCATCAGCTCATGCGTCCACGTGGTCCGGAGGGATTCTCCCCCGTCTCATCGTGCCGTACAGCGGTGCCTCGCTCGGCGGCCGGAGCCGTTCGCTCATCGTGCCCGGAGCCGCCTCGTGCTCACGTCAGGGCAATGTCGCCATCGTGCCCGGAGCCGCCTCATACTCACGTCAGAACAATGTCGCCATCGTGCCCGGGGCCGTTTCGTCCTCTCATCCCGGCCCCGGTCGTCGCTCAACGGCTGGAGGCCGTGGGGAGGCAGCCGACGCCCTACCAGCCTTCCCTGCCCCCCGCCTGCGACCGGGCACCCCTACAAGCGGGCATGAGGGCGCCGCCTCGGGAGGCAAGGAGCGCGCACCACGCTGTGAGAGGCGGCGGGCGCCCAGCAGCGTCTCTGCATGGTCCTGCGCCTGAGCTGACGGCGGCGCGCCCAGCAAGTCGCCCGTCGGTGCCCTGCGATGACGGCGGCGATTGGCCCTGGCCTGCTGTGCCGGCAGCGTAGCCGCGGCGCAGATGAGTCCCTGATTGTGGTGAAACACCGGTCGTCGCGCCCCCGGCCTCTTGGACGTGGGCGCAGCCACCGCGTGATCCTTCGAGTCAACCTCCTACAGAATCCTCGAACAAAGTCATCCCGATATCCGCACCTCACATTGTCGACCCTGCCAGCCTTCTGGGCGAAGCCCTGCCCGAAGCAAGCCCGGGCCTGATGCGCCACTTGCTGCAAACCATGCTCAACGCTTTGCTGTCCGCGGACGCTGACGCCGTGATGGTCGCCGAGTGGGGCCAACCCAGCCCGACACGCACGACCCACCGCAATGGCTACCGCCACCGCGACCTCGACACCCGCGTCGGCACCCTCGACATGGGTGTGCCGAAGCTGCACTCAGGCACCTACTTCCCCCGACTGGCTCATGGAACGACGCAAACGAGCCGAGTCCGCACTCATCACCATCGTCGCTGCCTGCTACCTCGCCGGCGTTGTCCACGGCCCGCATGGCTCCCCGCCGCGCGTGACGCGGGGATCGCCACGGGTGGTACCCCCAAGCTGGTGAAAACCCTCGGCACCAACGCGCTGTCGAAGTCCCAGGTCAGCCGTATGGCCGCCGACCTCGACCAGCTCCACGACGACTTTCGCCACTGCCCCCTCGACGATGCAGGCCCGTTCACGTTCGTCACCGCCGACGCCCTCACGATGAACGCGCGTGAAGGACGCCGCGTGATCAACACCGTCGTCTCGCTCGCCACCGGGGTCAACAATGACGGCCACCGCGGAGTGCTCGGCCTGCGCGTGGCCACGAGCGAAACCGGGTCAGCGTGGAACGAGTTCTTCGCCGACCTCGTCGTCCGCGGCCTGAGCGGTGTCTTGCTCGTCACCCGCGACGCCCACGCCGGTCTGCGCAAAGCGCTCAGCGCGAACCTGCCCGGCGCGAGCTGGCAACCATGCCGCACTCACGACGCCGCGAACTCGTCGGGATCTTCTCCAACCACGACGCGATCGTGCACCTCGTCGGCGCCGTCCTGTCCGAACAAACCGGTGAACGGGCCGAAGGACGCCGCTACCTCGGCCTCGACGTCCTCGCCTGCGCACGCGCGGCCATCCTCACCGACCCGCCCACCGAGCCAGGACACGAACCCATGCCCGCACTCACCGCCTGAACCCACCCCGCGAAGGAACACACCGTTGCACCACTGTCAGAGACTTGACCGCCGGCGCGCCCAGGGCGACGCGCGCGAGCGCGAGCGAGTCGCCGCGATCCCCGCACTCTCGCAAGATCCGCTGCGTGAGTTTGATCGTGCTTCGCAGTTGTCGACGCGATTCGCAGATGGGCACCTCATTGGCGAAAGGGGGACGGAAATCGCAAACGTGGACGAAAATCGCAGGTACGCACGGGCCCGCTGTGGTGCGCCCGGGCGGCTTTGCCGGCCCCGCCACTGTCATCACCGCACGCTCCCGTGACGTCGCACAGCCGAACTAGCGAGTCAACCCCACCCCCGACATGCAGATCGCCCCGCCCTTCCAGAGGAAGGGCGGGGCGATCCTTGGTGCGAGTGATCAGATGGCGTGCTCACCACTGAAGTACTCGAACGTCCACAGCACGACTGCAACGCAGACGAGCGGAGCGGCGATGAACACGATCCACCAGCCGACAGCCATCCCGAACGCGAGCAGCGCAATCGCAGCGGCGAGCCACAGCGGCGTCCACGAGTGGGGCGAGAAGAAGCCCTGCTCGCCGGACACTTCGCTGATCTCGCCCTCGGGGCGGTCGCTCGGGCCCGCACCCAGCTTGCGGTCGGTGACCGCGAAGTAACCGGCGATCATGAGGCCGAAGCCGGTGCTGAGCGCGAGGCCGACGACACCCACTGGCTCGTCCCAGTGGCTGAAGTGACCGTAGATGAAGATCAGCGGCAAGTAGAAGAGGCCGAGCACGAGGAAGAGCTTGTATGACGTCTTCATGCGGTGTGAGCCTTTCCACCCAGCTGGTCAACCGTGTCCTGCGCCGGCAGGACGGAGAAGACCCCGACCTCCGGGTGGTGCAGGTCGAACGCGGGGCGCTCGGAACGGATGCGCGGGATGCTGTTGAAGTTGTGACGCGGCGGCGGGCAGGACGTCGCCCACTCGAGCGAGGCCCCGAAGCCCCACGGGTCGTCCTCCGTGACGAGCGGCGCCTTCTTCCACGTGATGTACACGTTGTAGAGGAACGGCAGCATCGAGGCACCCAGCAGGAACGAGCCAACGGTCGAGACCTGGTTCAAGGACTGGAACCCGTCCTCCGGGAGGTAGTCGGCGTAACGACGGGGCATGCCCTCGACACCCAGCACGTGCTGAACGAGGAACGTCAGGTGGAAGCCGACGAACAGCAGCCAGAAATGGATCTTGCCGATCGTCTCGTTCAGCATGCGGCCGGTGAACTTCGGCCACCAGAAGTAATACCCCGCGAACATCGCGAACACGACGGTGCCGAAGACGACGTAGTGGAAGTGCGCCACGACGAAGTAAGAGTCGGACAGGTGCAGGTCGAGCGCCGGGCTGGCGAGGATGACACCCGTCAGACCACCGAAGAGGAAGGTCGCGAGGAAGCCGAGCGCCCACAGCATCGGAGTCTCGAAGGTGAGCGAGCCACCCCACATGGTGCCGATCCAGTTGAAGAACTTCACGCCGGTCGGGACGGCGATGAGCATCGTCATGACGGCGAAGAAGGGCAGGAGCACCTGGCCGGTCGCGTACATGTGGTGAGCCCACACCGAGACCGACAGCGCGCCGATGGCGATCGTCGCGAAGACCAGTGTCTTGTAACCGAAGATCGGCTTGCGCGAGAAGACCGGCAGGACCTCAGAGATGATGCCGAAGAACGGCAGCGCGATGATGTACACCTCGGGGTGCCCGAAGAACCAGAACATGTGCTGCCAGAGCATGGCTCCGGCCGTCTCCGAGTCGAACACGTGCGCATTCATCGTGCGGTCGAGGCCGAGGCCGAACAGCGCGGCGGCGAGGACCGGGAAGACGAGCAGCACGAGGATCGAGGTGATGAGCACTGTCCATACGAAGATCGACATGCGGAACATCGTCATGCCGGGAGCGCGCATGCAGACGATCGTCGTGACGAAGTTGACCGCACCCATGATCGAGGCGAAACCGGTCAGCGCGAGGCCGTAGACCCACAGGTTGCCGCCGAGACCGGGGCTGTAGGTGGTGCTCGACAGCGGCGCGTACGCGAACCAACCGAACGAGGCCGCACCCTGCGGCGTCAGGAAGCCGGCCACTGCGATGAGGCTGCCGAAGAGGTAGAGCCAGTAGGCGAACATGTTGAGTCGCGGGAAGGCGACGTCGGGCGCGCCGATCTGCAGCGGCATGAGCGCGTTCGCGAAGCCCGAGAACAGCGGCGTCGCGAACATCAGGAGCATCACCGTGCCGTGCATGGTGAACAGCTGGTTGAACTGCTCAGGGTTGTCGACGATTTGCAGGCCGGGCGACCACAGCTCGGCACGGATGATCAGAGCCATCGCACCACCGAGCAGGAAGAAGATGAACGACGTGATGAAGTACAGGTTGCCGATGACCTTGTGGTCGGTCGTCGTCAACCACTTGACGATGGTTCGGCCCGCGTTGAAGTCCTCAGGACGCCGTGCCTCGGGGCGCTGCTGAAGGCCTGCGGCGGGAGTCGTAGCCGTAGCCATTACTTACCCTCCTTGACGATGTCCGACGCGCCGACACCCTCCGGCAGGTACTGCTGGTCCTGCGGGGCGACGCTGGAACGGTTGAGGGAGTTCGACAGGAAGCCGGACTTGCCCTGCTTGCGCAGGTCGTCCATGTGCTTGTCGTACTCCGCCTGCGAGACGACCTTCACGTTGAAGAGCATCTGAGAGTGGTACGCACCGCACAGCTCGGCGCACTTGCCCTTGAAGGTGCCCTCCTCCGTCGTGTCGACGGCGAACTTGTTCACCTTGCTCGGGATCATGTCGAGCTTCTGCAGAAACTGCGGCACCCAGAACGTGTGGATGACGTCGCGCGTCGTCAGCACGAACTCGACGCGCTTGTTCACCGGAAGGTACAGGGTCGGCAGTCCGGCCTCGGCGCCCGGCTTGCCGGCCTTCATGTCACCCATCACGCCGGTGTCGTAGGTCTTGGCGTCGACGTAGTTGAAGTCCCAACTCCACTGCTTGCCGACGACGTTGATCGTCACGTCGGGCTTCGGCTTGGTGTCGAGCAGCTTGTTCTCCAGCCCGACCGTCTTGCCGAACAGCACGGCGACCATGAAGATCGGCACGACCGTGTAGAGGATCTCCATCGGCACGTTGTACTGCATCTGTGCCGGGAAGCCCGTGTCGCTCTTGCGACGGCGGTAGCGCAGGATGCACCAGAGCATGAGGCCCCAGACGAGCACGCCGACGGCGAGCGCCCAGTACCAGGTGTCCATCCAGAAATCGATCACATGGTGAGAGTTCTCGGTGACGCCCTCGGGCAGCCAGCCGCGGCTGACCTCTCCGGAGCACGCGGTAAGCGGCAGTACCGCTCCACCGACACCGACAGCAGCAATTCGACGACGCCACGAGGGGCTCGTCTTCCGTAAGGGCCGACGCACAGCGTCCACCTTCCTCAGATCCATACCAGGCACATTCAAACCTTATCCCAGGCTCAGACTTCGCCAAGGGTCGGGGGTGTCTCCTGGCTCTAACGATTGCCTAACGGCACGCGCGCGCCCGGCACCAGACCGGCGATCGGCGGTGAGGCGACGAGGTGCGCGACGGCGTCGCGGTACGCCGGACGCTCCATGGTGGTGACGCCCAGGCTCGCGAGGTGGTCCGTGCGCCACTGCACGTCGATCAGACGCGGCCCGGGCTCGGCGAAGACGATCTCGCTCAGCGCCCACAGCGCCACCTTCGATGCGTCAGTCGCGACGTGGAACTTCGACTCGCCGGCGAACAACCCACCGAGCGCGAGCCCGTAGAGGCCGCCGACGAGTTCGCCGTCCTTCCTCACCTCGATCGAGTGCGCCACCCCGAGGCGGTGGAGGGCGCCGTAGGCCGAGGCGACGGCGGGGGTGATCCACGCGCCGTCACGGCTCGGGTCGGCGCAGCCGGCGACGACGTCGTCGAACGCGGTGTCGATGCTCACCTCCATCGTCCGGGACGAGCGACGCAGGCTGTGGGAGACGTGGAACGCATCGCGACGCAGGACGCCACGCTCCAGCGGCGACCACCAGCCGAGCGGTTCGCCGCCGCCCTCCCCCAGGCCCATCGGGAACACGCCCTGGGCGTACGCCCCGACGATCGTCGCCGGTTCGAGGTCGGCGCCGAGGGCGACGAGGTCGTCATCGGCGTCGAAGTCGGCGTCGGCGAAGTTCCACCGGCACTCGAGCTCGAGCGGGTTCACGACCGCCGATCACGCAGGTGCGCCGCCACCTCGCCTGCCGCGGCGTCACCGTAAGCCGCGCGGAAGCGGTCGAGGAAGGCGGGCGCCTTCAGCACGTACTCCTGGGTGCCGACGGTCTCGATGACGTGAGCGGCGAGCACCGAACCCAGCTGGGCGCAGCGCTCCAGCTCGAGCTGCCACGACAACCCGGCCAGGAATCCAGCGCGGAAGGCGTCGCCGACGCCCGTCGGGTCGACCGCCTGCGCGATCTGGGCGACGGGCACGTCGATCGTCGGCTCACCGCGGCGGTGGATGCTCGCGCCGTCCTTGCCGCGGGTGATGACACGTACCCCGACGCGGTCGAGGATCTCGTCGGCGCTCCAGCCCGTCTTCTGCTCCGTGAGGTGCGATTCGTACTCGTTGGTGAACAGGTACTGCGCGCCGTCGATGATGTCGCGGATGAACGCGCCGTCGCCGAAGGCCAGCTGCTGGGAGGGGTCCGCGACGAACGGGATGCCCCGACGGCGGCACTCCTGCGTGTTGCGACGCATGCCCTCCGGGTCGTGCGCGCCGATGAGGACGAGGTCGAAACCCCCGTGGCGCTCGGCGATCGGGCCGAGTTCGACCTCGCGCCCCTCCGACATCGCACCCGGGTAGAACGACGCCATCTGCGCCATGTCGTTGTCGGTCGTGCAGACGAAACGCGCGGTGTGCTGCGTCTGCGAGATGCGCACCTCAGAGGTGTCGACGCCATGACGCTCCAACCAGGAGCCATAATCGGCGAAATCGGCGCCCACGCACCCGATGAGAATCGGGCGCAGGCCGAGGTTGCCGAGGCCGAACGCGATGTTGCCCGCCACGCCTCCGCGGCGGATCTGCAGGTCGTTCACGAGGAACGAGACCGAGATCTTGTCGAGCTGCTCGACGACGAGCGAATCAGCAAAACGCCCGTCGAACGTCATGAGATGGTCGGTTGCGATGGAACCCGTCACTGCGATCTTCACCGCATCAACCTACCGTGAAACGCGTTCGGCGCCCACGCTGCCATCGCAGCAGTGGGCGCCGAGGCGGAGCCGATCGGATCAGCTGAAGCTGTCACCGCACGCGCAGGAGCTGCCCGCGTTCGGGTTGTCGATCGTGAAGCCCTGCTTCTCGATCGTGTCGGCGAAGTCGATGGAGGCGCCGTCGAGGTACGGCGCGCTCATCCGGTCGACCACGACCTCGACGCCACCGAAGTCGCGCACGAGGTCACCGTCGAGGGTGCGCTCGTCGAAGTAGAGCTGATAGATGAGGCCCGAGCAGCCGCCCGGCTGCACGCCGACACGCAGGCGAAGGTCGTCACGGCCCTCCTGCTCGAGCAGGCTCTTCACCTTGGCTGCGGCGACGTCCGTCAGAATGACGCCGTGGGTGGCCGTCTCGGCCTGGGTGTTCGTCTCCACCGTCATCGTGGATCGATCCTCTCTCACGTCTTCGGTCCTGGTGGTCTCCAGGCCGTTCTTCGTGCAACACCGCGGCGGCCCGCCGTGTTCCCGCCCCACCTTACGCGCCGCCGAGGCGCGCCAGTGACGAGCGGACCGGCTCGAGCACTCCGACGACGGCGGCAGCCGCCGTCAGGCACGCGATGGCGGCGAGCAAGAACACGAACCGCCAGACGAACGCAGGGACGTGGCCGACGCGCGCGAGCTCCATCGCGTCGTCACGCCCGACGTGGGGGCGGAACAGCTCGAGCGCGGAGCGCAGCCCGCCGACGAGCAGGAACCACGACGCGCTCGCCACGACGACGTTCGTGACGGGATCGGAGGCCCAACGTAGCGTCGCGACGAGCAACGCCCCGACGCACGCGATGACGACGACGCCGAACGCGTTGCGCAGGAGCAGTGCCATGAGTGCGACGACAACGGCGCCGGCGACGAGCCAGATCCGCGCCTGGTCGGCGCGCAGGGCGATCAGACCCCCGAGCCCGACGATCCCGGGCGCCGGGTACCCGGCCAGGAGGGTCAGCACGACGCCGAGCCCACCCTGTCGGCCGACGCTTACCGCCTCACCTGACGAATCACGGTTGAGCCGCACCGAGCGGACGCTGCGCCCCGCCAGAAGAGCGACGAGGGTGTGCCCCGCCTCGTGGACCGCGGTCACGGCATGACGCAACGGGCCGAACAACCAGCCTGCCAGCGCGCACACGGCACCGACGACGGCACTCAGCAGCATGAGGTCGTCATTCATGTCCCGACATCGCCCCCTCGGGATGGATGAGGCTCTCGACCCCCGGCCTCCACCACAGGCACCCGACAGCGGGTGAGGCCACGCGCCATCACGCAGGCCTCACCCGTCGTCGTCGAGCGCCCGGTGTCACGCGCCGTCCGAGGCCTTCGCGACGCGCTGCAGGAGAACCGCCTCGGCGAGGCAAACCTTCGCGAACTCGCCGAGGTGCAGCGATTCGTTCGCGCCGTGCGCGCGGGTGTCGGGGTCTTCGACACCGGTGACGAGCAGCGCGGCGTTGGGCATCATCTCCGCGAACAAGGAGACGAACGGGATCGAGCCGCCGATGCCGACGTCGACGGGGTCGCTGCCCCAGGCGTCACGGAAGGCGGCGCGGGCCTCGTCGTAGAGCGGGCCGGTGGCGTCGGCGTCGAAACCGGAACCGATCTCCTCGAGCTCCACCTCCACCTGCGCACCCCACGGTGCGTGGGAGCGCAGGTGCTCGGCGAGCGCCTCGTAGGCGGCCTGCGGGTCCTGCCCGGGGGCGACGCGCAGCGACAGCTTGGCTCGCGAACTCGCCGCGAGCGTGTTGCTCGCGACGTCGACGCCCGTCGCGTCGAGCCCGATGACGGTGATGCTCGGCCCACGCCACAACCGCGCGGTCAGCGGGCCCGTGCCGATGAGCTGCGTGCCCTCGAGCATGCCGGCGTCGCGGCGCAGCTCCTCGGGCGTGTAGTCGATGTCGACATTCTCGTCGGAGTCGAGCCCGGCGACGGCGACGCTGCCCGCGTCGTCATGAAGCGTTGCGAGCAGGCGGCACAGCGTCGTCAGCGAGTCGGGGACGGCGCCCCCGAACATGCCCGAGTGCACCGAGTGCGCCAGGGTGCGGACGGTGACGACGGCGCGGACGGTGCCGCGCAGGGTCGTCGTCAGCGCCGGCGTGCCGACGGCCCAGTTCGCTGAGTCGGCGAGCACGAGGACGTCGGACGTCAGCTCGTCCGCGTACGTGCGCAGCAGCGCGGGCAGGGAGTCGGAGGCGACCTCCTCCTCCCCCTCGATGAAGAGGGTGACGGTGCAGGGCAGGTCGTCACCCCAGGCGCGGATCGCGGCGATGTGCGCCATGACACCGGCCTTGTCGTCTGCCGCGCCGCGGCCGTAGAGGCGACCGTCGCGCTCGGTCGGTTCGAACGGCGGGCTCTGCCAGTCGGCGTCGTCACCGGGGGGCTGGACGTCATGGTGGGCGTACATGAGGACACGCGGCGACCCTGCGGGTCCTTCCTTGTGCGCGATGACGGCCGGGCGGCCGCCCTCGGAGACGACCTTGACGTCCATCCCCTCGGCCTCGAGCAGCTTCGCGACGGCGCGCGCGGAGTCGTCGACGTGCTGTTGGTCGAACGATCCGAGGGAGACGCTGGGGATGCGCGTGAGGGCCTTGAGGTCCTCGACGACGCCGGGCATGAGGGTGGCGATGCGCTGGCGGAGATCCTCCGGGGCGCCCGCGTTCACGGTGGCAGTCACAGCCGCCACGGTATCCCCCGCGCGCCCGCGTCGGGGATGGGAGGCGCGCGGGCGTGACGTAAAGTGGCGCGGGTGCGAGCAGTGAAGAAGAAGACGAGCAGCGGCGCCACCGCCGTCGGAGCCACCGCGGTCGAGAAGGATGCGACGCGCGAGCTGGCCGCCCCGACGAATGATGCGGCGCACACTCCGCGCCCCGGTGCGAAGAACCGCCCGACGCCTAAGCGCAGGGACCAGGAGGCCGCTCGTCGGCGCCCCCTCGTCGAGACCGACCGCAAGGCAGCCAAGGCGGCAGAGAAGGAGCGCGCACGCGAGGCGCGCGCCCAGCAGCGCGCAGCCGCCGGTCGTGGCGAGGAATCCGCGCTGCCGCTGCGCGACCGCGGCCCCGAGAAGCGCTACATCCGTGACCGCGTCGACGCCCGCCTCAGCCTCGGCGAGGTCGCGATGCCGCTCATGTTCATCCTGATCTTCTCGTGGTTCCTGCTGCCCAAGCTGGCCGCCATCACCCTGGCGCTCGTGTGGGTCATCGTCCTCGCGGGCCTCATCGACTCTGCCCTGCTGTGGCGCCGCATCAAGAAGGACCTCATCGCCAAGTTCGGTGCCGTGCCGCGCGGCGGCGCCCTCTATGCGGTGACGCGCTCGATGCAGATGCGCCGCCTGCGCTTCCCCCGTCCGACGGTGCAGCGGGGCGACACGGTCGCCTGACGCGCCTCACCTCGGCACGTCCAGAACGAACGCATGACGAAGGGGGCTCGCACCATCCGGTGCGAGCCCCCTTCGTCATGCCGTCAGAGGAGACGCCGCCGAGGCGGGAGACGCTCATCGCGTCAGCTGCTGCGCGTCTGCACCTCGACGAACGGCGGCTTCGTGACGACGGCCTCGAGCATGCGACCACGCACGTCGACGACGACCTGGTCGCCCTCGGCGAGCATTGGCGAGACGAGCGCGAGCGCGACGCCCATGCCGAGAGTCGGCGAGAACGTCCCGGACGTCACCTCGCCGAGTTCAGCGCCCTCGGCGTCACGCACGATGCAGTGCGCGCGCGGGATGCCGCGGCCGGTGAGCTTGAGGCCACGCGAGATGCGGCGCGGGCCCTCGGCCTTCTCCTTGGTCAGGGCGTCCTTGCCCCAGAACGCGTCCTTCTTCCAGCCGACGGCCCAGCCGGAGCGCGCCTGCACGGGCGTGATGTCGAGCGAGAGATCCTGCCCGTGCAGGGGGTATCCCATCTCGGTGCGCAGGGTGTCGCGCGCCCCGAGGCCACAGGGCAGACCCTCGTAGGGGGCCGCGGCCTCGACGAGGGCGTCCCACAGCGCGAGGGCATCGTCCCAGCGGCAGACGAGTTCGTAGCCGCGCTCACCGGTGTAGCCGGTGCGGCACACGGTGACGGGGCGGCCCTGCCAGTCGGCCTCGTCGAAGCTCATGTAGTCGTGGTCGACGGGCAGAGCGAGTGCGGAGACGACCTCGTCGGACTTGGGACCCTGGACGGCGAGCACGCCGTATTCCTCATGCGCGTCGGCGACCTCGATACCCTCCGGCGCGGCCTCCTTCAGGCGGCGCACGACCTCGGCCGTGTTCGCGGCGTTGGGGATGAGGAACAGATCGTCCTCGGCCTTGACGTAGACGATCAGGTCGTCGACGACCCCGCCGCTCTCGTCGCAGCACATCGTGTACTGGGCCTGGCCGGGCCCGATCTTGCGCAGGTCGTTCGTCAGGCACGAGTTGACGAAGTCGAGCGCGCCGGCACCCTTCACCGTCGCCTTGCCCAGGTGGCTCACGTCGAAGATGCCGACGCGCTCACGCACCGCGGTGTGCTCGCGCACGACACCTCCGCCCGGATACTCGATGGGCATGTCCCATCCTCCGAAGTCGGCCATCTTCGCCCCGAGGGCGCGGTGACGCTCGTCGAGGGGCGAGAGCTTGTTCTCAGTCATGCCTCGAACCTACCGCGCCCACCACGTCCTACGGGCCGTTAAGCTCGCCCCAGCAGCACGCACGCCGATGACCTCGGCATCACCCACGAAAGGGGCCCCACATGGTCGACATCACCCTCAGCGACAAGAGCGCGGACGCCATCGCAGCCGACGCCACCGTCGTCCTCACCGCACCGACGAAGGACGGCGCCCGCGTCATCGACCCCGTCGGAGTCTCCCCCGCCGCAGTCAAGGCGCTCAACGAGGCTCTCGCGACGCTCGAGGCGAAGGGTCGCGCCGACGAGGTGCTGCGCCTGTCGGGTGCCGGCGACCTGAGCGGCCTCGTCATCGCCGTCGGCTCGGGCGTCGACGCCGAGCAGGCGCCTACGAAGGCCTCCGCGCTGCGTGACGCCGCCGGTGCCGCCGCGCGTTCGCTCACGGGCACCTCGAGCGCCGTCTTCGCCTTCCCCGCGGTCGCCGACGACCTCGTCCAGGCCATCTGCGAGGGCATCGCCCTCGGCGCGTACGCCTACACCGCGTACAAGAGCAAGCCGAAGGACGCCCTCGCCAAGGCAACGCTGCTCGTCACCGACGCGAAGTCGTCCGGCGCCCTCGCGGGCGTCGAGACCGCGGCGGCCGTCGTGACCGCGCAGAACTGGGCGCGCGACCTCGTCAACATGCCGCCGCTCGACCTCAACCCCGCCTCGTTCGCCGACATCGTCCGCAAGCGCATGTCGGGCACCAAGGTCAAGGTCGACATCATGGACGAGAAGGCCCTCGCGAAGGCCGAGTGCGGCGGCCTCATCGGCGTCGGCCGCGGCTCGGCGCGTCCGCCGCGCCTCGTGACGCTGACGTACAAACCCGCGAAGGCGACGAAGCACATCTCCATCGTCGGCAAGGGCATCACGTTCGACTCCGGCGGCCTGTGCATCAAGCCCGCCAACGGCATGGCGACGATGAAGTGCGACATGGCCGGCGCCGCCGCCGTCGCGGCCTTCCTCGAGGCCGTCGCCGCGCTCGAGCTGCCGGTCGCCGTCACGGGCTACCTGTGCCTCGCCGAGAACATGACGGGCGCCGACGCGCAGCGTCCCGGCGACGTCATCCGCATGCACGACGGTACGACCGTCGAGATCGACAACACCGACGCCGAGGGGCGCCTCGTCATGGCTGACGGCCTGTGCTACGCCACCGAGGAGGAGCCCGATCTCATCATCGACATCGCGACGCTCACCGGCGCGGCCGTGCTCGCGCTCGGCAACCGCACGGCGGCGATCGTCGGCAACAACGACGAGGTGCGCGACGAACTGATCGCGGCCTCCGAGCGCGTCGACGAGCACATGTGGCCGATGCCGCTGCTCGAGCACCTGCGCCCGAGCATCGACTCCGAGGTGGCCGATCTCAAGCACACCGGCGAGCGCATGGGTGGGCTCATCACCGCGGCGATGTTCCTCAAGGAGTTCGTCGGCGAGAAGAACGGCGAGCAGATCGACTGGATCCACATGGACATCGCGGCGCCCGCGTTCAACGAGGGCAGCCCCTACGGCGTCAACCCCAAGGGCGGCACCGGTTTCGCCGTCCGCACCCTCGTCGAGCTGGCTCGCGCCTGATCGAGCAGGCCCGCGGGTGGGAACGGCCGTTTTCCTACCCGCGGGTATTCGGGGCGGGTTTCCGCAACCCCGTCCGCGAGTGACAAGATGGCCTTGATCGGGGAGATCCGCTCGCTGCGAAGTGCCCCGGAGTTCACAACTTCATCCGCGAAACCAAAGTGAATTTTGGATTGAGGAGACCTCCACCCATGTCTGACCGCGTGACCATGCCGGCCCTCGGCGAGTCGGTGACCGAAGGCACCGTGACCCGCTGGCTGAAGAACGTCGGCGACACCGTCGCCGTTGACGAGCCGCTGCTGGAGGTCTCCACGGACAAGGTCGACACGGAGATTCCGTCGCCGATCGCCGGAACGCTGCAGGAGATCCTCGTCGAAGAGGATGAAACGGTGCCGGTCGGCGCCGACCTCGCCGTCATCGGTGACGGCGACGCTCCCGCGTCGTCCGACTCCGGTTCCGACTCCTCCTCCGACGACTCGCAGGAGGCCGAGCCGCAGGCCGAGGCCGACGAGAAGAAGGACGAGGCCGCCGAGAGCGCGCGGCAGGCGTCCGAGAGCTCGAACTCCTCGAACGACTCCGCCGCTGAGGTCTCCGGCGGCGAGAAGGTGACGATGCCCGCGCTCGGCGAGTCCGTCACCGAGGGCACGATCACGCGCTGGCTCAAGTCCGAGGGCGACGACGTCGCCGTTGACGAGCCCCTGCTCGAGGTCTCCACGGACAAGGTCGACACCGAGGTTCCCTCCCCCGTCGCGGGCAAGCTGACGAAGATCCTCGTCGCCGAGGACGAGACGGTGCCGGTCGGCGCCGACCTCGCCGTCATCGGCGGCTCGGCCGGCTCGAGTTCCTCCGACGACTCGGCCGAGGCCGAGAAGGCGCAGAAGAACCAGGACGAGGTCGACTCGAAGAAGCAGGACGAGGCCGTCGAGGCCGCGGAGTCGAAGAACGAGACGCCGGCCCCGGTCAAGGACGACGAGGCCGCCGAGAAGGAAGCCCCGACGGCCGAGTCGTCGGCGAGCGAGGCGCCCAAGGACGAGGCCCCCAAGGCCGGCGCCGGCTCCGACAAGCAGCAGGAGACGTCGACGAAGGTCGACAACTCCGGCACCTACGTCACGCCTCTCGTGCGCAAGATCGCGGCCGAGAACAACATCGACCTGTCGACGATCACGGGCACCGGCGTCGGTGGCCGCATCCGTAAGCAGGACGTCCTCGACGCTGCGAAGAAGGCCCAGGAGCCGAAGCAGGAGGCCGCCCCGGCGGCTTCCGCCGCGGCTCCGGCAGCATCCTCCACCCCGGCCGCGTCGACGACGACGCCGCAGCCGTCCGCCGAGGCTCAGGCCAAGCGCGGCACGACGGAGAAGATGTCGCGTCTGCGCAAGGTCATCGCGCAGCGCATGGTCGAGTCGCTCGCCGTCTCGGCGCAGCTGACGGCCGTCGTCGAGGTCGACCTCACGAAGGTCGCGAGCATCCGTGCGCGCAACAAGGAGAGCTTCAAGTCTCGCGAGGGCGTCAACCTCTCCTACCTGCCGTTCATCACGACGGCTGTCGTCGAGGCGCTCAAGGCGTTCCCGCAGGTCAACTCCTCGGTCGACGGCGACAACATCGTCTACCACAACGCCGAGCACATCGGCATCGCGGTCGACACGCCGCGCGGCCTGCTCGTGCCCGTCATCAAGGACGCGGGTGACCTGTCGATCGCCGGCATCGCGAAGAAGATCGCCGACCTCGCAGCTCGCACGCGTGACAACAAGGTGACGCCGGACGAGCTGGGTGGCGGCACGTTCACGATCTCGAACATCGGCTCGAACGGTTCGCTCATCGACACCCCGATCATCAACCAGCCGCAGGTCGCCATCCTCGGCACCGGCGCGATGGTCAAGCGTCCCGTCGTCGTCACCGATGAGTTCGGCAACGACTCGATCGCGATCCGTCAGATGATGAACCTCGTCCTCACCTACGACCACCGCGTGGTCGACGGCGCCGACGCCGGTCGCTTCCTCTCGGCCATCAAGGCTCGCCTGGAAGAGGGCGCCTTCGAGGTGTGATCGTCGCGGGCTAGTCTGACCGCATGACTGGACAGCGCATCGCCATCACCGGTTCCTCCGGAGTGATCGGCGGTGCGCTGTCATCATGTCTGCGTCGCCGCGGCGACACCGTCATCCGGATCGTCCGACGACCGGCGGTCACACCCGGCGAGGTGACGCTGCCCGAGGCCCGCAGCCCGAACAGCCGATTGGTCGAGACGCTCGCCACCGTCGATGCGGTCGTCAACCTGGCCGGGGCGGGCGTCGGGGATCATCGGTGGAGCCGCGCGTACAAGGACGCGATTCGCGAGTCGCGGATCGAGACGACGTCGAGGCTCGCCGACGCACTGGCGGAGGTGCCCCAACGGATTCGTCTCGTCTCGGCTTCGGCGATCGGCTTCTACGGCGATCGCGGCGACGAGGTGCTCGACGAGACGAGCGCACCCGGGGAAGACTTCCTCGCTCGCGTCTGCATCGAGTGGGAAGCTGCGGCGATGAGGGCTGCGAAGCGCCACGACGTCGCCCTCGCGCGCACCGGTCTCGTCATGACGGGCGAGGCCGGAGCGTTCGCTCCCCTCCTGACGACGACGCGGCTGGGCGCAGGGGGCCCATTGGGTTCGGGGCGGCAGTGGTGGAGCTGGATCACGCTGCGTGACGAGGTGCGCGCGCTGGTGTTTCTTCTCGACCACCCCGACGTCGTCGGGCCCGTCAACCTCGTCGCACCGCGCGCGAGTCGGCAGGCCGATCTCGCACAGGCACTCGCGCGCTCGCTGCGGCGCCCCGCTGCCCTGCGCGTACCGAAGGGGGCACTGCGCTTCGTCCTCGGTGAGATGGCCGACCAGGTGACCGCGTCGACGCGGGTACGCCCCCACGTGCTCGAAGCTGCCGGGTTCGACTGGCAGGACGAGAACCAGGACCAGGCGCTCGACCGGCTCGTCGCGTCGGCGCTCTGACCGGCGCGCGTCGGGAGGCTGATCGGGCGCGTGGCGCGCTCTCGTCCGGTTCATGGCGGAGATGCGCCTCAGCTCGCTGACCAGGACGAGATGCGCCAGCCCGTGCCGTCGTGGCTGAGGACGAGCCGGACGTCATCGTGACGCGCAGCAACACGCTCGCTCGCGGTCTTGGTGCGGACGTCGTACCCCGACGTCGTGATTCGGCTCGTCAGGCACACCTGGCCACCGCTGCATGACGTCGGCGTCAGCGCGCCGATCGCGTAGCCGAGGCCGTCGTACGACGCGCCCTGCGCGCTCGCCCGCGTGAAGGCCTGCAGGTCGTGCGTGTGAGCAGCCGAGCCCGGCACGAGGCACCGGCCCAGGCCTTCTCGATCCAACGTCGACCAGGCCTTGGCCCGGCAGTCGAGCAGCGCGACGACCTCCTGACGCGTCGGAGCCGTCATCGTGGGCGTCTTCGCACCGGACGCGGGCACCGCCGTCCCCGCCTCCGGGTTGGTCGAGGGCGACACCGCGTTCGGCATCGTCTTCGACGGCGGTGCGGGCGTCACCGTCGTCGAGGACGAGGTCGAGTTCGCCGGTGTCACACCAGGGTTGGCGCGCGCGTAGGCCGCGCTCGTCGAAGATCCGGCGTCATTCGCCGAGTCTCCGCCTGCGTGAACGGGCCACATCGCTGCTGCTGTGACGACGCACGCCCCCAGCAGCGCCGCGGGCACCCAGCGACCAGCTCTCCAGCGCGCGCCCGCCGCGTCAGCACGTCGCCCAGCGTCGACGGCCCCTGGACGCCACGTCCGTCTTCCCCCGACCTCGCCGCGGGTTTCAGCGCCACGACGCCCCCGTCGCCCACGACGTCCGCCCCTGAGTGACGACCCATGGCGCTCCGCGTCGGCCGGCTCGAGGAACTGCCGCCGCTGCGCCTCGTCCCGCAGTCGTCGCGTGATCGACTCACCAACGGCAGGGGTGTCACTCCCCTCTCCGATCGGCACGGCGGTCGGCACGGGCACCGGGCGTGCGGTGGCGACACCGCGCAGCCGGGTCGCCAGCTCCGCGGCGTGCGGGCGCGACGACGGCGTCTGTGCGAGGCACGCCGTGATGAGGTCGACGAGCGCGTCCGGCGCGTCGGGCAGGACGTCGACGAGGTGCGGCCGCAGGGCTGCGACGGGCGGCGGCGTCCCCAGGAGACAGAACCAGGCGAGCGCCCCGAAGGAGTACACGTCGGCCGCAGCGCTGGGCGGTTCACCGTCGACGATCTCGGGTGCGACGAACCCGTAGGTGGCCCAGTCGGCCCCGTCGGCGCGTGCCGCGACACGCGTGGCCCCCAGGTCTGCGATCGCAGGGCGTCCCTGGTGATCGAAGAGGATGTTGGACGGGGTGAGGTCGGCGTGCACGCATCCTCGGTCGTGGAAACCCGCCATGGTCGCCGCGACCGGAGCGAGCGCCGTCACGCACTCGCCGACGGTGAGTCCGCCGCGTCCTCGCACGACGTCGTCGAGGCTGCCGCCGGCCATGTACTCGAGCACGAGCGCGCTGTGGCCCTCGGCGCTCGTCGTGAGATCGAGGGCCTCGACGACGTGGGGCCCCGCGTGGCGCCGCAGCATCCGCCATTCCGAACGCGCGGTGATCGCGGGTTCCGTGCTGACCTTGATCGCGACGGTGCCCTGCGGCCCGGTGGCGCGCCACACCGACGAGCTGCCGCCCTGCCCGATGCGCGCTTCGATGGTGTATCCGGCGATCGTGGGTGCGGTGGCGTCGGGCATGGTGACTCCTGGGTTCGGCGTGCGAGGGGCGCCGCGGTCGGCGTCACTGGTTCCACCATCGCCCAGGCGGGCCGAAGCGTGCGTCGAGTTATCCACAGGCAGGCCGGCGGCCGTCGCGGCGTGTCGGAGAGTAGGCTCGGGGGATGCGTATCCAGCACCTCGGCTTCGCCCCTGACTTCGTCGACTACGAGCAGGCGTGGGAGGTGCAGCGTCAGGTCCACGCCGACGTCGTCGCGGGCGGCGAGGACACGGTGCTACTGCTCGAGCACTCCCCCGTCTACACGGCGGGCAAGCGCACCGAGGCGCACGAGCGTCCCTTCGACGGCACGCCCGTCGTCGACGTCGACCGCGGCGGCAAGATCACGTGGCACGGTCCAGGTCAGCTCGTGGGCTACCCGATCATGGCGCTGCCCATCCCCATCGACGTCGTCGCGCACGTGCGTCGCCTCGAGCAGCTCATGATCGACGTGTGCGCCGAGTTCGGCGTCGACGCCGACCGCGTGGAGGGACGTTCCGGCACCTGGGTGCTCGCCGACGACAAGGGCCCCGACCGCAAGATCGGCGCCATCGGCGTGCGCGTCTCGAAGCGCGCGACGATGCACGGTTTCTCGCTCAATTGCGACTGCGACCTGTCGTGGACGCAGACGATCGTGCCCTGCGGCATCGCCGATGCCGGGGTGACGACACTGAGCCGCGAGGTCGGTCGTGACGTCACCGTCGCCGAGGTGCTCCCTGTCGTGGAGCGTCACCTGTCGGCGATCGTCGCCCCGTCGAAGGCGGCGTGAGCGCCGTCCGCGTACTCGCCGGGAAGTTTTCACCCGCGTACGCTGTTGTTCTGAGCGCTGGCGCGCATCTTCGCGCCGTGTCGCCCTCAATCGCCAAGCTGAGGAGTGCTTTTCTGTGACCGTCGCGCCCGAAGGCCGTCGACTGCTGCGCGTGGAAGCGCGCAACGCCGAAACGCCCATCGAACGAAAGCCGAGTTGGATCCGCACCACGGCGAAGATGGGCCCGGAGTACAACTCGCTGCAGAATCTCGTCAAGGGTGGCGGCCTGCACACCGTGTGCCAGGAGGCCGGCTGTCCCAACATCTTCGAGTGCTGGGAGGACCGTGAGGCCACGTTCCTCATCGGCGGCGACACCTGCACGCGACGCTGCGACTTCTGCGACATCGCGAGCGGCAAGCCGTCCGCCCTCGACCTCGACGAGCCGCGCCGCGTCGCCGAGTCCGTCCGTGAGATGGGCCTGCGCTACGCCACCGTCACCGGCGTCGCGCGCGACGACCTGCCCGACGGTGCCGCGCAGCTGTACGCCGACACCGTGCGCCTCATCCACGAACTCAACCCGAACACGGGTGTCGAGATCCTGCCGCCCGACTTCGGCGCCGTCCCCGAGCTCGTCGGCAAGGTCTTTGACGCCCGCCCCGAGGTGTTCGCCCACAACCTGGAGACGGTACCGCGCATCTTCCGACGCATCCGCCCGGCGTTCACGTACGAGAAGTCGCTCAAGGTGCTGACGATGGCGCGCGAACAGGAGCTCGTGACGAAGTCGAACCTCATCCTCGGCATGGGTGAGGAGGAGCACGAGATCGACCAGGCGCTCGTCGACCTGCACGAGGCGGGCTGCGACATCATCACGATCACGCAGTACCTGCGCCCCTCGAAGCTGCACCACCCGATCGACCGGTGGGTCAAGCCGGAGGAGTTCGTGCACTGGTCCGAGCGTGCCGAGGAGATCGGTTTCTCCGGCGTCATGGCGGGTCCGCTCGTGCGTTCCTCCTACCGAGCCGGCCGTCTGTACGCCCAGGTCATGGCCAAGCGCGGCCAGGAGCTGCCGGAGAACCTGCTGCACCTCGCGGAGGCGGCGTCGTCGCCGGCGCGTCAGGAAGCTGCGTCTTTGGTGGCCCGCGCCGAGACCCGCGTATCCTGACCCCATGGCATCAACCTCCCCCACCAACGAGCCCAAGAAGTCGCGGTTCCGCCGCGGTTCGAGCGGCGGCGCCACGAAGGCCGACGGTGCGTCGAGCACGAGAGGCGAGGCCAAGGAGCCGGGCCGCTCCGCTCAGTTCCGTCAGGTGTTCGAGACGGCGCGCGCCAACGACCCCGCGCTGCTGGCGTGGATGATCGGTGCGTTCGCGCTCGTGTTCGTGCTGCTGCTCATCATCGGCTTCAGTATCGGCCACCCGATCTACCTCGGCATCATCGGCGTGCTGCTGGGTGTGCTCGCCGCACTGCTCGTGCTCGCCCGCCGCGCGAACACCGCGATCTACAAGTCGATCTCGGGTCAGCCGGGCGCGAGCGTCGCCGTCATGTCGTCGCTGCGCAAGGGCTGGTTCGTCGAGCAGGAGCCCGTCGGCGTCGACATGGGCCGCAACCGCCAGGTGCGCGACCTCTCGGGTGCCGCGATGGTGTACCGCGCCGTCGGCAAGCCGGGCGTCGTGCTCGTCGCGGAAGGCCCCAAGGGCATGGCCGAGCGTTTGCTCTCCAGTGAGAACAAGCGCACGACGCGGGTGCTCGGCCCCGAGGTTCCGGTGCACACGCTGCGCGTCGGCACCGACGAGGGCTCCGTCCCCGTCGAGCGTCTGCAGAAGGACATGCAGAAGATGCCCAAGGTGCTCACCGACGACGAGGCCGCTCGCATCACCAAGCGCTTGCGCGCCCTTGGGTCGGGCCGCCCCGCAGCTCCGGCCGGTATCGACCCCACGAAGGCACGCGTCAACCGCGCCGCGATGCGTGGCCGCTGAGCCTCCACGCACGAACACGAGAGCCCGCCACCTCGAGGTGGCGGGCTCTCGTGTGTTCTGGGGCTTGTCGCTTGTTCCCGCGCCCACGTGGTGCGACGCGGCGATGCATGTCGTCCCATCCGGGTGACGGGGCGTGAGGCGGGGCAACCCGCATGGGTCGTGCCATGAAGGTCATGCTGCCTGGGGCGTGCGCGCGGCGAGCGTCAATGTCGCATCGAGTTCAGCGCGTACGGACGATGACGGTGCCGGCAAGCTTGTCGTGCAGCCCGCGTCCGCTCGAGTCGGTGACGACGGCGGGGATCGCGAGGCAGAGCAGCACGGTGCGGACGGCGCCGGCGAGCAGACCGGGGGCGGCGCCGTCGCTGACGCGCTGCACCTGCATCCCCATGACGCGGTGCCCGAGCGTCATCCCGAGGGTGCTGACGAGCAGGAGGTTCTCGACGGCGAAGACGGCGAGCGGTTTGAAGCCCTCGGCGCCGCTCCCGCCCCAGCGGTAGCCCAGCAACCCCATGGCGATGACGGAGCAGAGCGCCCAGTCGATGAGCAGCGCGACGGCGCGCGGGGCCAGCCGCGCGATGGAGCCGGGGCCCTCGACGGGGCGGTTCTCGGCGGGGTCGGCATCGGCGAGGGGGGCAGCTGGGGGCACGTTCGTTTCCGTTCGGTGGTGTCTCGCACTGTGAGTAGTAGCGCGCCCTCCAAGACTAGAGGTGAGGTGCCTGGATAGGTTGGAGGGGTGGTCGCGCGCCGTGCGCCGACCGGCGTGAACTGTTCACATGTTTCGTAACACCGACGAAACATGAGGGCCATGCCCGGGTAATCGGGGGGTCCTAGCATCATGGGCAACACGTGGTGTGGTGTCGACCGGCATCGCACACCCCAGTCAGGAGGATCCATGTTCAAGACCGCTGAAGAGGTCGTGAAGTTCATCGAGGATGAGGACGTCAAATTCGTCGACATCCGCTTCTGCGACCTGCCGGGCGTCATGCAGCACTTCAACATCCCGGCCGAGAGCTTCGACGCTGAGGCGATCGAGACCGGCCAGATGTTCGACGGCTCGTCCATTCGCGGTTTCCAGGCCATCCACGAGTCCGACATGAAGCTCATCCCGGACCTGCAGACGGCCTACCTGGACCCGTTCCGTGAGTACAAGACGCTCATCATCAACTTCTCGATCGTCGACCCGTTCACGGGCGAGCAGTACTCGCGCGACCCGCGCAACATCGCGGCGAAGGCCGAGGCGTACCTGAAGTCGACGGGGATCGCCGACACGGCGTTCTTCGGCGCCGAGGCCGAGTTCTACGTCTTCGATGACGTGCGTTTCGAGACGAAGCAGAACGCCGGCTACTACTACATCGATTCGATCGAGGCGGCCTGGAACACGGGCCGCGTCGAAGAGGGCGGCAACCTGGGGTACAAGACCCGGTACAAGGGAGGTTACTTCCCCGTCCCGCCCGTCGACCACTTCGCCGACCTGCGCGACGAGATGGTGCTGAAGCTGCACGAGGTCGGCCTCGAGGTCGAGCGCAGCCACCACGAGGTCGGCACGGCCGGTCAGATGGAGATCAACTACAAGTTCAACACCCTGCTGCAGTCGGGTGATGACGTCATGAAGTTCAAGTACGTCATCAAGAACGTCGCGTTCCAGAACGGACGCTCGGCGACGTTCATGCCGAAGCCGTTGTTCGGCGACAACGGTTCGGGTATGCACACGCACCAGTCGTTGTGGAAGGACGGCGAGCCGCTGTTCTACGACGAGCGTGGTTACGGTGGCCTGTCGGACATCGCTCGCTGGTACATCGGTGGTCTGCTCAAGCACGCGCCGTCGCTGCTCGCGTTCACGAACCCGACGGTCAACTCCTACCACCGTCTCGTACCGGGTTACGAGGCGCCGGTGAACCTCGTGTACTCCGCGCGCAACCGTTCCGCGTGCGTGCGTATCCCGATCACGGGCACATCGCCGAAGGCGAAGCGTGTCGAGTTCCGTGTCCCGGACCCGTCGGCGAACCCGTACCTGTGCTTCGCGGCGCAGCTGATGGCGGGCCTCGACGGCATCAAGAACCGCATCGAGCCGCCGGAGCCGGTCGACAAGGACCTGTACGAGCTGCCGCCCGAGGAGCACGAGGCCATTCAGCAGGTTCCGGGTTCGCTCGGTGACGTGCTCGACGCGCTCGAGGCCGACCACGAGTATCTGCTCGAGGGTGACGTGTTCACGGAGGACCTCATCGAGACGTGGATCGAGTACAAGCGTCTGAACGAGATCGACCCGATTCGTTTCCGTCCGCACCCGCACGAGTTCGAGATGTACTACGACATCTGAGCCTGGGAGGCAAAGGCCGAGCGGGTTCAGATGTCGGAGAAAAAATGGTCATCTGAACCACCTCTGCATCTGGAGGCGAAGGTTGAGGGCCCGAGGCGGGCAGCGAGCGTGAGCGAGCTGTCCCCCCGGGCCCTCTGTCGTGGCCGAGCGGGTTCAGATGCCGGAGAAAAAATGGTCATCTGAACCGATCCTCAACGCCAGCCCCGCCGTAGCCGAGGAGGATGACCAACGGCCAGCTACGGTGGGCGTCATGGCTGACAACCTCGAATCTGAGATCTTCATCGCTGCTCCCCCGGAGCAGGTGTGGTCGCTCGTCAGTGACCTGCGGCGGATGCCGCAGTGGTCACCGCAGTGTCGCAAGGTGATTGCGCGGGGCCCGATCCGCCGTGGCACGTTCATGCTCAACGTCAATCGTGACGGCAATCTGTGGTGGCCGACGCGTGCCAAGGTGACTGATTTTCACGACCTGCAGCGCGTCGCTTTCCGGGTGCTCGACAACGGCACGACGTGGAGCTTCACGCTCACGCCGCAGGACGGCGGCACCGTGCTGACGCAGCGACGTGACGTGCCGCCGAGCGGTACGTCGAAGGTGTCGGCGCTGCTCGTCGACAAGGTGCTCGGCGGTGAGGACCACTTCGAGGCCAACCTCGTCGCTGGCATGAACACGACGCTGCAGCGCATCCGCGCAGCCGTCGAGGCGCGCTCAGCTCAGGAGTGACAGCCGACGGCTCGGCGCAGCGGGCCCGTCCTCGACCCGAGCCGGCGCGACTCGCGTCGTGCCCAAGAGACGCAGCCCCCGTTCTTGCGCCCGAGTGCACCCGCGTGCACTTGGGCGCAAGAACGGGGTTCACTTCCCCAGGGTGTCGCTTCCTCAGGGCGTGAGTCAGACGTTGACGGACGCCGGGTGCACGATCTCGGACGCGCCGAGACGGTCGAGAATCCACGCGGTCTCGAACGCCGCTTCCTTCCACGCTTCGTACCGCCCGCTGACGCCGCCGTGGCCCGCGACCATCTCGGTCTTGAGCAGGATCGGCCGCTCGTTCTGGTCACTCGTGACGGTGCGGCGCAGCATCTGCACCCACTTCGCGGGTTCGACGTAGAACACGCGCGTGTCGTTGAGGCTCGTCGTCGCGAGCACCGACGGGTAGTCGACGTCGCGGACGTTCTCGTACGGCGTGTAACTCTTCATGTACGCGTACACGTCCGGGTCGGCGAGCGGGTTGCCCCACTCCTCCCACTCCCCCTGCGTCAGCGGCAGCGACGGGTCGAGCGTCGTCGTCAACGCGTCGACGAACGGCACCTGCGCGTGCACGGCGCAGAACAGCTCAGGCGCCTCGTTGAGCGCCGCGCCGATGAGGAGGCCACCGGCCGAACCCCCCTCGGCCGCAAGGCGATCGGGGGCCGCCCACCCCGTCTCGACGAGGTGACGCCCCGCCGCGACGAAGTCGGTGAACGTGTTCTTCTTGTGCTCGAGCCGCCCGTCGAGATACCAGGATCGGCCCATCTCACCGCCACCGCGCACGTGCGCGATGGCGAACACGACGCCGCGCTGCAGCAGGCTGAGCCGCAGGACGGAGAAATACGGGTCGATCGACGACTCGTACGAGCCGTACCCGTACAGCAGCACGGGGTTCGTCCCGTCGGGCGTGACGTCGCGGTGCGCCACGAGCGAGACCGGCACCTGGGCGCCGTCGGGAGCTGTCACCCACAGACGGTGCTGCTGGTAGTCGGCCGGGTCGTGGCCGCCCAGCACCTCGCGACGCTTGAGCAGCGTCACCTCGTCCGTCGTCGTGTCCCAGTCGTAGATGGCGCGCGGCTCGATGAACGACTCTGTTGCGACCATGAGCGTCGTCGCCTCGTACGTCGGGTTCGCCCCGACACCGACGACGGTGAGCTCCCCCGCGAACGGCAGCTCGCGCGCCGCCCCGAAACCATCGCCCTCCTTGGGCAAGAGCCGCACGGTCGGCAGGCCGCCGGCGCGCAGCCCGACGAGCATGAAGTCGCGGTAGGCGGAGACCCCGAGGATGCGCTCGCCCTCGGCGCCCACGAGCAACGGCTGCCAGTTGTCGACGCCGGGGTCGGCGAGCGGCGCCACGGCCACGTCGAAGTCGACGCGGTCACGGTTGTGCACGATGTAGAGCCGGTCCCCGTCGATCTCGATGTCGTAGTCGAGCCCCTCGGTGCGCGGCTGCACGACGCGCCAGCCGGCGGCCTCGTCGTGCAGATCCATGAGGTAGAACTCGGAGGTGTTCTTCGACCCCATCGACAGGATGAGCCACCGATCGTCATGCGTGCCACCGATGCCGAGCCAGAAGGCCGCGTCGTCCTCCTGGTAGAGCAGCACGTCCTCGCTCGGGTCGGTGCCGACGACGTGGCGCCACACCTGGTGCGGGCGCCATGACTCGTCGACGCGCGTGTAGAAGTACGCATCCCCCGCAGCCGACCACACGAGGCCGTACCCGACGTCGGTGACGCTCTCCTCGATCGTCTCGCCCGTGGCGATGTCGCGCACCGTGACGGCGTAGCGCTCGTCACCCGCGAAGTCCATGAGCGCGGCGAGCCGGTTCTGGTCGGGCGTCAGCGCGAGTGCGCCGACCGAGTAGAACTCCTTGCCCTCGGCCTCGACGTTGCCGTCGAGCAGCACCTGCTCCCCCACGAGCGCCTCCCCCGGCCGCGGCGTCGGACGGGCCTCACCGTCACGGTACGGTGCGCGGCAGCTGATGCCGTACTGCTTTCCCTCGAGGGTGCGCGTGTAGTACCACCAGTCCTTGTCGCGCACCGGGATCGACAGATCGGTCTCCTTGGTGCGCGACTTGATCTCGTCGAAGAGACGCTCGCGCAGCGGCTCCTGCGCCGCGAGCACGGCGTCGGTGTAGGCGTTCTCCGCGTTCAGATGAGCGATGACGTCGGGGTTGCTCTTGTCGCGCAGCCACTCGTAGTCGTCGACGAAGACGTCCCCGTGGTGGGTGCGCTGCGTCGGCACGCGACGAGCGATCGGCGGCATCGGCTGATTCGGCTGAGTCGCCGTGGTGTCGGTCATGGGTGTTCCTTCCGAACGGTCGTCGTGCGTCAGCCGAGGCACGAGGGGCCCAGGAGGGCCTTGAGGTCACCGAACAGCGCGGGCGTCGCGTTGACGCGCAGGCTGTCGTCGAGCTTGACGGTGAGGGTGCGCCCCGGCCGCGAGAGCTTGAGGTGCACCTCGGTGATGCCGGGGTGCTCCCCCAGTACCTCCTTGAGCCGCTCGGCCAACCCCTGCGTCGCCCGCGCGTACGGCAGGTGCAGCAGCACCGGGCCGCGTGGGCCGTCCGTCAGCTCGGGCAGCGTCAGCTCCATCGCGTTGAGCGCGACAGACTCGTCACGACGGTTGACGCGCCCCTTGACAGCGCACACGACGTCCTGGCTCAGCATCGTCGAAACCGTCGCGTACGTCGAGGGGAAGAACAGGCACTCGATCGCGCCGTCCATGTCCTCGACGGTCGCGATGGCCCACAGATCGCCCTTCTTCGTGCGCTTGATCTGCAGGCCCGTGATGAGCCCGGCGATCGTCACCGTCGCGCCGTCGGGCAGCGCGTCCTCGGCGAGCAGGCGCGCGACCGATGTGTCGGAGAACTGCGCGAGCGCCGCCTCGATGCCGAACAGCGGGTGGTCGGAGACGTACAGGCCGAGCATCTCGCGCTCGAACGCGAGCTTCGTCTGCTTGTCCCACTCGATCGGCGGAATCTGCGGTAGCGCGGCGAACTCGATGCCCGGCGCGTCGTCACCGAAACCGGCGAACAGCGAATCCTGCCCGTGCTCCTCCTTGCGCTTCTCGTCGATGAGCGCATCGACGTACGACTCATGGATCTGCACGAGCCCCTGACGCTGGTGGCCGAGGTCGTCGAACGCGCCCGCCTTGACGAGTGACTCGACCGTGCGCTTGTTGAGCACCGTCGCGGGGCACTTGCGCAGGAAGTCCTCGAACGAGGTGAAGCGGCCCTTCTCCTCACGCGCCGCGATGATCGCCGCGACGACGTTGGAACCGACGTTGCGGATCGCCTCGAGCCCGAAACGGATGTCCTCGCCGACGGCCGCGAAGTTGCCGATCGACTCGTTGACGTCGGGCGGCAGCACCTTAATGCCCATGTGACGGCACTCGTTGAGGTACAGCGCCGACTTGTCCTTGTCGTCTCGCACCGACGTGAGCAGCGCCGCCATGTACTCGGCCGGGTAGTTCGCCTTGAGATAGCCCGTCCAGTACGACACGAGCCCGTACGCCGCGGTGTGCGCCTTGTTGAACGCGTAGTCGGAGAACGGCAACAGGATGCTCCACAGCGTCTGCACCGACTCCTTCGAGAAGCCGTTGTCGAGCATGCCCTTCTCGAAGTTGACGTACTCGGCGTCGAGCACCTCCTTCTTCTTCTTGCCCATCGCGCGCCGCAGCAGGTCGGCGTTGCCGAGGGTGTACCCGGCGAGCTTCTGCGCGATCTCCATGACCTGCTCCTGATAGATGATCAGGCCGTATGTCATGTTGAGGATCGGCTCGAGCGCCTCGGTCAGCTCGGGGTGGATGTAGTCGATCTGCTGCTTGCCGTTCTTGCGCAGCGCGAAGTTGGTGTGCGCGTTGGCGCCCATCGGGCCGGGACGGTACAGCGCGAGAGCGGCGGAGATGTCCTCGAAGTTGTCGGGCTGCATGAGACGCAGTAGCTGGCGCATGCCGCCGCCGTCGAGCTGGAACACGCCGAGCGTGTCACCTCGCGCGAGCAGGTCGTACGTCTTCGCGTCCGTCATGTCCTTGCTCAGCGCGTCGAGGTCGATGTCCTCGTCACGGTTGGCCTTGATGTTCTTGAGCGCGTCGTCGAGGATCGTCAGGTTGCGCAGGCCGAGGAAGTCCATCTTGACGAGGCCGAGCGTCTCGCAGCTCGGGTAGTCGAACTGCGTGATGACGGCGCCGTCCTGCAGGCGACGCATGATCGGGATGACGTCGATGAGCGGTTCGCTCGACATGATGACGCCGGCCGCGTGCACGCCCCACTGACGTTTCAGCCCCTCGAGGCCGACGCCCGCGTCGAAGATGTTCTTGAACGTCGGGTCGGAGGCGATGAGCTCACGGAACTCGCCGCCCTCGGCGTAGCGCGGGTGGCTCTCGTCGTACATCTTCGCCAGCGGAACGCCCTTGCCCATGACGTCGGCCGGCATCGCCTTCGTCATCTGCTCGCCGATGGCGAACGGGAAGTCCATGACGCGCGAGGCGTCCTTGACGGCCTGCTTCGCCTTGATCGTGCCGTACGTGACGATGTACGACACGCGATCCTCGCCGTACTTGTCGACGACGTACCGGATGACCTCCGAGCGCCGACGCTCGTCGAAGTCGACGTCGAAGTCGGGCATCGACTGACGTTCGGGGTTGAGGAAGCGCTCGAAGATCAGACCATGCGGGACGGGGTCGAGGTCGGTGATGCCCATCGCGTACGCGCACATCGAACCGGCACCCGAACCACGCCCCGGCCCGACGCGGATGCCGTTGCGCTTCGCCCAGTTGATGAAGTCGGCGACGACGAGGAAGTAGCCCGGGTAGCCCTTGCCGATGATGACGTCCTGTTCGTACTTCGCCTGCTTCACGGCGTAGTCCGGCACGCCCTCGGGGAAGCGACGGCGCAGCCCCGTCTCGACCTCCTTGATGAACCAGGACGTCTCGTCCTCACCCTCGGGGCAGGGGAAGCGGGGCATGTAGCGCCCTTCGCCCTCGGTGAAGGACACCTCGCACTGCTCGGCGATGAGCAGGGTGTTGTCGCACGCGTCCGGGTGGTCCCGGAAGAGGTGACGCATCTCGTCGGCCGACTTGAGGTAGAACTCGTGGCTGCCGAACTTGAAGCGGCTGGGGTCGGTCAGGCGCGAACCCGAGTTGATGCACAGCAGCGCATCGTGGTGGACCGCGTCCTCCTTGTTCGTGTAATGCAGGTCGTTCGTCGCGAGCAGCGGCAGGTTGAGGTCCTTCGCCAGCTTGAGCAGGTCACTGCGCACGCGCCGCTCGATGTCGACGTCGAGGTCGTGCTCCATCAGCTCGCAGTAGAAGTTGCCGTCACCGAAGATGTCGCGGAACTCCGCCGCGGCCTCGCGCGCCTTGTCGTACTGCCCCAGACGAAGGCGCGTCTGGATCTCCCCCGACGGGCACCCCGTCGTGCCGATGATGCCCATGCCGTACGTGTTGAGCAGCTCTCGGTCGAGTCGCGGATACTTCGAGTACACCTGGTCGAGCGAGGCCTGCGAGCCCATGCGGAAGAGGTTGTGCATGCCCTCGTTGTTCTTCGCGAGCAGCGTCATGTGCGTGTAGAGACCCCGGTTGGAGACGTCGTCGGCCTCCTGGCCGCGCTCGCCCCACGTCGTGCGCGTCTTGTCGGTGCGGTGCGTGCCCGGCGTCATGTACGCCTCGAGGCCGATGATCGGCTTCACGTCATACTTGCGCGACTTCGACCAGAACTCGTAGGCACCGAACAGGTACCCGTGGTCGGTGGTCGCGATCGCGGGCATGCCGAACTCCTGCGCACGCGCGAACATGTCATCGATACGGGCTGCACCGTCGAGCATCGAGTACTCGGTGTGGTTGTGCAGATGGACGAAGCTCTTCGACTGACTGGACATCGCCCAGAAGTCTACGACCGGCCACCGACAACCCCGCCGGATGCGCGACGCCCGGCTCCCGGGGCGAGCCGGGAGCCGGGCGGAACGTCGCGGAATTCCGCGTCAGGCGCTGATGCGATCGAGCGCGCGCTGCAGGTCGGCCGGGTACGGCGAGGTGAACGTCACACGTTCGCCGCTACCGGGGTGGTCGAATCCGAGCTCGACGGCGTGCAGCCACTGACGCTCCAGCCCGAGCTTCTTCGCGAGCGTCGGGTCGGAGCCGTACAGCGGGTCGCCGACGCACGGATGATGCATCGCTGAGACGTGGACACGGATCTGGTGGGTGCGCCCCGTCTCGAGATGGATCTCGAGCAGCGACGCCGACCGGAACGCCTCGAGCAGTTCGTAGTGCGTCACCGACGCGCGGCCGGAATCCATGACGGCGAACTTGTAGTCGTGGTTGGGATGGCGCCCGATCGGCGCGTCGATCGTGCCCTCGATCGGGTCGGGCAGGCCCTGCACGAGCGCGTGGTACGTCTTGTCGACCGTGCGGTCACGGAATGCCTGCTTGAGCAGGGTGTACGCACGCTCGCTCTTGGCGACGACCATGAGACCGCTCGTGCCGACGTCGAGGCGCTGCACGATGCCCTGACGCTCCGGTGCGCCCGAGGTGGAGATGCGGTACCCCGCAGCGGCGAGGCCACCGACGACATCCGGGCCGTCCCAGCCGACGCTCGGGTGCGCGGCGACGCCGGCCGGCTTGTCGACGACGACGATCTCGGTGTCGTCGTGCACGATGTTCATGCCGGGCACGGGTTCGACGCGGGGCGTCGCCTCACGCGGCCCGGTACGCTCCGGCATCGCGACCTCGAGCCACGCGCCGGCGCTCACGCGCTCGGACTTCGCAACCCGCTTGCCGTCGACGCTGACGGCGCCCTCGGCCGCGAGTTCGGCGGCGCGGGTGCGGGAGAAACCCAGCAGGCGGGCGATGGCCGCGTCGACGCGCTCTCCCTCGAGCCCTTCGGGGACGAACAACGACTTGACCTCGCTCATCGCTGAGCCTCCTCGGTGGTGGGCGACGCGCCATCATCTGCGCCGTCGTGGGCGCCCTCGCGCGTTCCGTCGAGACCGATACCGCGGAAGGTCAGCAACACGACGAGGGCCGCGGCGACGCAGATCGCCGAATCGGCCAGGTTGAAGATCGGCCAGTGCGGCAGCTCGAGAAAGTCCACGACGTGGCCACGCCCCCCACCCGGCTCACGAAAGAACCTGTCGATCAGATTGCCGACGGCTCCTCCGATGATCAGCCCGAAGGCGAGGGCCCACGGGAGGCTACGCAGCTTGCGCGCGGTCACGGCGAGCACGACGACCACGACCACCGCGATCGCGGTGATGAAGAGCGTCGAATTCGTGCCGAGGCTGAACGCGGCGCCGGGGTTGTACGTCAACCGCAGCCGCAGGAACGAGCCGAGCAGATCACGCGGGCGGCCGTCACTCAGGGCGTCCTGCGCCCATTGCTTGCTGGCCTGGTCGGCCGCGATGACGCCGAGCGCCGCCACGGCGACGAGCGCGAGAGGGCGCGCCGAGACGCGGGACGGGGGGACGGTGGGTGTGGCGCCCGAGTTCAGCGGCGCTCCTGCTTCTTCTTGCATGTCATGCATAGGGTCGCACGAGGGAAGGCCTGGAGTCGAAGTTTGCCGATCGGGCCGCCGCACGATTCGCATACGCCGTACGTGCCGTCGTCCATCCGCTCGAGGGCGCGTTCGCTCTGACGCAGCACCTCCGCGGACTTGCGGGCCAACGAGATCTCGTGCTCGCGCTCGAAGTTCGCGTTGCCGACGTCGGCCTGGTCGTCGCCCGCCCCATCGCCCGGGTTGCGCAGCAGCCCCTCGAAGTCCGTGGCGAGTTCGTCGAGCTCGGCGCGCACGCGGGCCACGTCGGCCTCGAGCTCGGCCCGCACCTCGGCGAGTTCGGCGTCGCCCCACGGCTCCTCGGCGCCGCCGACGGCCAGGTCGCTCGCGGCGGTCTTCTGTGTCGCCATGGTGGTCACTCCAGTCTCCCAGCGGCGCCCCCTCGGCGCGCACGATGATGCGGATATTACGCAGAGGATAGGCCACATCAGGCGGGTCGAGGCGAACAACAGATGAAGTTTTACGTACCCGCTAGTAGGACCAGCAAAGGGACGCACGAAGCGGGCTCGTGGACGACAGATCGTGCACGAGCCCGCTTGGTGACGGCCATCAGCCCGCGGTCACCACGCTTTGGTGTCGGGCGTCTGCTGCTTCTCGTCGAGCTTGCGCAGCTGCTCGCTCAGGTAACCCTTGAGGTTCGAGCGGTAGTCGGTCTCGAAGCCCTTGAGCCGCTCGATCTCGGCTTGCAGCGCCGTGCGTCGCGTCTCGAGGTCGGACAGGATGCTCGTGCGACGCTGCTCGGCCTCGGTCACGAGCGCGGCCGACTTCTCGGTACCCGTGCGCACGAGCTTGTCGTGCTGGCTCTGCCCGCTCGAGACGAGTTCGTCGTGCTTGGCCTGAGCCTTCTTGACGAGATCGTCGTGCTCGCTCTGGCCGCGCTTGACGAGGTCGTCGTAGGTCGACTGGCCTGTCGTCAGCAGTTCGTCGTGGCGCTGCTTGGCGCTCGACAGCAACTTCTCGCTCTTCGCGTTCGCCTCCGTGACCACCTTGTCGCGGTGCGCGGTGGCTTCGCCGATGAGACGATCACGCTCGGTCTCGCCGTCACGCACGTGCTGGTCGTGCAGACGCTGTGCGAGGGCGATGACGCCCGCCGCGTCGGTGCCGGCGTTGGTCTCGTTCGTGGCCGGCTGCGTCGACGTCGCCGAGGCGGCCTCGCGGGCCTGCTTCAGCTCGTTCTCCAGCTGCGTGATGCGCGCGTCGGCCTCGGCCAGCTTCGCCTGCGCGTTCTTGGCCTCCTCGCGGGCGCTCTGGAGGTCGCGACGGGCGCTCGTGGGGTCGGCGCTCGCCGCGTCCTGACCTGCGTCGGCAGCCTCGTTCGCCTTGGGGGCACGCGCCTTGTCGAGTTCGGTGCGCGACGTTTCCAGTTCCTTCTTGAGGCGCGCGATCTCCGCCTTGTCCTCGTCGCTCGAGCCACCCGCGGCTGGAGCCGCAGCGTTGTTCACCGGCGTGAGGGCCGGGACGGCCGTCGTCTTCGACTGGCCCGCCACCGTCGCGTCTCCGTCTCCGCCGTGGCTGCGGCGGCAGTCGTCGAGCTTGTCGCTCAGCGAGTCGTTCTCGGCGTTCAGTCGGCGCAGCTCGACGACGATCTCGTCGAGGAAGTCGTCGACCTGGATCTCGTCATATCCGTTGCGCCCGAACCCCTTCGGCTTCGAGAACTCCTTCTTGACGACGTCTTCCGGCGTCAGCGCCATGTATTCACCTCAGTAACGCTCGAAGCCGAGGCGGGGCCTCGGCAAATCCGTTTCGTGCACGCCGATGCGGGCACGCTCAAAAATTTCCCGACTTCACCTTAGGAGATTAGCCGCGAGTTGCACAGCCAGCGCCACGATCAGGAACGCCAGGTCGATGCCGACGCCGCCGAGGCGCAGGGGCGGAACGACGCGGCGCACCGCCTTGATCGGCGGGTCGGTGACGGTGTAGACCGCCTCCGCGACGACGAGCACGACGCCACGCGGCGTCCACTGCCGCGCGAACACCTGGATCCAGTCGAAGACCAGGCGCGCGATGAGCAAGACGAAGAACACGTCGAGCACGGTCGCAAGCGCCGTTCTGACGCCGTTCATCGATTCTCCTTCATCACCATGACGCCATCCTCCCACGCATGGGCGCGGCCGCCGTCATCCAGGGGACAACGGCGGCCGCGGCCCGAGCGCGAGGCGACGATTCAGCTCTGGTTGAACAGCCCGCGCGTCGCCTTGGCGACCTCGGGCCCGCTCGTGGAGACCTCGACGTTCTCGGGCGAGAGGAGGAAGACCTTGCTCGTCACGCGCTCGATGGAGCCGTGCAGACCGAAGACGAGACCGGCGGCGAAGTCGACGAGACGCTTGGCGTCCGTGTCGTCCATGTCGGACAGGTTCATGATGACGGGGACGTTGTCGCGGAAGGCCTCACCGATCTCCTTGGCCTCGTTGTACGTCCGAGGGTGGATGGTCGTGATGCGACTCATGGTCGAGGCCTCCGTGTCGGAAAAGTCGTGGTGGGTCACCTCGGGGCGCAGCGGCGTGACCTCGGCAGGGGCGCGACGTTCGTACGCGTCATAGTCGTCGTGACGCTCGTCGTCGTAGGCGACCTCGTACTCCTCGACGTACTGCTCGCTCGCGCGCGGCGCGTGCGTGTCCACGTCGGACAGTCCGAGGTATTCCATCGTCTTGCGCAGTGCGCTCATTCTTCCTGCTCCTGTGTCCGCCTGGCCCCTCGCGGAAAGGGCACCACATAGCTCGTCGGTGTCAGGCTCGAAGTTACCCGGCGAGCGGACGCGAACCGAGTATTGCGCTTCCGACACGCAGGTGTGTCGCGCCGATCTTCACCGCGTCCTCGAGATCGCCCGACATCCCCGCCGACAACGACGTGGCCTGCGGGAAGTTTGCGAGGAAATCTTGACGAACGTGCGCGAGCCGCGAGAACGCGGCGGCCGGCTCCTCTCCGAGCGGCGCGACCGCCATGAGCCCGCACAACCGTAGGTGCGGCGCCTGCTCGACCGCCGCGGCCACCTCGTGCAGCTCGGTCTCCTGCGCGCCACCGCGCCCCGAACCGTCACGCTCGAGAGCGACCTGCACGAAGATGTCGAGGGGGTTCTCGCGATCCGCGGCGCCGGCGTCGAGCAGCGGGACGAGCTTGAGCCGGTCGAGCGACTGCACGACGTCCGCGTGCCGCGCGATGCGGCGCGCCTTCTTGCTCTGGATCTGGCCGATGAAGTGCCGACGCGGTGAGGCGATGAGATCCGGACGCTCGGCGCGCAGCGCATCGACCTTCTCGACGAGCTCCTGCTCGCGGTTCTCCCCCACGTCGCCCACCCCGAGGTCGGCGAGCGCGACGAGGTCGGTGACGGGGAAGAACTTCGTGACGACGACGAGCGTCGGGGCGTCGTCACGCCCGGCCGCGCTCGTGGCGGCGGCGATGCGGTCGCGCATGCGCTCCAGGTTGGCCTGCAACTCGGCGCGACGCGCGGGCGAGGCGCCGAGACCACGGCGACTGGGGTCGGAATCGGCGGTGCGTGACGGCGTCGGAGGCTGCATCACGACACCGCCGCCTTGCGGACGATGAGCCCGGCGAAGCGGCCTGTCGCGCCGTCACGACGATACGAGTACAGGCGAGGCTCCTCACGCGTGCATCCCGGCACCCATTCGAGCGGGACACCGGCGTCCGCGAGCTGCGACGCGACGCTCGCCGCGACGTCGATCGCCGGCGTGCCCCTCCACGAGATGGCGGCGCTGGCCGGGTGGGCCTGACGCGCGGCGTCATGCATCTCGCGCGGCACCTCGTAGCAGCGCCCGCAGATCGACGGGCCCAGCACTGCGCTGATGTCGCGCGCTCCGAGGTGGCGCATCGCCTCGAGCGCCGCCGGCACGACGCCGGCGAGCATGCCGGGGCGCCCGGCGTGCGCGACGCCGATGACGCCGGCCGCGTCATCACTCAGGAGAACCGGCGTGCAGTCGGCCACCATGACGCCGAGCGCGAGGCCGCTGTCACGGCTGACCATCGCGTCAGCGCTCGGTCCGGCCTGACCGGAGGCGACGTCGGCGAGGGTGACCTCCGCGACGCTCGCGCCGTGGACCTGATCCATCCAGGCGATGGGGACGCCACCCAGCTGCGCGGAGACCCGCTCCCTGTTCGCGCGCACCGCACGCTCGTCGTCACCGACGTGCAGCCCGAGGTTCAACGCCGAGAACGGCGCCTCACTGACCCCGTCCAGGGAGTCGGTGAAGCACCGTTCGAGCGAGCCGCTCGGCGACTCACGCCGGTCGTGCCAGAAGAACATCGACCGGGCTCCAGATCACTTGAGGAAGTCGGGGACGTCCAGGTCGTCACGATCCTCGAACGTGACCTCCTTGGGCGGGCGCACGACCTCGGGGGCCTGCTGACCTCCCTGCTGCGACTGCCCCTGCTGCGCCTGGCCCTGCTGAGCGTCCTGGGCGTGCTGCTGTTCACCCTGACCCGGCTGGACGCGGGCCGGCGGCGCGGAGACGCGCGTCGGGCCGGCGGTCGTCCCGGGAACGGTGACGGGCTTGATCGTCGCCGGGGCGGCAGCCTGCGGCTGGTAGGACTGCTGCGCCTGCTGGGACGGCATCTGCGCGGACGTCTGCTGCTGCGCGGGACGCTGCTGAGCGCCACCCTGCTGAGCAGGACGCTCGTCGTTGCGCTTCTGCGGCGCACCACCGTCGAAACCGGCGGCGATGACGGTGACGCGCACCTCGTCGCCCAGGGCGTCGTCGATGACGGCACCAAAGATGATGTTGGCCTCGGGGTGCGCCGCCTCCTGCACGAGGCGAGCGGCCTCGTTGATCTCGAACAGACCGAGGTCGGAACCGCCCTGGACCGACAGCAGGACGCCGTGGGCGCCGTCGATGCTCGCCTCGAGCAGCGGGCTCGAGATAGCGAGTTCGGCGGCCTGCACCGCGCGGTCCTCGCCACGGGCCGAACCGATGCCCATGAGCGCCGAGCCGGCACCCTGCATGACGGACTTGACGTCGGCGAAGTCGAGGTTGATCAGACCCGGGGTCGTGATGAGGTCGGTGATGCCCTGGACACCGGACAGGAGCACCTGGTCGGCCGAGCGGAAGGCGTCGAGCATCGAGACGGCGCGGTCGCTGATCGACAGCAGCCGGTCGTTCGGGATGACGATGAGCGTGTCGACCTCTTCGCGCAGCGCGGAGATGCCGAGCTCGGCCTGGTTCGCGCGACGACGGCCCTCGAAGGTGAACGGACGGGTCACGACACCGATCGTCAGAGCACCGAGGCCGCGGGCGATCTTCGCGACGACGGGCGCACCACCGGTGCCCGTGCCACCACCCTCACCGGCGGTGACGAACACCATGTCGGCGCCCTTGAGGACCTCTTCGATCTCCTCGGCGTGATCCTCCGCCGCCTGACGACCGACCTCGGGGTCGGCGCCGGCACCGAGACCGCGCGTCAGCTCACGGCCCACGTCGAGCTTGACGTCGGCGTCACTCATGAGCAGGGCCTGGGCGTCGGTGTTGATCGCGATGAACTCCACACCCTTGAGGCCGACCTCGATCATCCGGTTGATGGCGTTGACGCCACCGCCGCCGATACCGACGACCTTGATGACGGCCAGGTAGTTCTGGGGAGTTGCCACGAGAAGAGGCCTTTCGAAAGCGGGTGCGAGTATGCAAAGCCGATGCTACGCGACCGGATGCCCGGACGCGAACATTTCGACGTCAACTCGAACGTGACCCCGTCAGGCACGTGGCCCGCCGACCCGAGCACCACCGCACCCCCTCGGCGACCCGGGACCCCTGAGGCAACGAAAGACCCCCAGCATTCCGCAGAATCCCGGGGGGTCTTGGCCGCCGAAAAGATTAACCTTCGACCTCACCTTCACGCGTCTTGAGACCAGTGAGGATGCGCGGGCCGAGGTGCGTGACATCGCCCGCGCCGACGGTCACGACGAGGTCGCCCGGGCGAGCCACGTCGAGCACGCGAGCGAGCGCGTCGTCGGCCGTGGGGGTGAACTCGCCGCGTCCGGACGTCATGCGATCGGTGATCAGCGCGCCGCTCACCCCGGCGACGGGCTGCTCGCGCGCGCCGTACACGTCGAGGACGAAGGCGTGGTCGGCGCCATCGAGCGCCGCGGCGAGACCGGTCGCCGCGTGCTGCGTACGCGAGTACAGGTGGGGCTGGAAGATGACGATGAGTTCGCCGTCGTCCTTGAGCCCGGCCGCCGTACGCACGAGGGCGTCGAGCTTGCCGGGGTTGTGGGCGTAGTCGTCGACGACGCGGACGCCGCCCGCCTCACCACGCGGCTCGAACCGACGCGAGGTGCCGCGGAAGGCCCCGAGCCCGCGCGCGACATCGGCCGGCGCGAGACCGAAACCGTGGACGAGGGCGGTGTAGACGCCCGCCGCGTTGAGCAGGTTGTGGGCACCCGGCACGTGCAGCGCGACGTCGTGGACGGCGTCCCCGTCGCGAAGGCTCATGCGCCAGTCGAAGCCTTCCCCGCTCTCCGCGACGATACGCACGTCTGCGTCGGTGTCGCGCCCGTACGTCAAGACGCGCGCGCCCGCGGCGCGACGGCGCTGGGCCAGGGCCAGCGAGCCCTCGTCGTCAGCGCAGGCGACGAGCAGACCCTGCGGCGCGATCGTCGCCGCGAAGGTCTCGTAGGCATGAGCAAGGTTGGCCGACGTGCCGTAGAAGTCGAGGTGATCGTCCTTGATGTTCGTGACGATCGCGACCTGCGGGTGGTAGACGACGAACGAGCCGTCGCTCTCGTCGGCCTCGACGACGAAGATCTCGCCCTCGCCCGGTGCCGCGTTGACACCGAGCCCCGCGACGTTGGCGCCGATCGCGAACGACGGCTTCTCCCCCGTCGCGACGAGGGCGGCCGTCGCCATTCCGCTCGTCGTCGTCTTGCCGTTGGCGCCCGCGACGGCGAGCCCGCGACCCGCGCGCATGAGCATCGCGAGGCCCTGGCTGCGGTGCAGCACCGGCAGACCGCGCCGTCTGACCTCGACGAGTTCGGGGTTGGCCTCGTTGATGGCGCTGGAGATGACGACGACGGCGCCGTCCGGCACGTCGGCAACGTTCGCGGCGTCGTACCCGAGCTCGATGCGTGCTCCCTGGGCACGAAGGTCGTCGAGTACCGGCAGGTCGACGTTGTCGGAGCCGCTCAGGGTGACGCCCGCGGCGAGGAACAACCGCGCGACGCCCGACATGCCTGAGCCGCCGACCGCGATCATGTGCACGTGTGGCACGTCCGCGAGAGCGGGCAGCGGCGCGGCGAAGTCGAACCGCTCGTTCACACCGTTGCTCATGCCCGGCCCCCGGTCGCTGCAGCGTCCTCGACGAGGTCGACGAGGCGTGCGGCGCCATCCGCGTGCCCGCGGCTGCCGGCTGCCGCACGCATGCGGGCCAGCTCGTCGGCGTCCGTCACGAGCGGGATGACGACGCGCTCCACCCACGTCGCGTCGACGTCGCCGTTGTCGACGAGCAATGCTCCCCCGGCCTCGACGACGTCCTTCGCGTTGAGTCGCTGCTCGCCGTTGCCGATGGGCAGCGGCACGTAGATCGCGGGGATCGCGAGCGTGGACAGTTCGCTCACCATGCCGGCGCCGCTTCGCGTGACGACGAGGTCGGCCACCGCGTAGGCGAGGTCCATACGGTCGCAGTACTCCTCGACGACGTAGCGCGGCCCCGAGGCGGTGGCCGGGGCCTCGAACCCCTTGCCCCGCCCGGTGATGTGCAGGACCTGCACCCCGGCCTCACGCAGCGCCGGCGCGGCCGCGGCGAAGGCCTCGTTGAGACGCGCTGCACCGAGCGAGCCACCGGTGATGACGAGCGTCGGGCGTCCGGGTTCGAGACCGAAGTACGTCATCGCCTCGGCGCGCAGCATCGCGGGGCGAAGCTCTCGGATCTCGCGTCGCAGCGGCATCCCGACGACCTCGGCGCCCGCCAGCGGGGTGCCGGGGAACGTCGTCGCCGTGTGCGCGGCCCATCGCACGCCGAGCTTGTTCGCCAGCCCCGGCCGGGCGTTCTGCTCGTGGATGACGATGGGGATCCCGGCCTTGCGCGCCGCGAGGTAGATGGGCGTCGAGACATACCCGCCGAAGCCGACGACGACCTGCGGGCGGCGTTCGGCAACGAGCGCCTCCGCCTGGCGCAGGGCCCCCCGGAACGCGGCGGGAAACCTCAGCGCGGCGACGTTCGGCCGACGCGGGAAGGCGACCTTCGGCACGTACGACAGCGTGAAACCGCGCTCGGGCACCAGTCGCTCCTCGATGCCGTCAGGGGAACCGACGACCGTGATGACGGCTTCGGTGTGGCGGTCGTTGATCTCCTGCGCCGTCGCGAGCAACGGCAGGACGTGGCCGGCCGTTCCTCCTCCGGCGAGCAGAACGCGCTCGAGCGTCATGTCAGTCAGCCTTTCCGTCGAGGGAGCACGGCGAGTGTGCGCGCCACGCGGCGCGGTTTGAGGGTGAGAGCTTCGGCGGCACCTGGTTCCTGCCTGGCGAAGGCCAACAGGATGCCGATGCCGAACAGTGTCATGACGAGCGCCGACCCGCCATAGGAGACCAGCGGGAGCGGCACACCGACGATCGGGAAGATGCCCAGGACCGAGCCGATGTTCACCACTGCCTGGAAACAGATCCACACCATGATGCCGGCACTCGCGACGCGGACGAACATGTCACGCGTCTGCGCGATGAGCCGGTAGCACGCGTAGGCGAGCACGACGTACAACGCGAGCACCGTGAGGGCACCCGGCAGACCGAGCTCTTCGCCGATGATGGCAAAGATGAAGTCGTTGTGAGCCTCCGGCAACCACTGCCACTTCTCACGCGAGGCGCCCGGCCCGAGGCCCCACACTCCGCCCCCGGCGAGAGCGTACATGCCGTGCACCTTCTGGTAGCACCCGTCGAGGTCGACGTTGTCGCACCCACCGAGCCAGGCCTGGATGCGCGAGGTCCGGTTACCACTCGTCCAGATCGCGATGGGCAACGTGACGAGGGCGAGGGCCGCCAGCCAACCGAACAACGCCTTGCGCGCGCCGGCACACCACAACATGCCGAGGTAGATGACCGTGACGACCATCGTCGTCCCGAGATCCTTTCCGAGCATGATCAGCCCGATGAGCAGGACGACATAGGGCACGGTGGGCAGGATCGAGCGACGGGGGTCGTGCAGGTAGGCCTGTCGGTTGGACAGGACGAGCGCCACCATGAGGATCAGCGCCACCTTGCCGATCTCGGACGGCTGGATCTGCAGCCCGCCCACTCGGATCCAGTTGCGGTTGCCGAGTACCTCCACACCGATCCCGGGCACCATGACGAGCACCTGCAGGAAGAGTGCGGCGAGCATGAGAGGAAAGGCCATCACCTTGAACACCCGGATCGGCAGACGACTCGTCACGGTAGCCACGATGACACCGACCACGGCGAATACCGCCTGCTTCGTGAAGTCCGAATACGGCGACTGCGTATCCATGTACGACGTCACGCTCGAGGCGGACAACACCATGACGAGTCCGAGTCCGACGAGCATGCCCGCCGAGCCGAGGATCAGGTAATACGTGGCCAGCGGCGACTCGAGCCACTTCAGGCGCCCTCTGAGCTGACGCGAGGCCCCCTGCACCGCAGGCGAATCCCGCCATGACAGGCGCGTCGCCGTCATGCCCCGGATCCGCTGAGTGCCGCGACCGCGTCGGCGAACGCGTCACCGCGCGCGCCGTAGGAGGCGTACATGTCGAGACTCGCCGCTGCCGGTGCGAGCAGCACGGTGTCGCCGCGCTGGGCGGCTGCGTTCGCCGCCGCGACGGCCTCACGCATCGCCTCGTCGGCATCGCTCGTGTCTATGACGGTGACGGGCACCTGCGGCGCGTGGGCCGCGAGAGCGTCGGCGATGATGCCCCGGTCACGACCGAGCAGCACCGCGGCGCGCAGCCGCGAGGCGTTCGCGCGCACGAGATCATCGACCTCGGCGCCCTTGAGCAATCCGCCGGCGATCCAGACGACGGGGTCGAACGCCTGCAGCGACGCCTGGGCCGCGGGCGGGTTCGTCGCCTTCGAGTCGTCGACCCAGCGCACGCCGCCGACCTCGGCGACGCTCGCCATCCGGTGCGGCTGGGGCGTGTAGTCGACCAGGCCCTGACGGACGGCGGCGAGCGTCACGCCGTAGCTGCGGGCGAGCGCGGCCGCGGCGAGCGCGTCGGCGACGTAGTGCGGTGCGGAAGCGTTCGGGCCGAGGTCACTCAGGATGGCGAGTTCGGCTGCGCTGGTGCGTCGTTCGGCGATGAAGGCACGGTCGGCGAGGACGTCGTCGACGATGCCGACCATCGACGGCCCCGGCGTGCCGAGCGTGAACCCGATCGCGCGACAGCCGTCGACGACCTCGGCGTCCTCGACCATCGCCTCGGTCGCGGGATCGTCCACGTTGTAGACGCACGCGACCTGGGTGCGCTCGTACACCCGCCCCTTCTGACGCTTGTATTCCTCGTAGGAGCCATGCCAGTCGATGTGGTCGGGGGCGACGTTGAGGCAGCAGGACGCGTACGGCGACACCGTGCGCGACCAGTGCAGCTGGAACGACGACAGCTCGACCGCGATGACGTCGTACGGCTGCGGGTGCAGTACTGCCTCGAGCAGCGGCATGCCGACATTGCCGGCGGCCACCGCGCGCAGCCCCTGCGCCTTGAGCATCGACTCGAGCATCGTGACGGCCGTCGTCTTGCCGTTGGTCCCGGTGATCGTCAGCCACGGCGCACCGCCCTCGCGCGGGCGCATGCGCCACGCGAGCTCGACCTCACCCCAGACGGGGATGCCGCGCGACATGGCGTCCTGCATGATCGGCGCGCTCGGCGCCACGCCCGGCGAGGTGACGATGAGATGCGTACCCTCCGGCGCCGCGTCCATGTGCTCGGCGCCGAACGCGACGTCGGCGCCGAGGACGTCGAGGATCTGCGCGCGTTCGGCCATGACGTCGCTGTGGTCGCGCGAGACGACGCGCACGCGGGCGCCGCGCTCGAGGAGCGCGTCGGCGGCCGCGAACCCGGACACGCCGAGCCCGATGACGAGCACCGACAACCCGGACCAGTCGGCGTCGCGGTGCGTGAGGTCACGCTCCCCCGCGAACGGTTCGTACGAGGGGTCGAGGGCCCACAGGTCGTGCTGGCTCACTGGCTGACGTTCCATTCCGCGTAGAAGATGCCCAGACCGAACGCGACGCACAGCCCCGCGATGATCCAGAACCTGATGACGACGGTGATCTCGTTCCAACCCACCATCTCGAAGTGGTGGTGCAGCGGCGCCATCCGGAAGATGCGCTTGCGTCGGGCCTTGAACGAGCCGACCTGGAGGATGACCGAGAGCGTCTCGATGACGAACAGCCCGGCGAGGATGACGACGAGGAACTCGGTGCGCGTCGTGATGGCGAGGCCCGCGAGCGCGCCGCCGAGGGCGAGCGAACCGGTGTCACCCATGAAGATCTTGGCCGGCGTCGCGTTCCACCACAGGAAGCCGAAGCAGGCACCCATGAGCGCCGCGGCGACGACGGCGAGGTCGTGAGGGTCGCGTACGTCATAGCACTTGGCGGCGTGCGTCATCATCTCCGAGTACTGGCAGTTCTGGTTGAACTGCCAGATCGAGATGAGCACGTACGCGCCGAACACCATGACGCACGCGCCGGTGGCGAGCCCGTCGAGACCGTCGGTGAGGTTGACGCCGTTCGAGGTACCCGCGATGAGCAGGTTCGCCCAGATGACGAACAGCAGCAGGCTCACGACGGTGCCGCCGACCGCGAGCGACAGGCTCGAGTCACGCACGAACGAGATGGCGTAGCTCGCGGGTGTGAGGCCGTTGGAGTTCTCGAACTGCAGTGCGAGCACTGCGAAGATGACGGCGACGAGCGTCTGCCCCCCGAGCTTCTGCAGTGACGTCAGCCCGAGCGATCGCTGCTTCGTGATCTTGATGGCGTCGTCGGCGAACCCGACGAGCCCCAGCCCCGCCATGAGGAACATGACGAGTAGGCCGCTCGCGCTCATCGGCGTCATCGTGAACAGGTGGGCGCAGCCGTACGCGAGCAGGCTCGCCGCGATGATGACGGCGCCACCCATCGTCGGCGTGCCGCGCTTGGTGTGGTGCGTCGTGGGGCCGTCGTCGCGGATGAACTGCCCGTATCCCTTGCGCACCAGGAACTTGATGAACATGGGGGTGCCGAACAGAGCGGCGATCAGCGACACGATGGCCGCGATGAGCACGCCCTTCATGAGGTCACCTCCGTGACAGGAAATGCGGGTGTACCGGATTCTTCGACCAACCTATCCCCCAGCATGCGAAGACCCGAGTCACGACTCGACTTGAACAGCACGACATCCCCCGGTTCGATCTGCTCGACGAGCACGTCGTGTGCCGCGTCGATGTCGTCGACGGTGGTCACGGCGTCCGCCGTCATGCCCGCCGTGCGCGCCCCCTGCGCGATGGCCTGCGCGCCCGCGCCGACGACGACGAGGCGGTCGATGCCGAGTTCGGCGGCGAGCTGCCCGACGGCGGTGTGCTCGTCATGCGAGGCCTCGCCCAGTTCACGCATCTCACCGAGCGCGGCGATGCTGCGGCGTGAGGTACCCATGTGGGCGAGGGCTCGCAGCGCGGCACGCATCGAGTCGGGGTTGGCGTTGTACGCGTCGTTGACGAGCGTCACGCCGCCGCCGACCTCGCTGACCTCCATGCGCCAGCGCGACGCGGCCCCGGCTCCGGCGACGGCCTCGACGACGTCGCCGAGCGCGAGTCCGAGGCTGGTCGCGGCGGCGATGACGCTGAGCGAGTTGCCGACCTGGTGCTCGCCGACGAGGGCGAGACGCACGTCTGCCTCCCCGAGGGGGCAGGTGAGGTGATAGCTCGGGCGACCGGCCTCGTCGATGCTCACGTCGGTGGCACGGTAGTCGGCGTCCTCGCCGAGCCCCACGAGGATGACCTTCGCCTGCGTGCGGCTCGCCATCGCGCGCACCCGCGAGTCGTCGACGTTGAGGATCGCGACGCCGTCCTGCGGCAGCGCCTCCACGAGCTCACCCTTAGTCCGGGCGATTGCCTCGACGGAGCCGAACTCGCCCATGTGCGCCTGCCCGACGTTGAGCACGATGCCGATGCTCGGCGGCGCGATCTTCGTCAGGTACGCGATGTGCCCCACCCCCGAGGCGCCCATCTCGGCGACGAGGTAGCGCGTCGCCTCGTCGATGCGGCAGACCGTCAGCGGGACCCCGACCTCGCTGTTGAGCGAGCCGTAGGGGGCGATCGTCGGCGCGAACCGCGCGAGCACCGCACCGAGCAGATCCTTCGTCGACGTCTTGCCCGACGAGCCGGTGATGCCCACGATCTGCAGGTTGGGTGCACGGTCGACGACGGCGCGCGCCACCTCGGCGAAGGCCAGTTCGACGTCGTCGACGACGACGCACGAAGCACCGTCGACCGCTCGCTCGCCGAGAACTCCGGCAGCGCCGACCGCCAGCGCGGCCGGGACGAAGTCGTGCCCGTCCGCGTGCTCACCGACGCGCGCGACGTAGAGCGAGCCGGCGGCGCACTCGCGCGAGTCGGTGACGACGGGACCGGTGATGCGAGCGTCGGGGCCGACCAGGCGTCCCCCGGTGACGGTCGCGATCTCCTCGAGTGATAGTTCGATCACTGGGACGACGACTCCTTCGAACGGTATTCGATCGGATAGGGCAACTTGTCGCTCTTGTTCGGGGGAATCTTACGGTTATGCAGGGCGTACCCCATGACCTTGGAGAACACGGGCGCGGCGAGGTCGCCACCGAAGGTGCCCGCCTGCGGCTTCTGCAGCGTCACCGACACGATGAGCTGCGGATCCTTCGCGGGCGCCATGCCGATGAAACCCGCCGTCACGCCGTCGTACGTCTTCTTCTGCGCGTCGTAGCGCTGGGCCGTCGAGGTCTTGCCGGCGACGTCGTACCCGTCGACGGCCGCGAGCGGCGCCGAGCCCTCCTTCGACACGACGCCCTGCATCATGCCGATGAGCTCGCGCGAGGTCTTCTCACTGAACACGCGCGTCGGCGTGCGATCGTCCTGCGGCGCCTTCATCGTCCCGTCGGCGTCCTGCACCTTCGACACGAGGCTGAGCGGCGAGCGCACCCCACCGTTGGCGATGGTCTGGAACAGCGCCGTCTGCTGCACCGCAGAACTCGCGAGGCCCTGACCGAACATCACGGTGTACCACGTGTCCCCCACCCAGTTCTTGACGGGCGGGACGATGCCCGCGGACTCGCCGGGAAAGCCGATTCCGGTCGTCTTGCCGAGCCCGAACTTCATCATGTACGAGTACAACGTCTCCTTGGGCATCTTCTCGCCCGCGAGGATCGTGCCCATGTTCGACGATTGTGCGATGACACCGGCGAGGGTCAGGTACTCGACGCCGTGGGGGTGCGAATCCTGGAACGGGCGCCCGGCGCGCTCCAACTTGGCGGGCACCTCGACATGCGTCGTGGGCGTCGCGAGGCCCTCCTCGAGGAGCGCGCCCGCCGTCACCATCTTCTGTGTCGAACCGGGTTCGAAGGTGTCGGTGAACGCACGGTTCTGCAAGGCGTCGGACGCGGCCGAACTCATGTCGTTGTTGTCGAAGCTCGGGTAGCTCGCGGTCGCGAGAAGGTGCCCCGCCTTGTCGGCGACGACGATCTCGCCCGACTGCGACTTCGTCTTCTTGACGGCCGCGACGAGTTCGTTCTGCGCGTACCACTGGATGTCGTTGTCGACGGTGAGTTGCACGGCCCGGCCGCTGACGGGCTGCTGGTCGAGGTTGTCCCCCGTCGCGATCGGCTCGCCGTTGCGAGCACGCTCGATCTGGTGGATGCCGTCCTTGCCGCGCAGCTGCGCGTCGAGCATCTGCTCCACCCCGCCGCCGGGCACGCCGGCCGAGTTCACCCAGCCGACGAGCGGGGCGACGGAGGTGTGCTGCGGGTATTCACGCTTCTGACGCAGTTCCGAGGAGATGCCGGGCAGCTCCAGCGCCTTGAGCTGGCTCCACTGCGCCGGCGTGATGTCCTTCGCAAGGTACACGAAGCGGCTCTTTCGCTTGCTCGCCTCGTCGAGCTTGCTCGCGTAGTCGCTCGCGTCGCCGCCGAGCACCTGGGCGAGTTGTGCGCTCACGCCGTCAATGCCCTTGGGCGACTTCTTCGAGTTCTTGCGGTACTGCGAGGCCGCAACAGGGTCTCCCGCGATGTCGCGGCGTTCGACGCTGCGGGCGAGGACCGCACCGTTCTCATCGGTGATGGTGCCGCGCGCGGCCGGCACGTTGGTGCGCGTGAGCCGCTGCGTCAGCGCCTGCTGGGACAGCTCGTCCGCGTTCCACCACTGCACGCTGAACAGTTCATAGGCGAAGATCGCGAACACGAGCGTGAATGCCATGAGCATGAGTCGCGAACGTCGGCGCGGGTGCCCGACGGCCGCGAGACGTGCCCGGGCGGGTTCGTTCCAGCGCACCGGGCGGCCCTGGCCGTCGCTGTTCTGACGAACGCCTCGCGCACCACCACCCGCAGCCGGCCGTTCGCGAGGCCGATCCTGACCCTGGGGTCGTCCCTGTCGCCGGTTCTGCGCCGGAACCCGACCGCGAGATCCAGGACGTTGGGAGTCGTCGGGACGGGGGCGGCGAGGCTGGCCGGGCTGAGAGCGCCGGGGTCGATCCACGTCAGCTCTCCTCGTCCCGCTCGTCCACGTCGTGCTCGCTCTACGTCTTACTTGCTCGTCTTCTTCGCCGCCTCGGCCTTCTTGACCGCCTCGGCCTTCTTGGCCGCCTCGGCCTTGGCCGCAGCAGCGTCGGCCGCTGCCTTCTCCTTGGCTCGAGCCTGCGCCTGCGCCACCGGGTCGGTGATGTGCAGACCGACGGTGCCGCTGGCGATCACCTCGCCGGCCGCCTTGCTGGCGGGGGTGCTCGGGAGCGTGTTCACACTAAGCGCCGTGCCCGCCTGGCTCGGGTGTGCCACGCCGAGCTTCTTGCCCGTGTCCCGACTCACATAGGTCATCGACGCCGGCTTGACCATGCCGTAGCTCTCGGCCTTCAGCGTGAGCTCCTCGGGCGCGGACACGGCCGAGATCTCGCTGTCGAGCGCCTGCTCTCGCTCGTTGAGCGTCGAGACGTCACTGCGCAGCGTCGAGAGGGTGAACGACTGCTCGGCGCGCATCGTGTTGAGAAACAACAGCGCAAGCGCCGAGGCCATCGCGACGAGGACGGCGAGCGCCATGAAGCGAGTGTGCCCGGCGCGCTCGGCGGTGGCGACCTGAGTCGCTGGCCGAGCCGGACGCGCACCGGAACGGGCCGAGGTGACGCGGGGGCGACTCGTCGTCACTCGACGAGGGGCGCGGGTGGGGGCGGCCAGCTGGGTCATGACTGGCTTCCTTTCGCTCGGGTGCGTTCGATGACTCGTAATCTGACGGAGGCACTGCGGGGGTTGCGCTCGAGTTCGTCCTCGCTCGGGACGGCGGCGCCCCGGGTGACGAGCGCGAACTCGGGACGGTGCTCGGGTAGTTCCACCGGTAGACCGGGCGGCGCGGTCGAGGCGGACGCGGTTGCGAAAGCGCGCTTCGTGATGCGGTCCTCCAGCGAGTGGAACGACAGCACGGCGAGGCGTCCGCCGACGGCCAGCGAGTCGAGCGCCGACGTCACAGCCTGCTCCCAGCCGCGCAGTTCGTCGTTGACCTCGATGCGCAGGGCCTGGAAGGTGCGCTTGGCCGGGTGGCCGCTCTGACGCTGCGAAGCGAGCGGGATGACCGAGCGCAACATCTCGACGAGCCGACCCGACGTCGTCCACGGCTGCTTCTCTCGCTCCTTGACGACGGCGTGCGCGATCTTGCGGGCGAAGCGCTCCTCGCCGTACGTCTTGAGGATGCGCTCCAACTCGTCCTGGCTGGCGGTGTTGAGGACGTCGGCGGCCGTGGGCCCGTCGCTCGTCTGGTCCATCCGCATGTCGAGTGGCGCGTCGGCGCGGTAACTGAAGCCGCGGTCGAGCTCATCGAGCTGCAGGCTGGAGACGCCGAGGTCGAACAGCATCGCGTCCGCGGGGCGGGGCAGGACGTCGGCGACCTCGGTGTTGACGGCGTGCACGCCTTCGAAGCGGTCACCGAAGTGGGCGAGGCGTTCACCGGCCAGACGCAGGGCCTCGGTGTCACGGTCGATCCCGATGGCGCGGGCCTTGCCGAAGCGCTCGAGCACGGCCTCGGTGTGGCCACCCATGCCGAGGGTGGCGTCGACGTAGAGAGCGCCGGAGCGCGCGAGCGAGGGGGCGAGAGCGTCGAGGATCTCGGTGAGCATGACGGGCACGTGACGATCGGCTGCGAGGCCGCGTGACATCTCCATCGGTGCTCCGTCGCTCGAATCGGGGTGGGCGGCATTCGGCCGGCGGCGCTGCTGTCGCCAGGGCCCCCGCCGCTGGGCTTCCGGCACCGGGGAAGGTGTGTCGGATTCTCAGCGGCCGGAGACCTCGCGACAGCAGGGCTACAGCAAACCGGGAACGACTTCTTCGGCCTGCTCGGAGAACGGCTGTTCCGCGCCGGCGAGGTAGTCGTTCCACGCCTGCGTGTCCCAGATCTCGACGCGGTTACCCGCACCGATCACCGTGCATTCCTTCGAAAGACCCGCGTACTCGCGCAGCAGCGGCGGGATCGTCACACGGCCCTGCTTGTCGGGGATCTCGTCGGAGGCCCCCGAGAGCAGGACGCGCTGATAATCACGCACCGCACGCGAGGTGACGGGTGTCGTGTTCATCGCGGCAGCGATGCGCTCGAACTCGTTCATCGGAAAGACGTACAGGCAGCGTTCCTGCCCACGCGTCATGACGAGGCCCGCAGCGAACTTCTCGCGGAACTTCGCGGGAAGGATCATGCGGCCCTTGTCGTCGAGACGCGGCGTGTGGGTACCCAGAAACACGGCTGGGCACCTCCCGTCACCGATCTCGCTCCGATGACCCCCACTCTACTCCACTTCACCCCACCATGTCGCCCCATCATGTCTGATCTCGTGATCTGGGCAGAGCGATTTCCGCGTCATTGCAGGGCTGACGGCGGGTGGGGCGCGGTGGAGGGAAAAAACCGCCGTTCCCCGAGCGTGGGGGCGCGGGGTCCGGCTCGGTCGACGGCTTCACGGCCACGGCATCTCGTCGAGAGCGCAGGTGGAGCGATGTGGAGGAACCCGGTGGAGCGCAGTGGAGGGCGTGCGTGGAGCGCGGTGGAGGGCGATGCGCTCGTCGGCCAGGCGGGTGACGACGCATCCGAGCCCGCGGGGCGAACTGTGGCCGGGGAGGGAAGTTTGGCAAGATCGTGAGTCATGGAACGCCGCAGCCCCGAGCCTTACCCCGCGACCACCGACGTCCTCGGCCTCGCCGACGCCGTGCGCCGCAACGTCGCCCTCGTCGTCGAGGGCAAGGACGACGTCGTGCTCACGGCCGTCACCGTGCTGTTCGCGGGCGGTCACCTGCTCGTCGAGGACGTGCCGGGCGTCGGCAAGACCGTGCTCGCCAAGGCCCTGGCCCGTTCGGTCGACGCGACGATGCGACGCATCCAGTTCACGCCCGACCTGCTCCCGAGCGACATCACCGGTGTCAACGTCTACGACCAGGGCAAGGGTGACTTCACGTTCCGTCCGGGCGCGGTGTTCGCGAACATCGTCATCGGTGACGAGATCAACCGCGCCTCGCCGAAGACGCAGTCGGCGCTGCTCGAAGCGATGGAGGAGCACCAGGTGAGCATGGACGGGCGCACCATGCCGCTGCCGCGCCCCTTCATGGTCGTCGCGACACAGAACCCTGTCGAGATGGACGGCACCTTCCCCCTGCCCGAGGCGCAGCGCGACCGTTTCATGGCGCAGATCAGCATGGGTTACCCCTCTGCGCGCGCCGAGCTCGACATGCTTCTGCATCACGGTGAGAAGGACCCGCTCGACACGCTGCGTCCCGTCGCCAGCGCCGACGACGTCGAGCACGCGATCGATGCCATCGCGTCGCTGCACACGAGTGACGCGCTGCGTCAGTACGTCGTCGACCTCGTCGCCGCGACGCGCAGCCACCCCAGCCTGCGTCTCGGCGCGAGCCCGCGCTCCTCGCTGCAGCTGCTGCGCGCGGCGCGCGCCCACGCCGCCATCGCGGGGCGCGACCACGCGCTACCGGAGGACGTCGCCGCCATGGCGCCCGCCGTCCTGTCGCACCGTGTCCTCATGAACCGCGCCCAGCGCGACGAGACGCCCGGTGACGTCGTGCGCCACCTCGTCGAGACCGTGGCTGTGCCGTCGGCGTCGCGATGAGCGCGCTGCCGCGCCTCACCCGTCGTGGCCTGCTGCTCGCGGGAGCGGGCGTCTCCCTCGTGCTCATCGGCGCGTTCTCGGGTTTCACCGACCTCGTGCGAGCCGGAATCTTCGCGTTGCTGCTCCTCGTCCTCAGCGTGCTGACGCTGCTCGTCGCGACACGCGCGTCGGCGCAGGTGCGTCACGCCGGCCCGCGGTTGCCGCTCGAACCCGGTGACCGCGAGCGTGTCGCAGTCCACGCCGAGCTGTCGCCGTCGGCGCGATTCTCGGGTGCCACCCTCCAGGAACCGCACACGTTCGGCGGCCCGACGCCGTCGTGGCCGGTCGAGGGGCGCCACTTCGACGGCGAATACGCGGTGAGCGCACCTCACCGCGGCCGCTTCGTCACCGGTCCGACGCGCCTGGTCGTGCGTGACCCGTTCGGCCTCGCGCACCTGACGCGGGACGTCACCGCGCGCCGTGAGATCCGCGTGTGGCCCCGCCAAGACGTCGCGCTCACGCCGCAGCGCGGGCGCAGCCTCGTCGGCGACTCGAGCATCGAATCGCACCTCGCCTTCGGCGGCGAGGTCGGGGCGAGCGTGCGCCAGTACGTGCGCGGTGACGACATGCGCCTCGTGCACTGGCCCGCCACCGCTCGCCGCGGTGAACTCATCGTCCGCCAGCTCGACCCACCGACCGACGAGACCGCCCGTGCCCGGCTCGTCGGGCACGTCGAGACCCCGGGTGTCGACGCCGGATGGGAAGGCCTCGTCGAAGCCTGCGCCTCGTGGCTGAGTGCACGCGCCCGCGCGCACCAGCCCTTCGCGCTGCGGGTCGGCGCCGAGACCTACCGCGATCTCCACGACGCGATGGACGCCCTCGCCGTCGCGGGTGATTGCCCCCTCGTCGACGACGCCGCGTCCGCGCACGTCGTCTTCGTCCACGCCAACACCGCGGGCTCACTGGGGCCGGCGCCGTCCGGGGGTGAGGCGTTCGTCGCCGGATCACCCGATGCCGTGACGTCGATGCGCGCCCGCCTCGACGCCGACGGGTGGAGCACACATACGGTGCCCGAGGCGCGCCCCGTCACCACCGCCCCCGCCGAAGGAGCTCGATGACCACCCGCCGCATCCTCGCCGAGGTCGCCCTGGGGCTGCTGTGCCTGAGCGCCTGCTGGCCGCTCGTCGAGTTGTCGAAGGCCGGCAGCGTCGGCGTGCCGATCGTCGTGGCCGCGCTCGTCGTGTGGGCGATCGGCGCCGGGCTGCGACGCGTGGGTGCACGCTCCTGGCTCATCGTGCTCGCGCAGGCGGCGGCCGTCGTGGTCTCGCCACTCGCGGCGCTCGCCGCGCACGGGGTCTCCCCGACCCCGTCCGCTCTGCGGGCCGCCGGCCACGAGGCGCAGAAGGTCGCGAACTCCTCCGTCGCTCCCCTGCCGGCCATCGCCGGCGTCATCGCCGCGCTGACGCTCGGCGCCGCGCTCGTCGCCCTCGTCGTCGACTACGTCGGGGGCACCTCGAAGCTGCCGGCCGCCACCGTGCTGCCCGTCGCGGCGCCGTTCGTGCTCGCGACGACCGCGCTCGGTCAGACGTTGCCGCTGCCCTACTTCGCTGCTGCCGCAGCCGCGTGGGCGCTCCTGATGTGGCTGAGCACGAGTCGTTCCCGCACGTTGACGGGTGCGCCCGTCTTCGCCGCCGTGACGGTGCTGGCCGTGGCCGGCGCCGCCGCCCTGTCGGGGCACGTGCCGACCCGCGCGACTCCGGCTCTCGCCGAGGGTGGGGCCCGGGGCGTCGACACGAGCGTGGACTTCTCGACATCGCTCGATCTGAGCAAGGATCTGTCCTCGCGCAACGCGGCGCCTGTCCTCACCTACACGACCGAGGACTCACAGCCCGGCCCGCTCCGGGTGACGACGAGCTCGACGTACGCGGACGGCCAGTGGCGCGCCCGCACGAACGAGCCGACGACGAAGGTGAAGGCCAACAGCGAGTTCCCGGCGCTCGGCTACGACCCGGCCGTGCCGACGACGAGCTCGCAGGCCACCGTCACGCTCAACGCGATGAAGCCGCCGTTCATCGCCGCGCCGACGACGCTGCGCGCCGCCGCCTTCGGCCAGCGCCACGACACCTTCGACGTCGGAACGACGACCGGCGTGCCGCACCTCGACGCTCAGGTGCCCGCGTACGCCGTCATCTTCCGGACGTTCACGGCGGCAGCGCGCCCCGTCGACGACTCGGCCGTCAGCGCCGGAACCGGTGGGGTGACGAAGGATGACCTCGACGTCGCCTCGCTGCCGCAGGCGGCCCGCACGCGGATCGACGCGCTGCTCACCGCCTCCGGCGCCGGGGATGCGACCTCGCGTTTCGACAAGGCCGTCGCCATCCAGAACCACCTGCGCACCGACCCGTCCTACACGTACTCGCTGACGCTCGCCCCGATCCGCACCGTCGACGGCGCGAAGCTCGACCCCCTGTCCAACTTCCTCGAGACGAAGCAGGGTTACTGCACCCAGTACGCCACCGCGATGGTGATGAGCGCGCGCTCGCTCGGCATCCCGGCGCGCGTCGCGATCGGATTCCTTCCCGGCACGAAGCGGGGCAACGAGTACGAGGTCCGCGCCGCGGACGCGCACGCCTGGCCGGAGCTGTACTTCCCCGGCATGGGGTGGACGCGGTTCGAGCCGACGCCCGGTTCGCGCTCGGGCGCGGCCCCGGCCTACGCACGGACGAGCCCGTCGGCGACGAAGTCGTCGTCGAGCGCCCCGACGACGAGCTCGAGCGCGCCCGTGCCGTCCACTCGTTCGGTTGCCCCGTCGACGACGCAGACGTCGAGGTCGACCTCGCACGGCGCGCCGGTGACGCCCCACGACGACGGCGTTCTTGGTCGCGTCCTGCTGACGCTGCTCGGCCCACTGGCGGTCATCGCCCTGCTCGGCGCGCTGCCGCTGCTCGGTTGGTGGCGACGCAACCGCCTGGTGCGTCAGGCACGTGAGCCCCGCGAGCGTGACGAGGCGCTGTGGCACCGCATGGTGTGGAACCTGCGCGACCTCGGGTACGTCATCACGACCGAGCGATCCCCACAGGAAGCGGCCGGCCGGTTCGCCGACGACAACCCGCGCGCGTCGACGCACCTCGTCGAAGCCGTCGAACGCGCGGCACGCTCGATCGAGAACTCGCGCTACGCTCCGACGCCTGCGCGGGGCATGGCTGCCACGACCGAACGCGTGACGCGCGCAGCACGCTCCGACGCCTCCGTCGGCGCTCGCCTGCGGGCGTGGCTGCTGCCCCGCTCGGCGTTCGGGACACGGAGCTGACGTCGCCGCGGGGCCCTTCGAGCGTGGGTTCCGCGGAGCGTCAGACGTTCTGGCTCGTCCGGTGTGCCGGATGGTCGGGCGTTCGACCCGTCAAGGTCGCGGATATCTGCGTTTTCCCTACGCCCAGACTTCTCGAACGAGGGCCCTCTAACACGGCATACACGCCACTGGCCCACATCCACTCGAGTGGATGTGAGCCAGTGGCGTCGTACGCGAGGCTGCGAACGCCTCGCGCCTCGTCCACGACTCTCAGTCGAGGATTCTCAGTCGAGGTAGTCGCGCAGCACCTGCGAGCGCGACGGGTGTCGCAGCTTGCTCATCGTCTTGCTCTCGATCTGACGGATGCGCTCACGCGTCACGCCGTAGACCTTGCCGATCTCGTCGAGCGTCTTCGGCTGGCCGTCGGTGAGGCCGAAGCGCATCGAGACGACGCCCGCCTCGCGCTCGGACAGCGTGTCGAGCACCGAGTGCAGCTGCTCCTGCAGCAGCGTGAAGCTGACGGCGTCCGCCGGGACGACGGCCTCGGAATCCTCGATGAGGTCACCGAACTCGCTGTCGCCGTCCTCACCGAGGGGCGTGTGCAGCGAGATGGGCTCACGGCCGTACTTCTGGACCTCGATGACCTTCTCGGGGGTCATGTCGAGCTCCTTGGCCAGCTCCTCCGGCGTGGGCTCGCGGCCCAGGTCCTGAAGCATCTGACGCTGCACGCGAGCCAGCTTGTTGATGACCTCGACCATGTGCACCGGGATGCGGATGGTGCGCGCCTGGTCGGCCATGGCACGCGTGATGGCCTGACGGATCCACCACGTCGCGTACGTCGAGAACTTGTAGCCCTTGGTGTAGTCGAACTTCTCGACCGCGCGGATGAGGCCGAGGTTGCCCTCCTGGATGAGGTCGAGGAAGAGCATGCCGCGACCCGTGTAACGCTTGGCCAGCGACACGACGAGACGCAGGTTGGCCTCGAGGAGGTGGTTCTTCGCGTTCTTGCCGTCCGAGGCGATCCACCACAGCTCGCGCTTGAGCTTCATGTCCATCTTGACGCCCGACTCGAGCTTCTGCTCGGCGAACAGGCCGGCCTCGATGCGCTTCGCGAGCTCGACCTCCTGCTCGGCGTTGAGCAGGGCGACCTTGCCGATCTGCTTGAGGTAGTCCTTGACCGGGTCGGCCGTCGCACCCGCCGTCACGACCTGCTGGGCCGGCGCGTCATCCTCGTCACCCGGACGCAGGACGAAGCCGCCCTTCTCGTCTTCGGCCTCGCCGGCGGGCTTCTTCGCCTCGTCGACCTCCTCGGCGCCTGCCTCGACGTCCGTCACGACGACGTCGTCGATCTCGACGTCCTCGGCGACGACCTCGTCCGGCTCGCCAGCGGATGCTTTCTTGGCGGTGGTCTTCTTCGCGATCGTCGACTTGGCCGCGGTGGCCTTCTTCGCCGTCGCCTTCTTGGCGGTGGTCTTCTTGGCGGCCGCCTTCTTCGCGGGGGCCTCACTCGCCCCGTCGGCGGTGACGATCTCGTCGAGCTCGACGTCGGTCTCCGCCTCTACGGCCTTCTTCGCCGCCGTCTTCTTGACGGCAGCCTTCTTCGCGGTCGTCGTCTTGGCCGCGGTGGTCTTCTTCGCGGCAGCGGTCTTCGTCGCCGTCTTCTTGGCAGTCGACTTCTTCGCCGCGCTCTTGCGCCCGGTCGTCGTGGCGACGGCCTGGGCCGCGTGAACCTCGTCGAGCACGATCTCGATGCCCTCGGCCCCCAACGCCTTCAGCACCGCCTTCTGCTTGGCCATGGAGATCTTCGCTTCTTCGAGGGCGGTCTTCAGCACCACGCTGTCGACCGTGCCGCTCGCGCGCCCCTGCTCGAACAGAGCAATGACCGCGGGATGGTCGATGTCCGCGGGAAGCGCGGGGGTCTGAGCCGTTTCGGACACTGAGGTCACCAACTACCTTCCGAGAGTGCACAACGCATCGGGCAGGCGCAATCGCGCGCCGAGCGCTTCGTACGAGGGAAGAGACGAACCACGGGGGCGGGATCCGACGAGAGCCGGTTGCCCGAGACTCACCTGAGCTCGCCTGGCACCGTGGTGCCTGATTCGATCCCCCGCGTCGCTTCTTTCACCATTATAGAACTCTGGGTCGAGAACCGCAGAATCACGGGGTTCAACGCCCCTGCGTGCGCGGGTGTTCCCGACCTGACGCAAGCGCGTCAGGCCGGGGTTGGGAGCAGCGCGAGATCAGTGCGCTGTGGGCTTGACCGCGAGGACGGGGCACGGCGCGTCGAGCAGCAGCCGCTGAGCGCTCGAACCGAGGATCAGCTTGCCGACGGGCGTGCGGCGACGCAGCCCGATGACGAGCAGCGCCGGGTCGAGTTCGGCCACCTCGTCGAGGATCACCTCGACCGCGTCCTGGCCCTCCTCCACCTGCACGACGCGGCCGCCGACCGCGTCCGCACTCTCCAGCGCGGCAGCGCGCGCGTCGTCGCTCGGGACGGTCGAGACGAGTACGAGCGGGCGCCCCAGCACACTCGACTGACGCACGGCCTCGGCCACCGCGGCCTCACCCTCCGGGCCCGGAGCGAAACTGACGACGACGGACATGCGCAACCCCTGTTCTGCGACTGTGGCGATCGGCTCACACGCTACCCGAGGTGCCGCGAGCGCCCGCCGTCACGCCACGGGACGGACGCGGCCCGCCTCGGCCGTGAGCGGCCGAGCGATGACCTCGCGCACGAGCGCCGCGATCTGGTCGGCCTCGATGAGGAAACCGTCGTGACCGTGCGGCGAGTGGATGAGACGCAGCCGTCCGCGCCCGTGAGCCCGGACGATGTCGGCGGAGGCACTGACCGGGAACAGCCGATCGGAGTCGACCGCGGCGACGACGAGCTCACCCCCGAACACCCGGAGCGCAGGCTCGATGCCGCCGCGGCCGCGGCCGACGTCGTGCGTCGCCATCGCCTGCGTGAGCCGCACATAACTCATGGCGTCGAACCGCGCGACGAGTTTCGCGGCGTGGTGCTCGAGATAGCTCTCGACGGCGAACAGGCCGCCGTCGAGCGTGCGGTCCGCTCCCTGCGACTCGCGCCCGAACCGCTCCTGCAACTCGTGCGCGCTGCGGTAGGAGGTGTGCGCGATCTGGCGGGCGAGCCCGAGCCCCGACGTCGGGAAGACGCCCTGCTCGAGGTAGCCGCCACCCCGGAAATCCGGGTCAGCTTCGATTGCCCGCACCTGCGTGTGCCCCCACGCGATCTGGTCGGCGCCCGCCGCCGCGCAGCTCGCGACGACGAGGGCGCGCTGCACCCGATGCGGGAAGGTCGCCACCCACTCCGCGGCGCGCATCCCGCCGAAGGAGCCGCCGATGACGGTGTGGAAGTGCGCGATGCCGAGAGCGTCGGCGACCCGCGCCTCGGCGCGCGCCTGATCCCTGACGCTGACGTGTGGGAAGCGCCCGCCCCACACCCGGCCGTCTGGTGCGAGCGACATGGGGCCCGTGCTGCCGCGACAGCCGCCGAGCACGTTGATCGCCACGACGAACAGCTCGTCGGTGTCGAGGGGCGCGCCGGGGCCGATGAGACCAGGCCACCACCCCGCCGTCGGCTGCCCGGGGCCGACCGGCCCGACGACGTGCGAGTCTCCGGTCAGGGCGTGCTCGACGAGGACGGCGTTGCTCGCGTCGTCGTTCAGCTCGCCCCAGCACTCGTACGTCATGACGACGTCGGGCAGGGCGGCGCCGTTCTCCAGCGTCAGGGTGCCGATGTGGACGGCACGTGCGTGCGGGTTGAACCCGCCGTCGGTGAGGGGCGCCGCGGGGTCGGCCACGGCGAGGCGACGGTGCGAAACCATGACGTCCTCGATTCCGAGGTGGGTCGCAACCCACCTCTCGCGCTTGCCGCCCACGGGCGGCCCTGTCGTCACCCGGGGCACCCCGCCGCGAGGGAGGGTTGCCGCTCAGCAAGCCGGGGCTTGTGTCACTGAAACTCTTGACCTGCGACACAGTAGGCGGCCCTGCCCGCGGCTTCCATCGCCCGCGCGGCGACGTCCACGATGTGGCGCGCTCCCACAACCGGCACGCTCGTCAGGCGACGGAACTCTGCCGAGCCTTCGTGTGGAGCGCACCGACGGCCTGCTCGTACGACAACCCCGTGCCTGTGATGTCGCGCAGCAGCTGCCCCAATGACGTCCGCCCGATGAGCAGCGACGCCGCGGCGCACGCACCGGCTCCCCGCAGGTCGCCTTCGCGCCAGGTCGCGGCGGCCTCGAGGGCCTTCCACGCGGCGCGGCCGTGGCGCGGCACGAGCGGCAGCCAAGTTCGCAGGCACGCGCTCGTCATCGGCGGGCCGGGCTCGCCGAGCGGCGTGCCCGGGCTCAGCAGACGGAAGAGTTCGGGTGCGACGCACAGGAGGATCTCATCGCGCGTCGGGCCATCGACGACAGCGTCGGCGAGCACCTGCAGGTCGGCGCTGCGGGAGCGTCGCCGGGTGCCCGACGCGGTGTCGGGGACGTCGCACAACCGTGCCCAGGCGGCTCGGACGTCGACGACGCTGGGAACGGGGCGCGCGGTGGCGGCCATGGCCTCGCCGCCGCGGCGGACGTCGCGAAGCTGCTCGCGGGTCTGCTCTGACAGGGACGGGATCTCGTGGATCGCGCCGTCACAGCAGCCGAGCTCGCATTCGATGGCCCACCAGTGCTCGTCGCTGGCACCGAGGACGTGGTGCAGCGGCACGCGGCGCTCGATGCGTTTCGCGAGGGCCGCGATGTCGACGCGGCCCGGCTCGCAGCGATAGGCGATGGCGATGGCGGCCTGCGCACCCATCGTCGCGCGCCGCTCAGCGACGACGTCGAGCATGTGCGCCGTCTCCCCGTCGCACGCATCGTCCGCCCAGCCGAGCACCCCCGCGAGCGCACCGTCACGTTCGAACAGGACGATGACGGCGCCCGCCCCCTCGGAGCCGACGAGATCGGGAAGGGCTGCCACCAGGGCGCTGAGGCCCTTGAGTCGTGTTGTTGTCTTCATGCCCCCCAGCGAAACCCATGACGCCACCCGCGCGCTGACCACGAGCCACAAACCTGTGGACGAGGCATCCTGCGGACCGCGAAACGGGCCGTAGCCGTCACACCTGTGGGTGAGTGGGCCGTTCGAGCAAGGCCAGGCGGGGGTTCGCGGCCCGTCAGATCGTCGCCCGGAAGCCCGTTGATGCGCACAGACGACACATCGCCGAACCGGCCCGTTCACGCCGAACGCCACCCGTCGAAGACGAGTGGCGTTCGGGGTGGAATCAGGGCGACGTCAGGCTGACGGCGGGATCTGCGCGACGAAGTCGCGACGCGCCGACTGGGCGATCTTGCGGATGAGGACGACATCGAGGCCGCCACCGATGAAGCCGCCCGCCACGGGGATGAGGCGCGGAATGCGCGTGAGGAAGCGACGCCCCACCTGCGAGCCGAGACGGAACGCAACTGACTTGTTCACGACGGCGAGCGCCGCCGGCGGCAGCTTGCGCGTGGCGACGTTCGTCGCGACGCCACCCGTCATCGGGCCGAGGCCCTTGAGGACCTGCGTCGCGTCCGCACCGATGAGGTCGAGCAGGATCGCCGAGCGCACGGCTGGGTCGTCGACGTCGTGACCGTTGATGGCGGCGATTGCCGCGACCATGCGCGTCGCGACGGTGTAGAAACCGATGACGTTCGCGGGCAGTGCCACGGGGAGCGTGACGAAACCGCCGAGGTTGGTGAGGAAGCCGTTCGCGCCCGCGAGCTTCGTGTGTGATGCGACGACGTCGTCCATCGCCGCTTCCTTGGAGCCCGCCTTCTTCATCGCCTCGTCGGCGACGGCGCGGGCCGACTTGAACGTCGCCACGCCCCCGATGCCCACCGAGATGAGGTGCTGCGCCAGGGTGTTGGCCGTCGAGTCGAGCATGCCCGACGATTTCTCGGGGGCTGCAGGAGCCTTCTTGTCTTGACCGAATCCGAACATGAGGTGATCCTCCCAAGTTGGCGGGGGCCCGGCAAGCCACCGCAGGGGTGGCCGCAGCCAGGCGAGCGTTGCGAAGCCCGCGTGGCCGTCGGCTCAGACCGACGGCCGGCGAGAAGCGCTCGCGGGCTCACAACGAGCCCTTGGTGCCCGGATCCTCTCCCTCGGCGCGCAGGAACTGCTCCAGCTCGGCGCCGATCTCGTCTGCGCTCGGCAGGTCGTTCATCTCGGCGGCGAGGAGCGAGCGTCGACGACGACCCTCGGTGAAGGCGTCGTACTGCCGCTCGAGGCCCTCGACGACCTCGGTGACCTCGTCGTTCTCGCTGATCTGCTTGGCGATGTCGGCGCGATGCAGCCCGGCGATCGCGGCGAGCTCCTGAGCGGGGATCGCCAGCCCCGTCAGCCCGCAGACGGCCTCGAGCGCGGCGAGCGCGGCGTCCGCGAACTCGACCTGCGTGAGGTAGTGCGGCACGTGGATCGCGAAACCTGCGGTGTCCATGCCCGCCTCGGCGAGCCGAATGTGCATGAGCCCTTCGGCACTCGAGGGCACCTGGACGTTGCCGAAGAGCGGCTCGTTCTCCGTCAGCAGACGCTGATCGGAGGCGAAACGCGTGAAACCGACCGGGCGCGTGTGCGGCACGGCCATCGGGATGCCGTGCGCGCTCACCATGAGCGAGACGCCGAGGTTCGCCGCGAGGATGCGGACGGCCTCGCTGACGCGCTCCCACTGGTAGTCGGGCTCGGGGCCGGCGAGCAGCAGGAACGGCGTGCCTTCGGCGTCGACGAGGCGGTACAGCACAAGAGCCGGGTCGTCGTACTCGCTGTAGCGGTCGCGATCGAACGTCATCATCGGGCGGCGACCGCGGTAGTCGAGCAACTGGTCGACGTCGAACGACGCGACGACCGTGTGCTCAAGCGTGCCCAGCATGTGCGCCGTCATCAACTTCTGTGTGTTGCCCGCGTCGATGAAACCGCCCAGCGAGACCACGAGGGTCGAGGCGCTCTGCTCGGCGAGCGGGGTGTCGGTCTCGATGCGGAACAGTTGCGTGGGATCAAGCACGTCGTACTCCTTCGTCAGGTGCTCACCGTTCAACGCCCCGCGCGCGGGGATGATTCCCCCACGCCGCGGCCACTCAGGTCTGCGGCGACGCGGCGTCCGGAACGGTCTCGGCATGACCGTCGGTGCGCAACTGCGCCCGCAGCGCCTCGGCATTCTCGGCGAGGATCTGCTGGTCCTGGCCTCGCGTGACGGCGTGCGGGTCGAACTCGGCCGGGCTCTGCGTCGGCCACACGTGCAGGTGCAGGTGCGGCACCTCGTACCCCTCGACGAGCAGGCCGACGCGCTGCGCCTGCCACGCGCGCTGCTGCGCCTGACCGATGATCTGCGCGACACCCGTGAGATGCGCGAAGATGCTTGGCGGCGCCTGCGTCCATTCGACGATCTCCCCGCGCGGCACGACGACCGTGTGCCCGTCGGTGATGGGGTCGATGACGAGGAACGCCACGCACACCTCGTCCTGCCAGACGAAGTGCGCCGGGATGTCGCCGTCGATGATCTTGCTGAAGATGCTCGCCATGGCCTCCAACCTACGCCCGATCAGCGGGCCTCCGCAGCGTCCATGGCCTTGTAGATCCGCTTCTCGGACACCGGGTGAGCGGTGCCCAGACGCTGCGCGAACTGGCTGACGGCAAGCTCCTCGATCATCCAGCGGATGTCGAGCACGTCGGCGTCCCCACGGCGCTCGGGGCGCAGCCCGGCGACCATGTCGTCGTACTCACGTCGGACGGTCGCGACGAGGTCGGCGCGGTCGGCGTCACGCACGAGATCGGTGACGCCCTTGTCGAGCCGCTCGAGCATGCCCCGCACGTAGCGATCGAGGTGACCGAGGCGCGCCAACCCGGTCTCGGCGACGAAACCGGGATGGATGAGCGCGACGAGGTGAGCGGCGACGTCGTCGTGCAACGCCTTCGCCGCGGGCGCCGTCAATCGTGACAGCCCGAGCTGCACCTCGGCGGCGTGCTCGAGCACGGGCGCGAGCTTCTCGGCCGCCTCGAGCACGAGCGGTGCCACCTGCTGACGGATCGCCGTGAGCGCCAAGTCGAACTGCTCTGCGTCGCGCACTTCGCGCCCGGGAATGCCTTCGATGACGGAGTCGACGGCGGCCGCGAGGACGTCGTCCATGAGGGCGTCCATCGAACCGTGCGGGTTGTTGCCGAGCGCGAGCTTCTGCCGGTTGCTCATGAGGCCGAGGATTCGCTTCCACGGCACCTGCGTGTTGAGCAGCAGCAGACGGCGGGTGCCGAGCCGAGTGGCCTGGCGCGCCTCGGACTCGGTGCCGAGCACCTCGACAGCGACGTCACGGCCGTGGTCGACGACAGCCGGGAAGCCCGTCATCCGCTGGCGGCCGGCCGACTTCGTGAACTGGCGGGGCAGCTCACCGAACGTCCACTGCGTCAGCCCCTGCTGCTCGAGGTCTCCGGCCGCCTTCGCGATCGACTGACGCAGACGCCCGGCGAGTTCGTCCTGCAGCGCCGCGAGATCCTTGCTCTCACGGATCTTGCGGCCCCGCTCATCCTCGACCCTGAACGTGACCTTCAGGTGGTCGGGCAGCTTCCCCGGGCCCCAACTCCCCGCGGGCACACGTACCGAGGTGAGACGAAACAGCGCCTCGCCCAGCTCGTCGGCGAACGGGACCTCACCCGGGCGACCCTGGGCATCCATGAGCGCCAGCGCCCGCCGCGCATGGTCGGGAGCCGGGACGAAGCTGCGTCGGATGTTCTTCGGCAGCGACTTCACGAGGGCCGTCGCGAGTTCCTCACGCATACCGGGCACGAGCCAGTCGAACCCGTGATCCTCGACCTGGTTGAGCACCGGCAGCGGCACGTGCACGGTGATGCCGTCGGCGTCTGCACCCGGCTCGAACTGATACGTCAACTTGAGCCTGAGACTGCCCTGCCGCCACGACTTCGGGTAGGCCGACTCGTCGACGGCGTCCGCGTCGTCGGCGACGAGCAAATCCTCGGTGAAGGTGAGCAGGCTCGGGTTCTTACGACGCTCGTTCTTCCACCACCGGTCGAAGTGCGCCCCGGAGACGATGTCCGCCGGGATGCGCTCGTCGTAGAAGTCGAACAGGACGTCGTCGTCGACGACGAGGTCACGCCGTCGGGCGCGCGCCTCGAGGTCGGCGAAGCGCGCGCGCAGCGCCGCGTTGTCCTTGAGGAACTGGTGCTGCGCATCCCAGTCACCCTCGACGAGAGCGTGACGGATGAACAGGTCGCGAGAGACCTCCGGATCGATCGCGCCGTAGGCGGCCTTGCGGCCCGCGACGATCGGGATGCCGTACAGCGTGACCCGCTCGGACGCGACGGCCCCCGCGCGCGAGCGCTCCCAGTGCGGTTCGGCATACGAGCGCTTGACGAGGTGGGCGCCCGCCCGTTCGATCCAGGCGGGGTCGACGACCGCGTTGGTGCGCGCCCACATGCGGGTCGTCTCGACCAGCTCGCCCGCCATGACCCAGTCGGGTTGGCGTCGGAACAGCGTCGAGCCGGGCTGGATCGCGAAACGCGCCTGACGGGCGCCGAGGTACTCACGCTTCTCACGATCCCGCAGCCCGACGTGGCTGAGCAGACCCGTGAGCAGCGCCTGGTGGACGGCATCCACGCTCGCGGCGTTGTCGCTCATGAACAGCTTGGCCTGCTTGCACGCCGCCTTGAGCTGGCCGTGCAGATCCTGCCATTCGCGCAGCCGCAGGTAGTGGAGGTACTCGCGCTTGCACAGGCGCCGGAAGGCACTGCTGGACAGTTCGCGCTGCTGCTCGCGCACGTAGTTCCACAGGTTGAGGTAGCTGAGGAAGTCGCTCTTCTCGTGCTTGAACCGGGCGTGCTGCTGATCCGCCTGGGCCTGCGCGTCCGCGGGGCGCTCACGCGGATCCTGGATCGACATCGCCGCGACGATGACGAGTACCTCCCGCAGCGAGCCGTTCTCGGCGGCGGCGACGAGCATGCGTCCGAGCCGCGGGTCGACGGGCAGGCGCGCGAGAGTGCGGCCGGTCGGCGTCAGCTTCTTGCGCGGCCCCTGAGCGGTGGTGTCGAGGGCGTGCAACTCCTCGAGCAGCGCCACGCCGTCCTTGATCTGGCGGGCGTCGGGCGCGTCGACGAACGGGAAGCGCGCGATGTCGCCGAGGCCCAAGGACGTCATCTGCAGGATGACGCTCGCGAGGTTCGTCCGCAGGATCTCGGGGTCGGTGAACTCCGGGCGGGACGCGAAATCCTCCTCCGAGTACAACCGGATGCAGATGCCGTCGGCGACGCGGCCGCACCGGCCGGCGCGCTGACGGGCGGAGGCCTGCGAGATCAGCTCGATCGGCAGACGCTGCACCTTCGTGCGCTGGCTGTAGCGCGAGATGCGCGCGGTGCCGGTGTCGATGACGTAGCGGATGCCCGGCACCGTCAGCGACGTCTCGGCGACGTTCGTCGCCAGGACGATGCGTCGCCCGTGGTGCGGGGCGAAGACGCGATGCTGCTCGGCGGCGGACAGGCGCGCATAGAGCGGCACGATCTCGACGTCGTGACGCGCGCGCCCCCAGTCAGCGCCTTTGAGCGCGTCCGCGGCGTCGCGGATCTCGCGCTCACCGGAGCAGAAGACGAGGATGTCCTGCGCCGAACCGTCACCGCTGCCTGAGCGCCACAGCTCCTGTGCGGCCTCGACGATGCCCGTCACCTGATCGACGTCCTCGAGCTTGGGGTCCTCCCCCGGCTTGCTCGGCGCGAGCTCGCGCACGAGGGGCCGATACCGCGTCTCGACGGGGTAGGTGCGCCCCGAGACCTCGATGATCGGCGCGGGCCCGTCCGGGCCGGCGAAGTGCTCGGCGAAGCGCTCCGGGTCGATCGTCGCGGACGTGATGATCACCTTGAGATCGGGGCGCCGCGGCAGCAACTGCTTGAGGTAGCCGAGGATGAAGTCGATGTTGAGGCTGCGTTCGTGCGCCTCGTCGATGATGAGCGTGTCGTACTGACGCAGATCCCGATCGCGTTGCATCTGCGACAACAGGATGCCGTCGGTCATGACGCGCACGCGGGTCTTCTTCGACGACTCGTCGACGAAGCGCACCTGATAGCCGACCGTCTCACCGAGCGGCGACTCGAGTTCTTCGGCGAGCCGCTCGGCGACCGAACGCGCCGCGATGCGTCGCGGTTGGGTGTGGCCGATGGCGCCGGCGCGCCCGCGCCCCAGTTCGAGGCAGAACTTCGGCAGCTGCGTCGTCTTGCCCGAACCCGTTTCGCCCGCGACGATGACGACCTGGTGGTCGCGGATCGCCTCGAGGATCTCGTCTTTCGCCTCGACGACGGGCAGGTGGCCCGGGTAGCGCAGGACATACGACGCTGCTTCCGATGTGGGGTCGGGGATGGCCTCGGCGGCCAGGGCCGGTTCGTCCCCTCGGGGTGACGCGTTCGCTCTGCTCCGGCTCGGCCTGCGCCGGCGGGACGATGAGGCGAGCGGCGGCCCGGGCATCGCCGGATCGCCGTTCGAGGAAGGTTGCGAAGGTCTTGGAGTAGTCACGATTCGCTCATTTTCTCACGCGCGCCGGTGATGGCCGCGCGCGTTCGGGCAGGGCCCAGCGCCCCCGCCGTCAGGGCAGGAGCTGGCTGAGCGTGTAGATGAGGAGGCCGACGAGGCCGCCGACGACGGTGCCGTTGATGCGGATGAACTGCAGGTCGCGCCCGACGAACGACTCGATGCGTTCGGAGGCGTCCTGCGCGTCCCAGCGCTCGACCGTCGAGGAGATGAGGGCCGTGATCTCGTGGCCGTATCCCTCGACGCCGGCGGCTGCGACGTCCTCGAGGCGACGTTCGAGGCTCGCGTGGAGCGCGTCATCGGTGCGGATGCGCTGCGCGAGCGCCCGCAGGTGGTGGACCATCCGCGCCCGCAGCTCGCCGTCAGGATCCATGAGAGCGTCACCGAGCATCCGACGCACCGACGACCACACGTTCAGGGCCGCGTCGGCGACGCTGGGGTGGGTGAGGAAGCGCTGCTTGAGGTTCTCCGCCTGCTGCTGGGTCTTCTCGTCGTGCTGCAGGTCGTGCGCGGCGCGAGCGAGGAACGCGTCGATCGCGCGACGCATCGCGTGATCGGGTGTGTCGCGCACCTCCGCGAGCCACTTGACGATCTCGAGGTGGATGCGGTCGACGACGGCGTCGTCGAGCCACTGCGGTGACCACCACGGCGCCTTCGCCCCGACGATGCGCGTCACCGCATCCTTGTTCTCGCTCACCCAGACGTGCATCTCGGTGACGCAGACGTCGACGAACCCGTGGTGCGTGCCGTCCGCGACGACCCCTTCGAGCAGGTGCCCGCCGAGTTCGCCGATGGGCTCGCGCTGCAGACGCGGGATGAGGACGGCGTCGAGGAAGTGGCGCACCTCGTCCTCGTCGAGGCTCTCGAGCGCCTTGTTGAGCTGCGGGGTGATCTGGGCGACGAGCCGCTCGGCCTGACCGGGGCGCTCGACCCAGGCCGCGACGCGTCGCGGGACGTCGACGCCGCGGATGCGCTCGCGCACGAGATCGGGGGTGAGGAAGTTGGAGGCGACGAACTCCTCGAGGCTCTTGCCCAGCTGATCCTTGCGCGTCGGGATGATGGCCGTGTGCGGCACCTTGAGACCGAGGGGGTGACGGAACAGCGCGGTCACCGCGAACCAGTCGGCAACGGCACCGACCATCGCAGCCTCGGCCGCCGCGTTGACGTACCCCCACGCCCCGCCATGGCCGTGCGTGAGGATGTAGATGACGGCCGCGAGGACGAGCAGCCCCGTCGCCACGAGGCGCATGCGACGCAGCGCAGCACGGCGCTCGAGATCGGCGGGGGCCAGGTTCATCGTCGTGGACACGCCGCCACGATAGTCGGGCTCTCGCTCGCGCACCGCCTCGACGGCACCGGGTTTCGCTCAGGGCGCACTGCGGACGCCGGTGCGTGGCGGCCGCGGGGTGACGTGCGCGGCGTCTCGGGTGTCAGGAGACGCAGGGGGCGTGCGCAGGAGCTCGGCGCCCGTCACCCGCACAGACGCCGCACGTGCGCCGCGAGATCGTCGAGGCCATCGCTCAGCTCACGCCACGACGCGTCGAGGTCGACGTGCCACGAGTGGACGCTCGCCCGCGTCGCCGGCATCCGGATGCGGCTCGCCGGGCGGCGCCGCGCGTGGGCATAGACGACGAGTGCTGCGTCGAGGTCGAGCGAGGCGGCCTGCACCATGACCGGGAAGAAGGCGGCCGCGTCGTTCGCGACGGCGGCGGCCGGGTCGCGAGGAGTCCGCGCGGTGTCGCGACCTCCGCCCGTCATGAGGTGCAGCGGGTCACCCGTGCGGCGGGGCACGTCGTCGTCACCGAGGTGGTAGCGGGTGCCGATGACGAGGCGGGGGCCGCTCGCGTCACGCACGAGGATGTCGGCGGTAGCGCGCAGCGACGCGGCGTCGTCGAGCGCGAGCTCCTCGGCCTGCTCGACGCGATGCGCGGGCCACAACCGCGCCCGCAGCTCGGTGGCGACGAAGCGCAGGAAGACGAGGTCGACGTCGACGAGGAACGCGTTCGCACCGCGCTCACCCGCGTCATGACGGATCGAGAAACCGTCGATCGCGAGACGCGCCAGACCCATCGCGTGCTCGTAGTGCGCATTGAGCCGCGTCAACGGGATCTCGAGCGCCAGCTCCCTCGGATCGGCGTCGGCGACCCCGTCGAACCGCGCGAGCAGCTCGACGGCGAGACGCCGCGTCTGCGGGCTGAGGCCGGGGGCGCCGAGCACGCGGACGACGGCCGCGCGCAGCAGGTGGTTCTCGACGACGTCTGACGTGAACTCCTCGAACCGGCACACCGGGGCGCCGACTGTCCACGGTCTGCGGGCGAGCTGGGCGACGAGCAAGCGGCCCCGCAGCGTCGAACTCTCCTCCTCGCGCGTGCGATACCCGTGCAGCAGCCCGCGGCGGGTCGCCGCCTCGACAGCGCACAGGACGACGAGCGCCGAGCCGTCGAGCAGTTCGCCGTCACCCGCGAAATCGCTCGTCTCACTCCCCCACGCGATCGACGCGTCCTGTCCGCCGAGCATCGCGAAGATCGATGCCATCCGCACGCGTGGCACGATGCGCACCTCGAAACCGGGAACGCTGACCGTGCCGACCCACGACGTCGTCTCGACGACGACGGCCTCCGGATCGGCCGTGGCGAGCAACCTCACCCGATCCGAGCCGACCGAGAACAGGGCGCGACGCGCACTGCTCGGCACGCGGACCGGCTCCGAACGCGAGTGCTCCGCCAGGGTGAGGCGAACGCGCTCGTCCGGCGCGAGGGCACCGGCCGCGAGCGCCGTCATGGCCCCTCGGGCGTCGCGTCGTTCGTGGCGCGCGCCGCGTCGTCGTCAGCATGCGCAGCCTGGGCGTGCCGTTCGAGCACGGCCTCCCAGGTGAACGTCGCGAGCACGTCCTCGCGCCCGTAGAGCTGATCCTCGATGAACGGGTAGACGCCGTACTTCCAGATGCGGGCGAGCGCGGCGTCGTCGAGGTCGCGCACCATGAAGTGGCTGTGGCCGATCTGCAGGTGCGGGCCGCGCAGGATCTGACGCAGCTCCTCGTTGACCCGATCGACGACGCCCGCCACCCACACGGGGCCGTTCTCGCGCTCCAGCCAGCGCGCCAGCAGCCCCTCCATCGGGCCTTCGTGCGGCATGAACGGCAGGAAGTGGAAGCGGCGTCGCAGCGCAGCGTCGACGAGGGCGATCGATCGGTCGGCCGTGTTCATCGTGCCGATGAAGTACAGGTTCGAGGGCAGCTGGAAGCCCTCGTCGGGCCGGTAGCTCGTCATGACCGACTGCGAGCGGTACTCGAGCAGGAACAGCAGCTCACCGAAGACGCGCGGCAGGTTCGCGCGGTTGATCTCGTCGATGACCATGATGTGCGGCGTCGTCGGGTCGGCCTCGGCGGCCTCGGCCATGAGCGCCAGCGGCCCCTTGCGCAGTTCGTAGACCATTGCGCCAGCGGCGTCGAGACGCGGGCGGAAGCCCTCGAAGAAGTCCTCGTACGACGTGGACGGGTGGAACTGCACGACGGCGCGCTTCGTCGGGTCGGGCTGCAGGGCCGCCGCGAATCGCTGCGCCATGAACGTCTTGCCCGTCCCGGGCGGACCGTAGAAGATGAGCTGCTTCTTGTCCTGCAGCAACTCGTCGATCTCGCGCAGGAACTCCTCGTCCACGAGCAGATCCGCCGCCGCCTCGGCGACCAGATCTCGTTCGGGGTCGACGCTCGTCTCGCCCTTGCGCAGCAGCCACAGCGCGAACTGCACCTGCCCCCACGGGTCGTTCGGCAGCAACGGTTCGAGCTTGCCGCGCAACCGGTCCGCGGCGATGACCTGCAGCCGACCACGCGACAACTCGCGCCGACGCGGCAGGACGACACCGAGCGCCTGCGCGAGAGCGACCTTGCCGTCACGCCCCGTCATCGCGTACACGGGCAGGTAGCGGTGCGGGTGCGCGATCGCCAGGAGCTTCATCGCGACCGCCTCGTCGAGCGAGACCTCATCGGCGCCCTCGGGGTCGATGACCGCGTCGATGCGGTCGGCGTCATCGCCCTCACCCCACAGCAGGTGCGTGACGGAGCGCGCGAGGTTCTCGAGGCCACGCGCATCGAGCGCGGCGAGGCGCGCGTCGAGGACACTGTGCGTGCCCGTCGACCCGTAGGCGCCACCGGCGATGATGCGCTTGAACGTCGCGAGGTCGAACGCGGCGAGCGCCTCCGCTTCGAGCGAGGCCGCGAAGGTGCGGCGCTGCTCGACGTGCCACTGATCGCGCTCCGCCGGGTACGGACGGTCGGCCAGGAAGGCGCGCAGCGCGATGGCGAGCTCCTCGTCGATGCCCTCGACGGGCGCATCGGAGCCGCGCATCGTGTCGACCAGCGGCAGCACGCGGCGCACGGTGTCCTCGACGTCCGCGGCGAAGCTGCGCCGCCCCACCCCGTCGGGGTGCGGGAACCAGCGGCCGACGAACACCTCGCCACCCTCGTACGACGCCCCCGTCGGCGTCAGGCGGTCCGGCGCGCCGGCCGGGCCGAGATGGATGAACTCCAGAGCGGCAGGCAGGTTCTGCTCGAGCCGCGAGCCGAGCTCCTCGTGACGTTCGGCGCCCGCCGCGGGATCCCAGCCCGACATCAGCCCGACGGCGATGCCGGAGCTCGTCATCCACACGCGCAGGGCGGGCGCTCCCCCGCTGCTCGCGGGCAGCAGCCACGTCGAGTGCGAATCGCTGCGGTAGGCCGCCCGCGAGGACGCCTCCGTCCGGGTCTGCAGGCTTGTCTCGGCGAGCTTGACACCCGTGGCACGCTCGAGCTGCTCGTGCAGGCTGCGCGCGACGAGCGCAGCATGACCGCGCAACTGCAGCGCCAGGGACGCGGCGCGTGCCTCCGACTCGCCGTCCGGATAGCCGACTCCCTGCTCGAAAGAACGGTGCAGTTGCGTCGACTCGGTCGCCAGCGCAGGCAGCGCCGCGCCGAAGCCGACGAACGACGGCTTCTCGCCCAGCGCCGTGACGACGCGCTGCGCCCGGTAGGCGCCGGCGGGGCTGAACGCACGGCACAGCGTCACGAAGTCGACGTAGCGCTCGGCGTGCGTGAGGTGGCGCCCCATCCACCCCAGGATCGCGAACGCGTCCGCCCCACCCGGCCACAGCACCGGCCAGTCCCCCTGGCCGGAGGTGGCCCACACGAGCGACAGGAACGTCGGCACGCGCGCGAGATCAGGACCACCGGATCCGATGACGTCCTCGAGACGCGCGATCGACGTGCCCGCCTCGTCGAGCGAGGTCGGGGTGACGAGCACCTTCGCCAGCACGTCCTCGAGCTCGCCGAGGCGGTCCTCGCAGTGCGCCACGACGCGCGGCAGCCAGTGCCGCGCGAGCGCGCCGGCCCCGACATATGGGCCCGGCCGCGCGCCCCACTGCGCGAGGGCCTCGGCGAAGCGCTCGATGTCGGGGCGACGGATCATTGCCTCGACGTCAGCCCTCAGTTCGACGTCGCGGGTGTGCGCGAGCGCGTCGAGCTGCTGCCACGACGCGACGAACGCGGGGTCGGCCTCGACGTGCTCGGCCATGAGGTCGTACGTGCTCCGCCACCGACCCAGATCGGTCTCGCGCTGGCCATCCGCAGCCTCGTCGGACCACGTCATGGGGGCTTGCATCACACCGTCACTCCCGGCACGGCGAACCCTCAGCGAGGGCCGCCGTCACCTGCGTCGAAGGGGGCATTCGGCGACGCGGAGCCTGCGGCTGCGGCGTCGTCGGTTCTGCCGGTCAGTCTAGCCTGCGACTCACCCTTCGGACGGTGTGCGTCCGGTGGCTCGAGATGACGTCCGAAGGCGCCGGCGCCCACGCGATGGCGCGGGTACGCGCTTCGCGTGGGCGGTTCGTGGGCCGCTGACGCTGCACTCGTACACCGTCGCGGGACGGGTCGCGGCAGGTCGGTGCGGCTCAGCGCACGACGCGCAGCCTGATCGTCTCCGGCATCGCGCGCAGCTGGTCCAGGACGGCGTCGGGCAGCTGGGAGACGACGTCGGTGACGACGTAGCCGGTGTCCGCGGCGGTGTCGAGCATCTGACCCTCGATGTTGACGCCGTGCTCGGCGAGGATGCCGTTCATGCGCGCCAGCGCACCCGGCACGTTCTTGTGGAAATGCACGATGCGGTGCTGACCCGGGCGCTCGGGCAGGTTGAGCGACGGGAGGTTGACGTTGAGCGTCGTTGAACCACGCTGGACGTAGTCGCGCAGCTTCGCGGCGACGAACCGTCCGATGTCCTCCTGCGCCTCCTCCGTCGAGCCGCCGATGTGCGGCGTCAGCACGACGTTGGGGATTCCCTGCAACGGTGAGTCGAACGGATCGCCCTTCTTCTTGGGCTCGGTCGGGAACACGTCGACCGCCGCACCGGCGATGTGACCGGATTCGAGATGCGTCTTGAGCGCGTCGTAGTCGACGACGAAGCCGCGCGAGAGGTTGAGGAACAACGAGCGCGGGCGCATCGCGGCGAACTGCTCGGCGCCGAAGAAACCGGCGTTGCCGGAGCGCCCGTCGACGTGCAGCGTGATGACCTCGGCGATCGACAGCAGCTCCTCGAGCGACGAGCAGCGTGTCGCGTTGCCGAGGGCGAGCTTGTCGTCGGTGTCGTAGAAGTAGACCTGCAGGCCGAGCATCTCCCCGACGACCGACAGCTGCGAGCCGATGTTGCCGTACCCGACGATGCCGAGCTTGCGGCCGCGGATCTCGTGGCTGCCCTTCGCGTCCTTGTGCCACACCCCGTCGTGCAGCGCGCGGTCCTTCTCGCTGAGGCGGCGCGCCATCATGATGATCTCGGCGATGGCAAGTTCAACGACCGAACGCGTGTTGGAGAACGGTGCGTTGAACACGACGATGCCCCGCCCCGCGGCGTGCGCGAGGTCGATCTGGTTCGTGCCGATGCAGAAGGCCCCGATCGCCTGCAGGTCGGGCGCATTGTCGAGCACGCGCGCGCTCACCTCGGTCTTGGAGCGGATGCCGAGCAGGTCGACGCCCTGCAGCGCCTCGATCAGCTCGTCCTCGTCCATCGCGCCGATGCGCATGTCGACCTCGAAGCCGGCCTCGCGCAGCAGCGCCTCCCCCAGGGGGTGCACGTTCTCGAGCAGCAGTGCCTTCACGGCCGGTTCCTTTCGCTGGCGGTGACGACGACCTGACGCGTCGCTCACATCATGAGACTTCATCGAGGCGATCGCAGGACGATCCATCTCAGCGGGCAAGACGGCAGGCGCCGTCAATGACTCTCGTCACCGGCGACGCCTGCCTTCATGCCTCAGCGAAGCATCAGCTGCAGCCGGAGGTGCTTCCGCAGCCCTCGCACACGTAGCAGCTACCGGCCGGACGCATCTTCGTCCCGCACGTCATGCACATCGGCGCATCCGCGGCGTGACCCTGGAACTTCTCGAGCAGCTCGGTGGAGCTGTGGATCTCGTTGCTCACCTCACGGGCCGAGGCTGCACCCGAGCCCGAGATGACCTCGTCGGCATGCTCCTCCTCCGACGTCATCGGAGCTGCCGGCGCAGTGGTACCCGCGCGCTCCTGACGGGCCGGGGCGGCCGTCTGCGAGTTCGACTCCGCGTCGAAGCTCTCGTCGTCGCCCTCGCTCGGAGCGTAGGAACCCGTCTCGAGTTGACGCGCACGCTCGGCCGCGGTGTGGATACCCATGAACGAGCGCGTGTCGAAGTCGAGGTAGTCGAGCGCCAGGCGGCGGAAGACGTAGTCCATGATCGACTGCGCCATGCGCACGTCGGCGTCGTCCGTCATACCGGCCGGCTCGAAGCGCAGGTTCGTGAACTTCTCGACGAACGTCTCGAGTGGCACGCCGTACTGCAGGCCGATGGAGACCGCGATCGAGAACGCGTCCATGACACCGGCGAGCGTCGAACCCTGCTTGCCGAACTTGAGGAACAGCTCGCCGAGGTCACCGTTCTCGTACGTGCCGGCGGTGAGGTAGCCCTCCGCGCCGCCAACGGCGAACGACGTCGTCTGCGACGAGCGACGCTTCGGCAGACGCTTGCGGACCGGACGGTACTCGATGACCTTCTCCGCAGCCGCGGTCTCGGTGCTGGTCGCGGCGGGCTCGGACTTCTTCTCCGCCTTGCCGTCGGACAGCGGCTGGCCGACCTTGCAGTTGTCGCGGTAGACCGCGATGGCCTTGAGGCCGAGCTTCCAGCCCTCGAGGTGCACCTCGGCGATGTCGTCGACGCTCGCGGTCTCGGGCAGGTTGACCGTCTTCGAGATGGCGCCCGACAGGAACGGCTGGCAGGCGGCCATCATGCGCACGTGGCCCATCGGCGAGATGGCGCGCGCACCCATGGCGCAGTCGAAGATCTCGTAGTGCTCGGGCTTGAGACCGGGCGCGTCGATGACGTGGCCCTTCTCGGCGATGTGCTCGACGATCGCCTCGATCTGCTCGTCCTGGTAACCCAGCTTCTTCAGCGCACGCGGGATCGTCTGGTTGACGATCTGCATCGAACCGCCACCGACGAGCTTCTTGAACTTGACGAGCGAGAAGTCGGGCTCGATACCCGTCGTGTCGCAGTCCATCATGAAGCCGATCGTGCCGGTCGGGGCGAGGACGGAGGCCTGCGCGTTACGGAAGCCGTTCTTCTCGCCGAGCGTGACGACGTCGGCCCAGGCCTTCGTGGCGAGGGCGTGGATGTCGCTCGCCATCGCACCCATGTCCTTGTGCGACGACAGCTCGTCGTTGGCCGCGCGGTGCTTGCGCATGACGCGGTTGTGCGCCTGGCTGTTCTGGGCGTAGCCGGCGTAGGGGCCGACGACGGCCGCCATCTCCGCGGAGCGCTTGTAGGCGGCACCCGTGAGCAGCGAGGTGATCGAGGCCGCCAGGGCGCGGCCACCGTCGGAGTCGTAACCGTGGCCCGTCGCCATGAGCAGTGCACCGAGGTTGGCGTACCCGATGCCGAGCTGGCGGTAGTCGACGGTCGTCTTGCCGATCGACTCGGTCGGGAAGTCGGCGAAGCAGATCGAGATGTCCATCGCCGTGATGACGAGTTCGACGACCTTGGCGAACGTCGCCGCGTCGAACGTGTCGTCTTCCTTGAGGAACTTCAGCAGGTTGAGCGAGGCGAGGTTGCAGCTCGAGTTGTCGAGCGACATGTACTCCGAGCACGGGTTCGACGCCGTGATACGGCCCGTCTCGGGGTTCGTGTGCCACGCGTTGATCGTGTCGTCGTACTGCACGCCCGGGTCGGCGCACTCCCACGCGGCCTTGTTGATCTTGTCGAACAGCTCACGCGCATCGACGGTCTCGATGACCTCACCGGTGTCGCGGGCGCGCAGACCGAAGCTGCCGCCGTCGACGACCGCCTGCATGAACTCGTCGTTCACACGAACCGAGTTGTTGGCGTTCTGGTACTGCACGGAGACGATGTCGCGGCCACCGAGGTCCATGTCGAACCCGGCGTCACGCAGCGCGCGGATCTTGTCCTCCTCGCGCGCCTTCGTCTCGATGAACTCCTCGATGTCGGGGTGGTCGACGTCGAGGACGACCATCTTGGCCGCGCGACGCGTCGCGCCACCGGACTTGATCGTGCCGGCCGAGGCGTCGGCGCCGCGCATGAAGGAGACCGGGCCGGATGCGGTGCCGCCCGAGGAGAGCAGCTCCTTGGAGGAGCGGATGCGGGAGAGGTTGAGACCGGCGCCCGAGCCACCCTTGAAGATGAAGCCCTCCTCCTTGTACCAGTTGAGGATCGAATCCATCGAGTCCTCGACCGACAGGATGAAGCACGCGCTGACCTGCTGCGGGCTCGCGGTACCGACGTTGAACCAGACGGGCGAGTTGAACGAGAACACCTGGTGCAGCAGGGCGTAGGTGAGCTCGTGCTCGAAGATCTCCGCGTCCTCGTCGGTAGCGAAGTAGCCGTTGTCGCGCCCGGCCTTGGCATAGGTCAGCACGACGCGGTCGATGAGCTGCTTGAGGGAGCTTTCACGCGCGTCGGTGCCGACGGCGCCACGGAAGTACTTGGTCGTGACGATGGTGGAGGCGTTGAGCGACCAGAAGTCGGGGAACTCGACACCCGACTGCTCGAAGATCGTCTCGCCCGTCTTCCAGTTCTGCTGGAGGACGTCCCGCTTCTCCCAGGTGACCTCGTCGTACGGGTGCACGCCGGGCGTGGTGAAAATGCGTTCGATCGTGACGCCGCCGGTGCGGCGTCCCGTCTTGGCGCGGGCCTTCGTCGTCTCGGTCATGACCGTGAGCCTCCTGGCAGGTGGGGTGAGCTGGTACGTGAGGGGGATCTGGGGGCGCGCCCTCGGCAGGCGCGCGGGGTCAGGACGCCGAGGCGGCGTACTGACGCAACTCGCTGACCGCCGTCTCGAAGTCCTCGAGCGATTCGAAGGCCTGGTAGACGGAGGCGAAGCGCAGATACGCGACGTGGTCGAGTTCGCGCAGGGGCCCGAGGATCTCGATGCCCACGTCATGGGCGTCGATCTCGGCGGCGCCCTTCGAGCGGATGGACTCCTCCACCTGCTGGGTGAGAACGGCCAACTGGTCGTCGGTGACCGGGCGGCCCTGGCACGCCTTGCGAACCCCGGACATCACCTTGTCGCGCGAGAACGGCTCGCTGACCCCGGAACGCTTGACGACCGTGAGACTTGCGGTCTCCATCGTCGAGAACCGCTTGCCGCAGTTCGGGCACTGACGGCGCCGCTTGATGCAGGTGCCGTCCTCGCTCGAGCGCGAATCGACGACGCGGGAGTCGGTGTTGCGGCAGAACGGACAGTGCACGTCAAACCTTCCGACGGGGCTGGGAACACTCGGGACGACGGCGCTCCACCCCGGGATTCCGGCCTCAGAGCGCAGATGCACATCAGCGGAGGAGAATCAACATCTAGGGGGAAGCGGGGGCCAAAGCCCCACATGTAGAGATGTTAGGCCCCTGAGACCCAACGCGCAACAGCACCGAGGCCGCGTCTACTCGCCCTGCGCAACCTCGCGACGACCCCCGCCACTCGTGCGCCGCGGAATCCTGCGCCAGCCGGGGGGAGGCGACTCACGCCCCCTCGAACCCTCGAACACGACGATGGCGATCGTCACACTTCACGGTGCGGGGATGATCACCTTCTGGCCGGCCTGCACCTGCGACGAGCCGAGGTTGCTCTCGTGCTCGATCGCGACGACCGCCTGGTCGTTGCGCACGCCCGGCATCTCACGCGCCGCGATCTGCGAAAGCGTCTCCCCCGCGCGAACGGTGACCTCGTGCCGCTGCGTACCGTCGACACCGCTCGCCATCGCCCGGCCCGCGAGGATGGCACCCGCCACGACGACGAGAGCCACGCACACGGCCGTGAAGCGACGACGGGCGAAACGAACGCTCTGAGAGTTTGTGCCGACCTGCACCGCGCCACCCGTGGGCACGAGGTGGAGGTGCGAGCGGGATGCCGCGGTGTCGACCCGCGCCACGCGGCGCACGTCGACACCCGAACCCAGCACGGGCTCACGTCGAACTGCAGTACTCGAAGCAACCATCGAAACCACTCCTTCTCTCGGGACACCCCCGAGGCGCCGCCACACCGTCACCGGTGCGGCTTCCTCACGCGACACGGTCAGCCCGGAGGGACCGATCGAACACGCGTGCGATAGAACAACTGTACGACACCCGAACGTGCTTTCGAACGGGGCGCACGGATTTCTTCGTACACATTTTTGAAAACTGTGTGCGACACCGCGTACTGTGGGTGATGTCAGATACACAAGCACCGCGCACCGACAACCCCGTCATGGCGGGCATTTCCGCCCCGCCGGAGGGTGCACGTGTCGCCACCGCGACCACCGATGTGCGACGAGGACCAGGAGGGGTCACACCATGGGTGACGTTCATTCGATGCAGGAGCGCACGCCGGGCAAGCTGACGCCACGCCAGCACAAGGTGCTCACCGTGATCCGACGTTCCGTTGACGAGCGCGGCTACCCCCCGAGCCTGCGTGAGATCGGCGAGGCCGTCGGTCTGACGAGCCCGAGTTCGGTGGCCCATCAGCTCGCCGCACTCGAGCGCAAGGGATACCTGCGCCGCGACCCGAACCGCCCGCGCGCCATGGAGGTCGTCTCCCCCGACTCGGGCGCGGCGACCCGCGGCTACCGCGGCAACGCCGTGTCTGCGCTATCCGAGTCGCAGCACGACGAGACGGGCTCGGGCGACGAGCGACCCACGCCGTCATACGTGCCGGTCGTCGGCCGCATCGCGGCCGGTGGCCCGATCCTCGCCGAGCAGGCCGTCGAGGACGTCTTCCCGCTACCGCGTCAGATCGTCGGTGACGGCGAGCTGTTCCTGCTGCGCGTCGTGGGCGACTCGATGATCGATGCGGCCATCTGCGAGGGCGACTGGGTCGTCGTGCGACGCCAGGCCGACGCCGCCAACGGGGAGATCGTCGCGGCACTGCTCGACTCGGAGGCCACGGTCAAGACGCTGCGCCGCAGCGAGGGCAAGACGTGGCTCATGCCCGCGAACGAGGCCTACTCCCCGATCGACGGCGACCACGCGAGCATCATGGGCAAGGTCACGGCCGTCCTGCGCAGCATCTGAGGCGCTGGCCCCGCCGCGCGGATCGGTCCAGCGTGTGGTTGCAACTCGACTCTCAGCCCCTTCTGCGCCCCGACGTTCGACGCCGAGACGTCAGGACGTCGCGAGGTCGAGCCCCAGCGCGTCGCACACGGCGGTGAGGGTCGGGCCGAGGGGTTCGCGCACGACGAGGTCGACCCGCTCCTCGCCACGCATCGCGCCGAGCCCGACGAGGGCGACCGGCTTCTGCTGCTTGAGGGCGGCGAGCACGAACCGGTAACCCGACATCACCTTGAGCGAACTGCCGAGCACGAGCACGCCCCGGCAGCGTTCCACTGCCCGCATCTGCGCCTCCACGACCTCAGGAGCGACGGACTCACCGAACATGACGACGTCCGGCTTCACCGTCGTGGCCGTGCAGCGCAGGCACGCCGGCACGATGACACCGCGCTCCAGCTCGACCGCCACGTCCGCGTCGCCGTCGGCGAGCAGGCGCGCCTGCGTCGGCAGCTGGGGGTTGAGTTCGCGCAGGCGCACCTGGAAGCCACGGCGCCCTTCCCGCGTCCCGCACGCGACGCAGACGACGTGCTCGAGCGACCCATGCAGCTCGGTGACGTCGCGGGCACCGGCACGCGCATGAAGGCCGTCGACGTTCTGCGTCACGAGGTGATCGACGAGGCCGCCACCCTGCAGTCGCGCCAGCGCGACGTGCCCGACGTTCGGTTCCGCCGCGTCGAAGATCTCCCAGCCGACGGCACTGCGCGCCCAGTACCGTTGACGCGCCTCGTGGGTGGCGAGGAACTGTTGGTATGTCATGGGAACCGTGCGGCGCGTGCCGTCGGGGCGCCGGTAGTCGGGGATGCCGGATTCGGTCGAGATGCCGGCGCCGGTGAGGACGAACAGCCCTCCCGCGCGCACGAAATCGGTCAGTTCCGCGACGCCGCTCATCATCCTGCCCCTCCCATAGGTCTGCGTTCGATTGTCTCAACAATGGATAAGAGCACGTTATTCTTGGTGCATGATCGATGCAGCCGGGCTCCGCGTCATGAAGGCGATCAGCGACGAGGGCAGCTTCACCGCCGCCGCTGCCGCTCTCGGCTATTCTCAGCCGGCCGTGTCGCAGATGGTGCGCCGTCTCGAGGAGAAGACCGGGACGGCTCTAGTGGAGCGCCTCGGCCGCTCGGTGCGGCTGACGGAGGCCGGGCAGGTGCTGGCGCGCACGGCGACGCCCGTCCTCAGTGCCCTCGAGGCCGCCGAGGGTGAGGTCGCCGCCATCGCGGGGCTGCGCGCCGGGCGGGTGCGCCTCATGGCGTTCCCGTCGGCATCGTCAACGCTCGTCCCGCGCGCCCTCGCACTCGTCAAGGAGCGGTTCCCAGACGTCAAGGTCAGCTTCGCCGAGGCCGAACCCCCGGAATCCCTGGCGAGCCTGCGTGCCGGCGATTGCGACGTCGCCGTGGCGTTCACGTACGACGACGCGGACCCGCTCCCCGCAGGCGAGGACCTGGACCCGTTCCTCACCCGCGGGCTCCTGCACGACGACGTGCGTCTCGCCGTCCCGCGCGATCACCCCCTCGCCGCAGCCGAGAGCGTCCGCATGGAGGAGCTCAGCGACGCCTCGTGGATCGCGGGGTGCCCCCGATGCCGTGGCCACCTCGTCAGCCTCGCCCAGGGCGCCGGTTACGCGCCCGACGTCGCGTTCGAGACGGAGGACTATGTCACCGTTCTCGGCCTCGTCGCGGAGGGCCTCGGCGTCGCGCTCATTCCCGAGCTGATCCTGCGCTCCACGTCGCATCCGGACGTCGTGACGTTGCCGCTGCTGCCGTCGAGCCGGCGCTGCGTGTTCGCCGTGACGACACCCGACCTGCAGCGGGTCCCCGCCGTCACCGCCACCCTCGAAGCCCTCGCCGACGCGGCAGCACGGGTGCCGAGCGCGCAGCACGCTCATCGCTGAGCCTGCAGGCTGATCGAGCCACCCGTCGCGAGGGCGTCCACGTCACCCTGCGTGTCGGTACGCCACACCCGCGCGTCGTGCCGGGCCAACAGTTCGAGCGTCTTCTTCGTCGGGTGACCGTAGTCGTTGCCGGCGCCCACCCCGATCACGGCCTGACGCGCGGCCGCCGCCTCGTAGAGGCGCTCGTTCTGGTTGGAGCTACCGTGGTGCGCCACCTTGACGAGGTCGAACGCGCGTCGCCGGGCGCTCTGACGCACCTGTTCGATCACCGCGGCCTGCGCCTCACGTTCGCAATCGCCCAGCATGAGCGCGTGATACGCGGGCGCCGATACGTCGAGCACGAGTGAGGCGTTGTTCTGCACCGACCCCTCCGTCATGACGCGGCGCGGCCACAGCACCTCGATCGTCACCTCGCCGATGACGAGGCGTTGTCCCGGTGCGAGCGCCCCGAGCGAAGCCCGAGGCTGTTCGAGCGCTGCTTGCACCGAACCCAACGCGCCCTGCTCGCCGCGCGATCGTGACGACGCCGCTGCACCGCGGCCTTTGAGTCCCTCGCTCTCCTGAGCGCCCTCCATGACCCACGTTCCGAGGACCGCCACCGGAGCGTCGGAAGCACGCAAGACCTCAGCCAGTCCACCCACGTGGTCGGCGTGGAAGTGGGTGAGGATGACGGCGTCGAGCGTCGTGATGCCGTGACGCTCGAGGCATTGCGCGGGATGGCCGTCGGCAGGCCCCACGTCGATCATGACGGCGCGCGTCGCCCCGGTGCGCACGAGCGCGGCATCCCCCTGACCCACCGCGCACTGCGCATAGACCCACGCGGGCGGTGCGGCCGACTCCCCCGGCAACGGCGCGAGCACAGCCGCCAGGAGCGCCCCCGCGACCCCGAGCGCGACGAGACCGAAGCGACCGGTGAAGACGATGGCCCGCCACGCGCACAGGAGCACGACCACGACGACAATGGCGAGCACGACTCCGGCCAGCCCCTGCAGCCAGGGCACCGAGCCGCCGGGGACGGCGTCAGCGAGGCGGGCCACTGCGCAGATCACCCAGGTGGGCAGCCCCGGCAACCACACGAGCCACCCTGCGAGCGTCGGAGCGATGACGGCGACGGTCGACACAATCATGCCACCGAGCGTCGCCGGCGCGACGAACGGCTCGGCCGCGACGTTCGCGGGGATCGAGACCCACGACACCGACGAATTGAGGGCGACGAGCACCGGCAGGCACAGCGCCTGCGCGGCGAGCGGGACGCAGGTGATCTCGACCATCCCGTCGACGAACCGGCCGCGCCGCGAACCGAGCTTCGTGAGCAGGGCTTGCGACCAGCGTCGCGCGAACAGAACGAGCCCGAGCGTCGCCAGCGCCGACAAGGCGAAGCCGACGCTGACGGCCAGCCACGGATCCCACACCAACAATCCGACGATGGCTGCCGCGAGCGCCGGGCAGGCGGCGCGTTCGCGTCCCCACGACGTGCCGAGCACTCCCACGGCACCCATCGCGGCCGCGCGCACCACGCTCGGTTCGGGTCGGCACAGGACGACGTACGCGGCGAGCGCGACGAGAGCCAGGGCCACCCGCACCCGACGTGACGTGCGCGACCACCCCAACAACCACATCGTCGCGACGAGGACGACCGTCACGTTCGAACCGCTCACGGCGTTGAGGTGCGACATGCCGGTGGCGTTCATCGCGTCCGTCAGGTCGTCCGGTAGATGGGCCGTGTCGCCCACGACGAGCGCGGGCAACAGGCCGGCGGGGTCGTCCGGCAACTGCGACGAGGCGCCGACGAGCCCGGCCCGAACAGGTTCGAGTGTCGTCACCACCCAGGGCGGAGCGCCGACGACGTCCGGGGCGCCGTTGACCTGCACGACGGCGCGCGCCGCGCCGAGACGCTGCGATGGGGCCAGACGCCCGCGCGCCCGCAGGTGGGACTGCCAGGTGAGGTTCGTCCACCGACGATCGCCGACGAGGATGACGGGCGTCGCGACCTCCTGCGTGCGTCCGCGCGCCGTGATGCGGTCGATCTGGGCCGGGACGACGAAGCGCTCGTCGCCTCGGGCACCGACGACCCGGTGCGGCTGGCCCGTCACTCTCGCCTCGAGTGTCGCGACGGCGCGGTCACGGGCCAGCGTCGTCACCGGCCCGGCTTCCTCGTGCGCCAACGTCACCTGCGCCGCAGCGAGGACGATCGTCGTCAGCGCGATGACCAGCAGCGCCCAGAGCGCCCACCCCGACCCGTGTGATGACGCCGGATTCTCGTCGTCCTCGCCCTCGTGCCGGGCTCGGGCTGACTGGTCCGCCCGTAGACCAGGCAAGCGCGTCCCGAACGCGAGGGCCCCGGCGACGATCGTCACGAGGGCGAGGACGACGACCACGATCGCGGGGTCGGGGCGAGCTGAGAGCAGGGTGGCGAGGGCCGCCCAGGCGACGCACGCGGCCGACAACAGCCGCATGTCGTGGCCGCCGAGACTCACACGGTGACCTTGCTGCGCAGGCGATCGAGCATCTTGTCGCCGATACCGGAGACCTCACCGAGTTCGTCGACGCTCGAGAACCGACCGTTCTTCTCACGCCACTCGACGATGCGCTGCGCGAGAACCGGCCCGACCCCGGGCAACGCGTCGAGCGATGTCGCGTCCGCGGTGTTGACGTTGACGACGCCCCCGGCCGCGGCCCCGCCACCGGGCGCTCCCGGAGCAGTCGGGCCCGCCACGGCCGCCGGAGCGCCCGGTGCGGTGGCCCCTGCAGCCGGCGCCACGGGCACCGGCGGGGGGACGCTCTCGCCCGGGCGGGGGACGTGGACCTGCTCCCCATCGACGAGCGGCCGAGCCAGGTTGATCGCCGTCGCGTCGGCACCCGACATCCCGCCGGCCGCCGTCACGGCATCCGCGACGCGGCTTCCGGCCGGCACCTGGACGACGCCCGGGCGCCGCACCGCCCCGACGACGTGAATGCTGAGAGGCGCGCCGCTCGTCGCGCCGGCGACCGAGGCCATGGCAGTGCTGTGAGACGGCGTCGCCGCAGCACCCCTACTCCCCGTCGTCGCCACGCTGGCGCTCCCGGCGATACGCGGCGATGACGACGCGATGAGCGCCTTCGGTGCCGCACCGTCATCTCCGGAACTGAGCAGCAGACGCAGCCCCAGCACGGCGACGGCGAGCACCGCGCACACGCCGATGAGCAGGGCAGCCGGACGCGAGGGACGCCATCGGGCGTCCTCGAGGCCGTCCGGTGCTCGGACGAGTCGGCGGGCGGTGCGTTCCGGTTCGGGCACCCACGTCGGTTCGTGGCGGGCGCGTTCGATCTCGGCGAGCACCTCGTCGAGCCGGTCGTCGGTCTCGGGCAGCGTTCTGCGGGTCATGCCTCGACGGTAAGAAGCCCCATCCCTCCACGCTCGCTGACGCGAGCCGAAGGTGTGGAAACGAGTGCAGGCGCGTGCCGGATGGGCCCGTGGCCGTCACAGCTGTGGAAGAGGCGCGCCCGATGCGGCTCGCAGCAGCCGTCGTCAGCCCGGCGGTTCCGGCATCACCGCGACGACGGCGCCGAGTGCTCCGGCGCCCACGTGCGCGGTGACGACGGCTCCCAGGCGCGCCTGCACCGGCGCCATCGCCCACCGCACGGCTGACGACGACGCGGCGTCGGCCTCCGCTGCAGCGCGGGCACCGTCGCCCCGTGTTCCGTCCGGCGAGGGCGCTCCGAGCGCAGCCACGTCGCCAACCTGGTCGGCCGCATCGGGGCCCGCCGCGCCTGCGTCACCGCCCGCTCGCGGACCCTCAGCCCGGCCGCCCGGCCCGGCCGGCCCCGTCGCATCGTCACCGGAACCCCCAGACGAACCGGTCGAGCTCGCTTCAGCGGAACGCGCTTCACCGTCCCGCCCCGCCCCAGGGGACGCGCCACCGCCCAACCGGTCGACGAGCACCTGCGCCAACTCGGAGTGCTGCAGCGAGTGCACGGCGCAGACGCGTTCGCCCTCGCCGAGGTTCTCGGCCTGAGCCAGAGCCCACGTCCCGAGCCGCTCGACGGCCTTGCCCCGCGATCGCACGCGCGCGAGCGGCGCGATGACGCCGTCGTCGACCTGCAGCAGCGGTTTGATCGACAACGCCGAGCCGAACAGAGCCCCGGCTCGCCCGATCCGCCCGCCGCGGCGCAGCGGTTCCAACGAGTCGACGTAGAACGCCGTGCGCGACGACGCGCACGTGGCGCGCGCCGCCTCGGCCACGGCGTCGACGTCATACCCGGCCTGCGACCAGCGCAGCGCCGCGAGCACGCCGAAACCGAGCGCCATGCCCAGCGTGCGCGAGTCGACGACCTCGACGTCCAACCCCGCCTCGAGCGACGCCAGCCGCGCCGAGCTCACCGTCGACGACAACGCCTGCGATGCGTGCAGCGACACGATGCTCGTGCATCCGGCGTCCGCGAGCGCCCGGTAGGCCTCGACGAACGCCGCCGGTGACGGGCGCGACGTCGTCACCGCTATCCCCTCGGCCTGTGCGGAGGCGACCGCGTCAGCCCCCAACTCGTCCTCGGGGCGCGTGACGTCGCCGATCGTGACGTTGAGCGGCGCGACCCTCAGCAGGCTCGCCGCGTCAGGCGCGCAGGCTGCGACCAACTCGGCGGGGAGGCAGGCGGTCGAGTCGGTGACGACACCGACCCGACCGGCCCTGCCACCGGCTCGAGCCATCAGCCCGCGACGATGTTGACGAGCTTCGGCGCGCGCACGATGACCTTGCGCACCTGCTTGCCCTCGAGGAAGTTCTGCACCTTCTCGCTGGCGAGCGCCGCGGCCTCGAGGTCGGCCTCGCTGATGTCGGCGGCGACGTCGAGACGGTCACGCACCTTGCCCGCGACCTGGACGACGGCGACGACGGTGCCCTGCACGAGGTGCGCCGGGTCGGCTGTCGGGAACGGCTCGAACGCGAGGCTCTGCTCGTGTCCGAGGCGGCGCCACAGCTCCTCGCCGAGGTGCGGGGCGAGCGGCGCCGTCATGAGGACGATGGCCTCCGCGGCCTCGCGCGGCACGGCGTCGAGCTTCGTCAGCGCGTTGTTGAGTTCGATCAGCTTCGCGACGGCCGTGTTGAAGCGCAGGTTCTCGTAGTCGCCGGTGACGCCGTCGATCGTGCGGTGCACGAGGCGTGTCGTGGCCTCGTCCATCCCCTCCTCGTCGACCCGCAGCTCACCGGTGTTCTCGTCGACGACGTTGCGCCACAGGCGCTGCAGGAAGCGCTGTGATCCGACGACGGCGCGCGTCTCCCACGGTCGCGAGGCGTCGAGCGGACCCATCGACATCTCGTAGACGCGGAACGTGTCGGCACCGTAGGTGTCGCACATCTCATCGGGCGTCACGACGTTCTTGAGCGACTTGCCCATCTTCCCGTACTCGCGGGTGACTCGCTGGCCATGCCACTCGTAGATCGTCTCGTCGCCCTCGACGCGCTCGCGCACCTCCGCGGCCGGCACGGGTTGGCCGCGCCCGTCGCGGAAGGCGTACGCCTGGACCATGCCCTGGTTGAACAGCTTGCGGAACGGCTCCTCACTCGAGATGAGGCCGAGGTCGAACAGCACCTTGTGCCAGAAGCGCGCGTACAGCAGGTGCAGGACGGCGTGCTCCGCGCCACCGACGTACAGGTCGACGCCGCCCGGGTCGTTCGCGACACCCTTGCCGAAGCCGCGGCCCTTGCCGAGCCAGTACTCCTCGCACCCCGCGTCGACGAAGCGCTCGGTGTTCGCGGGGTCGGCATAGCGCAGCTCGTACCAGCACGAACCGGCCCAGTTGGGCATCGTGTTCGTCTCACGCGTGTACCTCTTGACACCGTCGCCGAGGTCGAGTTCGACGCTGACCCACTCGTCGGCGCGCGACAGCGGCGACTCGGGCATCGACTCGGCGTCCTCCGGGTCGTACGTCTTCGGCGAGTAGTCGGCTACCTCGGGCAGTTCGACGGGCAGCATCGACTCCGGCAGCGCGTGGGCCGTCCCGTCTTCGTCGTAGACGATCGGGAACGGCTCACCCCAGTAGCGCTGACGCGAGAACAGCCAGTCGCGCAGGCGGTACGTGGTCGTGCCCGTGCCGCGCTCGTTGGCCTCGAGCCACTCGATGACCTTCGTCTTCGCCGTCTCGATGTCGAGGCCGTCGAGCGACAGCCCGGCCGTCGACGAGTTGATCGCGGCGCCCTGGCCCGTGTACGGCTGATCCTCCGGGTGGCCCTCGCTCGGCTGGACGGTGCGCACGATGTCGAGGCCGTGGGCCTGCGCGAACTCCCAGTCACGCTCGTCCTGCGCGGGCACGGCCATGATCGCGCCGGTGCCGTAGCCCATGAGGACGTAGTCGGCGACGAACACGGGCACCGCCCGACCCGTCACGGGATTCGTCGCGAAGGCACCGGTGAACACACCCGACTTGCCCTTCTCCCCCGCCTGACGCTCGACGTCGCTCTTGCGCGAGGCCTCACGGCGGTAGGCGGCGACGGCGTCGCGCGGCGTCCCGGCACCCGCCGTCCACGACTCATTCGTCCCTGCCGGCCAGGCTTCCGGGACGATCGTCTCGAGCAGCGGGTGCTCCGGTGCGAGCACCATGAACGTCGCGCCGAAGATCGTGTCGGGACGCGTCGTGAAGACCTCGATCTGCTCGCGCGAACCGGCCTGGGTCGCGACGTCGAAACGCACCGACGCGCCGTTGCTGCGCCCGATCCAGTTGCGCTGCTGCAGCTTGATCGACTCGGGCCAGTCGAGGCGCTCGAGATCGTCGACGAGACGGTCGGCGTAGTCGGTGATGCGCATCATCCACTGCGGCAGGTTGCGCTTGAACACCGGGAAGTTGCCGCGCTCGGTGCGGCCGTCCGCCGTCACCTCCTCGTTCGCGACGACGGTGCCGAGGCCCGGCGACCAGTTGACGGGGGCGTCCGACTTGTACGCCAGGCGGCGCGCGTTGATCGCCTCAGCGCGCCCAGCGGCGTCGAGGTCGCCCCACGCCTCGCCCGACGGCGTCGCGACGCGGCCGCTCTCGTACGCCTCGACGAGGGTGTCGATCGGGCGGGCCTTGCTCGCGTCCGGGTCGTACCAGGCGTCGAAGATCTGCAGGAAGATCCACTGCGTCCACTTGTAGTACGACGGGTCGATCGTCGCGAACGTGCGGCGCGCGTCGTGCGACAGCCCGAGCTGGCGCAGCTGACGACGCATGTTGACCATGTTGTCCTCGGTCGTCTTGCGCGGGTGCTGGCCCGTCTGAACGGCGTACTGCTCGGCCGGCAGCCCGAACGCGTCGTAGCCGAGGGTGTAGAGGACGTTCTTGCCCTGGGTGCGCTGATAGCGCGCGTAGACGTCCGTCGCGATGTAGCCGAGCGGGTGACCGACGTGCAGCCCCGCACCCGAGGGGTAGGGGAACATGTCCTGGATCATGACCTTCTCACGCCCGGCGACGCCCTGCTCGTCCGCCCACGGTCCGCTCGGGTTGGGGGCCTCGAAGGTGCCTGCCTCCTCCCACGCGTCCTGCCAGCGGCGCTCGATCTGCCCCGCCAGTTCCGCGGTGTAGCGCTGGCTGTGTTCGGTCTCGCTCAAGGGATCGTCCTCACATCGCGTCGGTGCGGGCAGGCCCCGCGAAAGTTCCGGCTCATTATGTCAGGGCGGCCGGGGGCACGTCGTCGGCGTTTTCCCGCGCTGGCCGGCTCGGGCAGCGCGTCGCCTCGCCCTCGGCCCGCCCGGGCCCTGGCATGACGAAGGCCGCCACCTCGAAAGGTGACGGCCCACGTCATGCGAAGCGCTTCTCGCGAAGCACCACGACGATCAGATCTGGTTGAGCTGCTTCGCCATGGCCGACTTCTTGTTGGCGGCCTGGTTCTTGTGGATGACTCCCTTGGAGACAGCCTTGTCCAGCTTGCGCGAGGCAGCAGCGAGGGCCGTCGACGCGGCGTCCTTGTTGCCGGCCTCGACCTCGGCGCGGAACTTGCGGATCCACGTGCGCAGTTCGGACTTGTAGGCCTTGTTGCGCTCGGTACGAATCTCGTTCGTCTTGATCCGCTTCATCTGCGACTTGATGTTTGCCACGAAAATCTCACTTCTTCGGTCGAATGTGTTCTGTCGTGAGGGCGACAGACGGCCTCTCGGATATGGCGTGGGGACACCTGGCGATGAGAGACCGCTGGTTACTGCTGTTGCGTGTGCGCACGACCTGAGCCCACACGCACTCGCTCAAATCTACCAGCCGAGCGACCGCGCGGCGCAATCGGGGCGGCGGGCCCGAGGCCGTCAGTGACGCTCGCTCGGCGCGTGGCGCTGACGACAGATCTCGAGGACCACGTGCTCGACGGCGTACTGCGGATCGCGTCCACCACCCTTCACGGCGAAGTCGGCCGCGGCGACGGCCTGGATCGCGCGTCCGAGACGGACGCCGTCCCATCCGCGCGACGCCGTCCGCGCCTTGTCGACCTGCCAGGGTGGCATCCCCAGCTGCTTCGCGAGATCCGCACTGCGTCCACTGCCGGCCGAGGCGACCTTGGCGACCTGGCGCAGCTGCGAGGCGAGGACGGCGACGATTGGCACGGGATCGACCCCGGAGGCGAACGCGTGGCGCAGCAGCCGCAGGGCCTCGGGCGCGTTGCCGGCGACGGTCGCGTCGGCCACGCGGAAGCCCGTCGCCTCCACCTTGCCGCCGTGGTAGGTGCCGACGGTGTTCTCGTCGACGATGCCGCTCGTGTCGTCGACGAGCTGACGGCACGCCGCGGCGAGCTCCGAGGTGTCCTTGCCGGCCGCCTCGAGCAGCGCCCGCACGCCCTCGGGTGTGATGCGGCGGCGTGCGCGACGAAACTCGTTCATGACGAACGCCGACTTGTCGCGATCCGACTTGATCGCCGGCGCCTCGATGACGCGCGCCTTCGCCTTCTTGAGTGCATCCAGCACGCGCTTGGCGCGGTTGCCGCCCTTGTGCAGCACGATGAGGTTGGCGTCGTCGAGACCGACCTTCAGCGCGTCCTCGAGCTCGTCGACAAGGGCGTCCGGCGCCTCGTCGAAGTCACGCACGACGATGACGCGGCGCCCACCGAACAGGCTCGGCGACAACTCCGTCGTGAGACGCCCGGGCTGGTACTCGGCGACGTCGATGCGCACGATCTCGGCCTCCGGGTGCGCGGCCGTGATGGCCTCGAGGCTCTCCTCGACGGCGCGCTGGGCGAGGATGCGCTCGGGCCCGGTGACGAGGATGATCTGCGGGACGTCGCTCATGCCGTCACCCTCTCACTCGCCACCGACAACGCACCCGCGCCACACGATGCGCCATCCGCCACGTCAGGATCCCTGCGGGCGCAGGCCGAGCTGTTCGCAGCGCGCGACGACGGCGTCCTCGCTCATCTCGAGGTGATCGGCGAGTTCGTCGAGCGTCAGGCCCATGCCGATGCCCTCGCGCAGTTCCTCGTCGGCCTCGGCCGTCCAGGCGTGCCCGTCGGTGACGGCGGTGCGGGCGCTCTCCTCGACGGGGGCAGGCTTCGGCGGGGGTGCCTGCAGCGCGCTGGCGGTGCCCATGCCGCTGACGCCGGCCGCCTGCGCCGCGGCCAGGGCCCGGGAGCGCGCCTCCTCACGCCTCGCCCCCGACGCGGCGTCGGCACCGGCCTGCCCGGCCTGCTGTGACGTCGCGGGTTTCTTCGTCGGCGCCTTCGTCGAGCGGGTGCCGGCCTCCGCGACGGCGCGGATCGGGGGCGCGTTCTCGTCGAGGCGCGCGAGGGCCTTGAGGATGAGCGCGCGATCCGTCGTCGGCCAGAACGGTGGGAGCGACCGCTGCAGGAACCCGGCGTAGCGCGCCGTCATCATGCGCGAGTCGAGAAAGGCGACGACGCCGCGATCGTCGGCATGACGGATGAGGCGACCGGCACCCTGCGCGAGCCGCAACGCCGCGTGCGTGCCGGAGACTGCCATGAACCCGTTGCCACCCATCTTGGCGATGGCCTGCGAGCGCGCCGAGGCGAGCGGGTCGTCGGGGCGAGGGAACGGGATGCGGTCGATGATGACGAGCTGCAGGCTCGAACCGGGCACGTCGACGCCCTGCCACAGCGTCATCGTGCCGAACAGGCAGGTGTTCGCGTCGGAGGCGAAACGGCGCACCAGCGTGCCCATCTGGTCCTCGCCCTGGCACAGGACGGGGAAGTCGTCGCCGAGGCGTTCGCGCATCGCCTCGGCGGCGCTCTGCGCGGCGCGCATCGAGGAGAAAAGCCCGAGCGTGCGCCCGCCCGCGGCGCGGATCAGCGTCTCGATCTCGTCGAACGCCTGCTCGGACATGCCGTCGCGCCCCGGCGCGGGCAGGTGCTGCGCGACGTAGGCGATGCCCTGCTTGGGGTAGTCGAACGGTGAGCCGACGTCCAGGCCGTTCCACGCCGGGCCACCCGCGCCGCGCAGGCCGAGCGTGCCGGCGACAGCGTCGAAACTGCCGCCCAGTTCGAGGGTCGCCGACGTCATGACGACGGTCCGCTCGCCGAAGATCTTGTCGCGCATGAGCATCGCGACGCTCATCGGCGCGACCCGCAGCGCCGTGATGTTCGCGCGCGCATTGTGCGAGATCCACAGCACGTCGAGTTCGCGTTCTTCGAGGATGCGCTCGCAGGTAGAGAAGATGTCGTCGATCGCCGCGCGCGCCATCTGACGCACGCCGTCATTGTCCTGCGGGTTCTTGGGCTTGAGCTCGCTCGCGATCGAGCGTGCCGCGTCGAGGATGGCGCGGATCGCCATCTCGAGCGGGTCGGACAGCCCGAGCAGCCGCCCTTCCTGGTGTTGCTCGAGGGCGTCCTTGAGCAGGTCGGCCGAGCGCTTGAGGTCGTCGGTGTCGGCGAGGCGCCCGCACCGTTTCGCGGCGGCGCTGATCGTGCCCGTCGTCAGCTCGTCGGTGATCGTCGCCGTCACCCGATCGACGAGTTCGTGCGCCTCGTCGACGACGACGACGTCGTGCTCGGGCAGCATCTGGCGGCCCTCGAAAGCATCGATCGCCATGAACGAATGGTTCGTGACGACGACGTCGACCTCCTTCGCGTCGGCACGCGCCAGCTCGACGAAGCACTCCTCGACGACGGGGCACTTGCTGCCGAGGCATTCGTGGCTGGAGACCGACACCTGCCGCCATGCCTTCTCCGAGACGCCGGGCACGAGCTCGTCACGATCCCCCGAGTCGGTCTCGTTCGCCCACTCGCGCAGCCGGACGACCTCGCGGCCCGTGCGACCCGCGTCGGCGTCGACCTGGCCGACACCGAGCAGCGTGTCGGCGTCGTCGTCGGGGTAGCCGCCCGTCAGCTTGTGCTGGCACAGGTAGTTGCGCCGGCCCTTGACGAGCGCGTACGTCGGACGCCGCCCGAGCAGCGGCTCGAGGGCATCGGCGAGGCGTGGCATGTCGCGGTCGACGATCTGCGCCTGCAGCGCCAGCGTCGCCGTCGCGACGACGGCCGGCTTGTTGACGTCGAACGCGTGCCGGATCGCGGGAACGAGGTAGGCGAGCGACTTTCCGGTGCCGGTGCCCGCCTGGACGAGCAGGTGCTCGCCCGTCTCGATGGCGTGCTCGACGGCCTGCGCCATCTTCGCCTGGCCGGGGCGCGGCACCCCACCCACCCCACTGACGGCGGCAGACATGAGCTCATCGAGGGAGGGCAGTTCGGGCATGCCCCAACCCTAGGCCAGCGCGTACCGCGGCACCGACTCGAGCGCGCCGGGGCTGTGGATCAGCCTGCGCCGCCACCCTGACGGCGCCCCCAGCCGTCACGACTGGGGACGACGACGTCACTCCCCCGGCAGCAAACCGGGCAGCGCCGGCGCGTGGTCGGAGCAGATGTAGTGCGCGACGAGCGCGGTCCAGCCCGTCTGGTGCGCGGCGCCGAGGCCGACGCCGGTGTCACCGTGGAAGTACTCGCTGAACGTCACGTGCTCGTCCCACAGCGGGCCCTCGGGGTACTCGCGCTGATCGCCCGGGCGTCCGTTCGGCGCGAGACGGAACAGGTTCGTCAGGCGATCCTCGAGGTCGAGGACGATGTCGGACAGCTTCATGAACCGGCCCGAGTTCGTCGGGTATTCGTACTCGGTGTCGCCAGGCGTCGAAGCCGCGTAGAGGCGCAGCGCGTCGACGACGAGGAAGTTGACGGGAAACCACACAGGCCCACGCCAGTTCGAGTTACCGCCGAACAGGTCGATGTCGGACTCGCCCGGCGTGTAGTGGATCGACATCTCCCGCCCGCCGATCTGGGCGGTGTACTCCTCGCGGTAGGCGGCCGACAGCGAACGGATGCCGTATTCGGAGAGGAACTCCTCCTCGTCGAACAATCGCTTGAGCAGCAGATCCCGTCGGCGCTTGGAGATGAGCGACAGCGTCAGCTTCTCACCGCCCGAGTCGTGCTCGGCCTGCGCGATCGCCTTCATCATCGCGGGCTCGCGCTCCATCATCCACTCGACCTCACGGACGAAGTCGGGCAGTTCGTGCTGCACCCAGCTCGGCGCGATGAGCACGGCCATGAGCGGCAACAACCCCACCATCGAACGCACGCGAAGCTGCGTGATGTGGCCTGCCGGGTCGGACAGGGCGTCGTAGAAGAAGCCGTCCTCCTCGTTCCACAGGCTGGAGACGACGTCGGGGCTCGTGCGGTCCATCGCCCGGGCGAGGTTGATGAAGTACTGCAGGAACGTCGTCGCGGCGTTGTCGTAGCCGCGCTCGCGCCGCGCGAGCTCGAGCGCCATCCGCAGCATCGACTGGGAGAAGAACGCCATCCAGCTCGTCGCGTCCGACTGTTCGAGCTTGTAGCCGGGCGGCACGTCGGTGGAGCGGTCGAAGAGTGTGATGTTGTCCATGCCGAGGAAGCCGCCCTCGAACAGGTACGTCCCGTCGGCGTCCTTGCGGTTGACCCACCACGAGAAGTTGAGCAGCAGCTTGTTGAACACCTGGATGAGGAAGGACTGATCCTGGCCGCCGTCGATGGCGTACACCTGCCAGCACGCCCAGGCGTGGACGGGCGGGTTGACGTCCTCGAACGCCCACTCGTACGCGGGCAGTTGGCCGTTCGGGTGCTGCGCCCACTCGCGGCACATGAGGACGAGTTGATGCTTGGCGAACTCGGGGTCGATGTGCGCGAGCGGCACCGTGTGGAACGCCAGATCCCACGCGGCGAACCACGGGTACTCCCATTCGTCCGGCATCGAGATGACGTCCGCGAGCGCCAGGTGCCGCCATCCGACGTTGCGCCCCGGGCGCCCGTCGAGGCCGGTGACGCGCGACAGCGGCGGCGCCTCGCCGGCCGGGTCGCCGGCGAGCCACTCGTCGACGTAGTAGCGGTAGAGCTGCTTGCCCCACAGCAGACCCGCGAAGGCACGACGCGCGATGTGCCGGTCGTCGCGCGAGGCGGAGGTGGGGATGACGGCGTCGTAGAACTCGTCGGCCTCGTCGCGGCGCGTGCGCATGACGATGTCGAAACCCTCACCGAATGCGGGATCGCCGGGCGGCGGCTCCTGGTGGGCGGTGCCCTTCGGTTGGTGCGCGGTAGAACGGCCCACCCCGCGCATCCGCAGCCTGACGGTGACGCTCTCGCCCGGGCCGATGTCGTCGAAGTGGTACCAGAACCCCACCTTCGTGCCGTAGTCGAGGCGGATCGCCTCGCTGTCACCGTGCACGATGCGAGCGTCGAAGCCGTCCTTGGTCAGCTCGCGACGGTTGAACTCGTGGCCGAAGACGGCACCTTCGTTCGTCTCGTTGTCGCAGAAGATGATGCGCGGGCTGCCGTCGGCATGCAGCTCGTAGTCGCCGAGCCAGCCGTGCTCGGCGCGCACGGTGTTCGCGTCGACGAGTGAGATCGACGGCTCCCGGTCGTCGCGCCCCCACGACCAGGTGTTGCGGTACCAGGCCTGCGGGACGAGGTCGAGCGGTGCCGCATCGGGCCCGTGGTTGGTGACGGTGTACTCGAGGCACAGGTCGGTCGGGTTCGCCTTCGCGTGCTTGACCTCGACGTCGAAGAAGCGGTTCTCGGCGAAGACACCCGTGTCGATCAGCTCGTACTCGTCGTCGGTTCGCGAACGCTGCGCCGCCTCGGCCCGCAGATGGTTGTAGGGGAATTTGGCCTGTGGGTAGCGGTAGAGCCAGCTCGCCCACGAGTGCGTCGGCGTCGCGTCCGTCGGCCACCAGACCTCCTTGACGTCCTCGCCGTGGTTGCCCTCGTTGTTCGTCAACCCGAACAGGCGTTCCTTGAGTCGGTCGTCCTTGCCGTTCCACATGGCGAGGGAGACATTGAAGAAACCGAACCGGTCGCACAAGCCTGCGAGGCCGTCCTCGCCCCAGCGGTAGGCGCGCTGGTGCGCCTGGTCGAACGGCAGATACGCCCACGCGTTGCCGTCGGCCGAGTAGTCCTCGCGCACCGTCCCCCACTGCCGCGACGCCATGTACGGCCCCCACAGCCGCCAGGGGTCGCTGTCCTTCGGCGCCTGGGCGAGACGGCGGTGCTCCGCGGTGGCGGTAGGGCGGGAAGTCGATGACACCCCCGCATTTTAGGTGAAGTGTGGGACACACCACCGCGCCGTCTGACAGGTGAGCCATCTCACCCGCGTGGGCGCCGACGAGCCGCCATCCTCACGGGAGCGTGACAGTGGTGGCTCGTCGTCGGCCGTCGCTGAACTCGCGACGGCGTGGCTTCAGGCGTTCGTCAGGTACGCCTGGAGTTCACCCTCGAGCTCCGGCATCACCTTGGCGTGGACGTAGGTGCCCTCGCCGCGGTGCTCGATCGAGAGGACCTCCGCGTCCGCGTGGAGGCGGCTGAGCAGGTCGCCGCGCTCGTACGGCAGCAGGACGTCGACACGGCGCTCCGGCTTCGGCAACTCGTCGGCGATGAGCTGGAGCAGCTCGGGCAGGCCCGCGCCGGTGCGCGCCGACACCGCGATCGCGTACTTCTCGTGGCGCATGAGCCGATCGATGACGTCGGGGTCGGCGACGTCGGCCTTGTTGATGACGATGATTTCCTTGACGTCGCTCGCATCGACGTCGGCGAGCACCTCGCGCACCGCGGAGATCTGAGATTCGGGGTCGGGGTGCGAACCGTCGACGACGTGCAGGAGCAGGTCGGCGTCCGCGACCTCCTCGAGCGTCGAACGGAACGCCTCGACGAGCTGGTGCGGCAGGTCGCGCACGAACCCGACGGTGTCGGCGAGGGTGTAGGCGCGCCTGTCAGCCGTCTCGGCACGACGCACCGTCGGATCGAGCGTCGCGAACAGCTGGTTCTGCACGAGCACGCCCGCGTTGGTGAGGCGGTTGAGGATCGAGCTCTTGCCGGCGTTCGTGTACCCCGCGATGGCGACGCTCGGCACGTTGTTGTGACGTCGGCCGCTGCGCTTGGTGTCGCGCGTCGTCTTCATCTCAGCGATCTCGCGGCGCAGCTTCGCCATGCGCGTGTTGATGCGACGACGGTCGAGTTCGATCTTCGTCTCACCCGGACCGCGCGAACCCATGCCCTGACCGCCCGCGGCCTGGCCGCCGGCCTGACGCGACATCGACTCACCCCAACCGCGAAGACGCGGCAGCAGGTACTGCATCTGGGCGAGCTCGACCTGGGCCTTGCCCTCCTTGCTCTTCGCGTGCTGGGCGAAGATGTCGAGGATGAGCGCGGTGCGGTCGATGACCTTGACCTTGACGACGTCCTCGAGCGCGCGTCGCTGGCTGGGCGCCAGCTCGCCGTCGGCGATGACGGTGTCGGCGCCCTCGGCGATGACGATCTCCTTGAGTTCCTCGGCCTTGCCCTTGCCGAGCCACGTGCCGGGGTCGGGTCGCAGCCGGCGCTGCACGACGCCGGCGAGCACCTCGGAACCGGCCGTCTCGGCGAGCGCGGCGAGCTCGCGCAGCGAGTTCTCCGCGTCCTCGGCGCTGCCCTCGCTCCAGACGCCCGCGAGGACGACCTTCTCCAGGCGCAGCTGGCGATACTCGACCTCGGAGACGTCCTCGAGCTCGGTCGACAGACCGTGGACACGTCGCAGCGCCGCGCGTTCTTCGCGCTCGAACTGGTCGCCGTCATAGGCGTCGACGACGAAGCCGCGCTCGTCGTAGGTGGGGGTCGCGTCGTCACTGTCGGCGAGAGCCTGGGCTCGGCGGGACAGGAAGTCGGCGGGGTTGCGCTCGTTCAGGGCTGGATCCTCACGTCGAAGGTCGTCGTTCGTTGCGGTGCGGTTCATTGTCTCGCAAGCGAGAGCCGCACCAGCATCGTCGCAGGAGAGAACGTCCGGGGCCACCGATTTAGTCCCGTCGCGCATGGAGGCAGCGGCCGGTCGTCTGGGCTGATCGCCTCGGGTGGCTGCGTGGTTGCGGCTTCCGGATGCCCCACGGACACGCCGTAGGCTGGGCCCTGATGAACGACCATTACTTCAGCGCCGAGCCCGCCTCCGCCGACGAGCGTCGCACCCTCACGCTCCGCCTCGCCGACCGCGCGGTCTCGATGACGACAGCACCCGGCGTCTTCTGCCCCGATCGCCTCGACGCCGGTACCGCCGTCCTGCTCAACCACGCTCCGACGCCGCCGCCGAGCGGGACGTTCCTCGACGTCGGTTGCGGGTGGGGCCCGATCACGACGACGCTCGCGCTGCGCTCCCCGTCAGCGCAGGTCTGGGGCGTCGACGTCAACCGTCGTGCGCTCGACCTGTGTGCCGACAACGTTGCGGCGCAGGGGTGTTCGAACGTCGCCGTCGCGCAGCCGTCGCAGGTGCCGGACCACGTCCGGTTCGACCTCATCTGGTCGAACCCGCCGATCCGGGTCGGCAAGAAGGTGCTGCACGAGCTGTTGCTGACATGGCTGCCGCGCCTCGTCGTCGGCGGGCACGCCTATCTCGTCGTGCAGCGCAACCTCGGCTCGGACTCGCTGCAGAAGTGGCTCGCCGAGCAGCTCGGCTCGTCGTATGCGATCGAGCGGCTGACGAGCGTCAAGGGATTCCGCATCCTCGCGATCGGACGCCTCGACGACGGCGGGCCGCTGCCGCTGCCGGCGTCCGACGACGTCAGCCGCAGCAGCGACGCCTGACGCGAGCAGTCACAGAGGCAGCCTCACAGCTGCGACAGGTCGATCTCGCCGTCGGCGACGAGCACGGCGGGGCCGGACAGCGCGACCTCGGTGCCCTTGATGTGCACACCGAGCGTGCCCCCGAGCACGTCGACGCGCCAGTCGACCTGATCGGCCGGCTGGCCGCCCCACCACCACGTCGCGAGCGCCGCGGCAGCCGCGCCGGTGCCGCATGAGCGGGTCTCCCCCGAGCCGCGCTCGTGGACGCGCATGCCGATGTGCGCGTGCTCGATGGCGTGGACGAACTCGACGTTCGAGCCCTGCTCGGGGTGCGGGTCGATGTGCGGAGCGTCGCTCAGGTCCAGGGCCGACAGGTGCACCGACGGCGGCAGCGCAACGACGGTGTGCGGGTTGCCGAGGTCGAGGCTCAGGGCGGGCAGCGGGTCCGGTGACCCGTGAACCTGGACGACCGAGTCCATCCCCCGCCGCTCGGCCTCCTCTGCGCGGGCGAGGCGCCACTGGCCGAGGTCGACGGCCCAGCCGTGCGGCACGGCCACCATCTCCTTGAGCCCGGCACGCGTCGCGATCACGAACGGCGCCCCCTCGTCACCGCTCACGAGACCGCGGGAACGCAGGTACTCGGCGAAGACGCGCGTGCCGTTGCCGCACATCTCGGCCAGCGAGCCGTCAGCGTTGCGGTAGTCCATGAACCACGTCGCCTGCGGCGCGAGATGGGCGACCTCGGGCACGTTCGCCGTGCGCACGACACGGATGACGCCGTCGGCGCCGATGCCGGCGTGGCGGTGGCACAGGTAGGCGACCTGGTCGGGCGTCAGGTCGAGCTCGCCGGATTCGTCGGGAACGAGGACGAAGTCGTTCTGCGTGCCGTGGCCCTTGGTGAAGTGGATGCGCGTCACGCGCTCATCGTGTCACACCGCGTCGGCGTCAGGTTTCGCCACCGCGCCGTGCCGCTCCGGCGCGTAGGCGACGATCTCCGCGAGCGCACGATCGAGCAGATCGGGAGCGTCGAACGGCAGCCACACCGGCCGCGGATCGGGCCGGAACCAGGCGCGCTGACGGCGCGCGAACTGGCGCGTCGCGATGGCCGTCTCGGCCTTCGCTGCGGCCTCGTCGAGGTCGCCGTCGAGCTGGCGCAGCGCCTGGCTGTAACCGATCGCGCGGCTCGCCGTGCGGCCCTGACGCAGGCCGCGGGCGTCGAGGGCGCCCACCTCGTCGAGCATTCCGGCGGCCCACATGAGGTCGACGCGGCGTTCGATGCGGGCGACGAGGACGTCTGGGTCGGCTTGCAGACCGAGGACGATCGTCGGGCGCAGGAAGGTCTTGGTCGGCGCGCTCGCGCTGAACGGGCGCCCGGTGATCTCGATGACCTCGAGGGCCCGCACGACCCGCCGCACGTTGCTTGCGAGGATGTCGCGTGCTGCCTGCGGATCCTTCGCGGCCAGCTCGCGATGCAGGGCGCCGGAACCCTCGGCCACCGCGCGTTGTTCGAAGTGGGCGCGCACCAACGGATCCGTCGGCGGGATGTCGAGGACGTCGAGCGCGGCGCGCACGTACAGGCCCGAACCGCCGACGACGATGGGGCGCCGGCCGCGCGCGAGGATGGCGGCGATGTCGGCGCGCGCTCCCTCCTGGAAGCGAGCGACCGTCGCCTCGTCGAGGATGTCGAGCGTGTCGATCTGGTGATGCGGGATGCCCCGACGCTCGTGCGGCGCGAGCTTGGCCGTCCCGACGTCCATGCCGCGGTAGAACTGGGAGGCGTCGGCGTTGACGATCTCGCCGCCGAGACGCTCGGCGAGGTCGAGCGACAGGTCGCTCTTGCCCGTCGCCGTCGGGCCGACGAGCGCGATGACCTCCAAGGGCGCGGGAGTGCCGTTCACGGCATCCATTGTGGCGGATGCGCCGGTCATGAGGCGCCCGGCGTGGCCGCGGCCTGCGTCCGTCGCGTGACGGCGACCAGCCACGCCGCGATGAGCGCCGCCAGAACGACGAGCGCGCCGACGAAGAGGCTCGCACCCGCCCAGCCGGAGCGGGAGAACGGCAGCCCGACGAGCGCCCCGACGACGGACGAGCCCGTGTAGTAACCGAAAAGGTAGAGGGAACTGGCCTCCGCGCGGTGCTCGTCGGCCATGGCGCTCACCCAACCGCTAGCGCTCGAATGAGCGGCGAAGAACGCTCCCGTGAACACGAGCATGCCGACGAGCACGCCGGGCAACCAGTCGATCCACGCGAGGGCGAGACCGACGAGCATGAACGCGATCGACGCGAGCAGCACCCGGCCGCGGCCGAACCGGTCGGCGAGGCGCCCCGCCCACGCCGACGTCACCGTCCCCGACAGGTACATGACGAACACGAGGCTGACGAGCGCCTGCGGCAGCGCGAACGGCTCGTCGAGCAGACGGAAGCCGAGGATGTTGTAGAGCGACACGAACCCGCCCATGAGCAGGAACGCAATCGCCACGAGCGCCATGACGCGTGCGTTGCGCAGATGCGTCGCGACGTTGTGCATCGATGCTCGAACACCGATCGGTTTGGCCGCGAAGAACCGGCTCGGCGGCGCGAGGCGCACGAAGACGGCCGTGAAGACGAGGGCCACGACGGCTGCCGCCTCCATCGCCCACCGCCAACTGACGACGTCGAGGGCCAGCCCCGCGACGAGGCGCCCCGACAGCCCACCGATCGTCGTGCCCGCGATATAACGGCCCATCGCGGCGCCCAGATCGCGCCCGTCGACCTCCTCCGCGAGGTACGCCATGGCGACGGCCGGCACGCCCGCGAGCGTCAGGCCCTGCAGCGCGCGACCGGCGAGCACGACACCGAGATCGTGCGCGAGCGGGATGAGCAGGCCGATGAGCGCGGAGACCAGAGCCGACGCCGCCATGACACGGATGCGCCCGAACCGCTCCGACAGGATGCTCGCCGGCACGATCGCGAAGGCCAGCACGCCCGTCGTCGCGCTGACGGCGAGCGCCGACGTCGCCGGGGAGACATCGAACTCGCGAGCGAGCTGCGGCAGGACGGCCTGCGCCGAGTACATCGAGATGAACGTCGCCATCCCCGCCGCGAACAGCGCGGTCGTGATCCGGGTGTAGCCGTTGGTGCCGCGCCGATAACCGCGCGGCGCCTGCGGCGTCAGCTGCGCACTCGTGGGAATCCTGCTCCTGTCATGACGAGATCGCCGGACGAGCCGACGTGGGTGCCTCACGTGCGGCGGCGCGATGGTCAGCGCCGCCGTCGCTGCCGCGCGAGGTTCAGTTCGCGGCGCAGGCTGGCGCCGTCGCGACGGGCATCTGCGGCTGCCCGATCGACGGCATGCCGAGGCTGACGGCGGGCTTCGCGGCGCCGGTCGGCGTACCGTCGGCCGCCGCGTCCTGCAACGCCTGCCAGGCATCACCACCGCGGGTGCGGCGCACGCTGTACGTGCCGCCGTCGAGACCGGAGTCGGCGACGAGGTGGTGCGGCGCGCCGTACGTGACGTCGACCGTCACCATGTCACCGGGGCGCGGGCGCTCGGCACCCTCCGGCACGGCGAAGTGGACGAGACGGTTGTCCCGCGCCCGGCCCGACATGCGGTGCGTCTCGGCGTCCTTGCGGCCCTCGCTCGGCGCGACGAGCACCTCGACGGTGCGCCCCTCCTGCTCGCGGTTGCCCGCCCAGGAGACGCGTTCCTGCAGCTCGATGAGGCGCTCGAAACGCTCCTGGACGACCTCCTTGGGGATCTGGTCGTCCATCGTCGCGGCCGGCGTGCCAGGGCGGATCGAGTACTGGAACGTGAACGCCGAGCTGAAGCGGGAGGCCTCGACGACGTCGAGGGTGCCCTGGAAGTCCTCCTCCGTCTCGCCGGGGAAACCGACGATGATGTCGGTCGTGATCGCCGCGTCCGGCATCTTCTCGCGGACCTTCTCGATGATGCCGAGGAACTTCTTGCTGCGGTAGCTGCGGCGCATGTCCTTGAGCACCTTGTCGCTGCCCGACTGCAGCGGCATGTGCAGGCTCGGCATGACGTTCGGCGTCTCCGCCATCGCGTCGATGACGTCGTCGGTGAACGCCGCGGGGTGCGGGCTCGTGAAACGCACCCGCTCGAGGCCCTCGATCTCGCCGCACGCGCGCAGCAGCTTGCTGAACGCCTGACGGTCGCCGAACTCGACGCCGTAGGTGTTGACGTTCTGCCCGAGCAGCGTGATCTCGACGACGCCCTGCGCGACGAGGGCCTTCACCTCGGCGAGGATCTCACCGGGGCGACGGTCCTTCTCCTTGCCGCGCAGCGCCGGCACGATGCAGAACGTGCACGTGTTGTTGCAGCCGACGGAGATCGACACCCAGCCGGAATAGGCCGAGTCGCGACGCGTGGGGAGCGTCGAGGGGAAGACCTCGAGGCTCTCGAGGATCTCCACCTGGGCCTCGGCGTTGTGACGGGCACGATCGAGCAGGGCGGGCAGCGAGCCGACGTTGTGCGTACCGAAGACGACGTCGACCCACGGCGCGCGCTCGACGATCGTCGCGCGGTCCTTCTGCGCGAGGCAGCCGCCGACGGCGATCTGCATGCCCGGCGTCGCGTCCTTCGTCGGACGCAGGTGCCCGAGGTTGCCGTAGAGCTTGTTCGCTGCGTTCTCGCGGACGGCGCACGTGTTGAACACGACGAGATCGGGGTTCTCGGAGCGCTCCGTCTCCGGAAGCGCCGCGAAGTCGGTGTAACCGGCCTGTTCGAGCAGCCCCGAGATGCGCTCGGAGTCGTGGACATTCATCTGGCACCCGTGGGTGCGCACCTCATACGTCTTAGCCATGGCTGTCCAAGTCTACGCCGGTCGGCGTGGTCGGGTTCCGGGGCGCTACGGGGCCTGATTCGTGCTCGCTCATGACGCTTCCTCCTGCACCTGACGGATGACGGACCACACGAGCTCGCCCGAGTAGCCCTTGCGAGCGAGCAGCCCGGCGAGGCGGCGCGTCTGCGTCGGCTCGTCAAGCCGGCTCATCGTCACCATCTTCTTGCGCGCCAGGACGAGAGCTTGCTCGCGTTCGACATCGTCGTCGACCTGTTCGAGCGCGACGGTCGCGACGTCGTCGTCGATGCCCTTGCGCTTGAGCTCCTGACGCAGCGCGCGACGGGCGAGCCCCCGGGAGGCGAGCTTCGAACGCACGAGCATGGCGGCATAGGCCTCGTCGTCGACGAGCCCGACGTCCTCCATGCGGTCGAGGACGACGTCGATGACGTCCTCGCTCACCTCCTTCTCACGCAGCTTGTCGGCGAGCTGCGAGCGGCTGCGCGGCATCGCCGTGAGCTGCGTGAGGACGATCTCGCGCGCGTACCCGATCGGGTCCTTCTCGCGCTCAGCTGCCTCGGCTTCCCGTCGCGCCGCTGCCCGCTTCTCGCGCCGCTCGGCTTTCTCGGCCCACGTCAGCTGCTTCTTGGCCTTGCGCTTGGCGCCTGAGCGCGCGCCTACGCCCGAGGACGAGGCGCCGAAGGACGACGTACCGAACGATGATTGGCCGTACCCGGACGCCGAACCGCCCCGGCCCTGGCGCCGGCGCCCGGCGCGGCCGGGCCGGGCGCTGGCGTTGTCGCCGTCACCACTGTCGTCACCGGCGAAGCGGCTTTCGTGGCCCGCCGAGCCGAAGGGACGAGCGACTCCGGCGGCAGGGTCGCCGGTCGACAAGCCGCGCGCCGTGGCCGGTCGCTCGTCGCCCCACGTCTGTGACGCGGCGAGGCTCGCCTCGCCGACGTCGACGGGGTCGACGAAGTCGGGCAGCCCCAGAGACTGCCTGACGTCGTCAGGTCGTGAAGGCATGTGTCACGCTCACCGTCTCCCACACGCGGCGACGTCAATCCCCGGTCGGAGCTGGGGCGTCACCGCCGCGTCGTGGCGTCGATCAGAAGTCGACCATGACCTCGGCGTCGATGGGCGCGTCCGGGTCGAGGCCCTCGAGCACCGCGTCGTCGTCAGGGATGATGCCGAGCTTCTTCTTGATCTTGAGCTCGAGTTCATCCGTGAGCTGCGGGTTGTCCTTGAGGAAGGTGCGGGCGTTCTCCTTGCCTTGCCCCAACTGGTCGCCCTCGTACGTGTACCAGGCACCCGACTTGCGGACGAAGCCCTGCTCGACACCCATGTCGATGAGGCCACCCTCGCGCGAGATGCCCTGGCCGTAGAGGATGTCGAACTCCGCCTGCTTGAACGGCGGCGCCACCTTGTTCTTCACGATCTTGGCGCGAGTGCGGTTGCCGACCGGCTCCGAACCGTCCTTGAGCGTCTCGATGCGGCGCACGTCGATGCGAACGGACGCGTAGAACTTGAGGGCCTTACCACCGGTCGTCGTCTCCGGGGAGCCGAACATGACACCGATCTTCTCGCGCAGCTGGTTGATGAAGATCGCCGTCGTACCGGTCGAGTTGAGCGCACCGGTGATCTTGCGCAGTGCCTGCGACATGAGGCGCGCCTGCAGACCGACGTGGCTGTCACCCATCTCGCCCTCGATCTCGGCGCGGGGCACGAGCGCAGCGACCGAGTCGATGACGATGATGTCGAGCGAACCGGAACGGATCAGCATGTCCGCGATCTCGAGCGCCTGCTCACCCGTGTCGGGCTGGCTGACGAGCAGCGAGTCGGTGTCGACACCGAGCTTGCGGGCGTACTCCGGGTCGAGCGCGTGCTCGGCGTCGATGAAGGCCGCGATGCCGCCGGCCTTCTGCGCATTGGCGACGGCGTGGAGCGCGACCGTCGTCTTACCCGACGATTCCGGGCCGTAGATCTCGACGACACGGCCACGGGGCAGGCCACCGATGCCGAGCGCGACGTCGAGCGCGATCGAGCTGGTGGGGATGACCTCGATCGGAGGACGCACGTCCTCGCCGAGGCGCATGATCGAGCCCTTGCCGTGGGCCTTCTCGATCTGAGCCATCACGGTGTCGAGCGACTTGATCTTGTCGCCCGATGCTGACGGGTTGGGGGTGGTGGGTGCCTTGGCCATGGCCGTTCTCCTTCGAAATCGTGGGTGGTCGCGCCTACCGGCGATCGACGAGGAGGCCGACGTGCTGGGTGACCTCGTGTCGAATCAGACGCTAGATGCGACCACCGACAACACCGGAATCACTGGCCACGCACGCTGTGGAGAAGGGTTCCCCGGCGTCGCATCTGTGGACCACATTACACGAAATAGAACACGCGTTCGAACATCGTCGCGTGGCGTGTCCGCGTGCGGTCGACGAGCCACCTCAGACCCGCGACGGCGGCACCCGCCATCCTCGTTCCGCTCACCCCTACCCACTGCCGGGACGACCCGCCCGGCTCATCGGAACCGAGACGGCCTCACTCGAACGGGTGGTCGATGACGGGCCGGTCGCGGCCCAGGCGGCGCTCCTCGGGGATGTCGAAGGCGTCGCACACGGCCAGCCAAACCCGTCGGGCGGGGACGCCGGCCGCGAGCGCCTCGTTCGCGGTGCGCCCGTCGAGCGCGCCGAAGACGTGGCTGCTCGCCACCATCGAGCCGTAGGCGTCGCCGAACTCGTCTGCCATGAGGCGGTTGAACTCACTCTCTCGCACCCCGCCACCCTCGCCCACGGGCCACTGCGGGGGCAACCTGACGGGGCGAAAACCGCGAAACGACGGGGTTGTCGGCGCCGCGTGGCACGCTTGGGCGCATGAACAGCCCTGTCGTCGAACGCTTCTGGCCGGCCACCCGTGAGTGGTTCACGGGCACGTTCGGCGCACCCACCCCCGCTCAGGAGGGCGCGTGGGAAGCGATCAGTGAGGGGCAGCACACGCTCGTCGTCGCCCCGACCGGTTCCGGCAAGACCCTGAGCGCCTTCCTGTGGGGGCTCGACCAGGTCATGCACGCAGGCGACGACGCGCAGCCCGACGCCGACCACCGCTGCCGGGTCCTGTACGTCTCGCCGATGAAGGCCCTCGCCGTCGACGTCGAACGCAACCTGCGCTCCCCCCTCGTCGGCATCCGTCACGCGGCGACGCGCCTCGGCCTGAGCGAGCCCGAGGTCTCGGTGGCGGTGCGTTCGGGCGACACGACTCCGAAGCAGCGGCGCGACTTCGCGAGCAAGGGCGCCGATGTCCTCATCACGACCCCGGAGTCGCTGTTCCTGCTTCTGACGAGCAACGCGCGCGAGCGGCTGAAGGGCGTGCAGTACGTCATCATCGACGAGATCCACGCCGTCGCGGGCACCAAGCGTGGCGCGCACCTCGCCGTCACGCTCGAACGACTCGACGAGTTGCTCGACTCCCCCGCGCAGCGCATCGGCCTGTCGGCCACCGTCCGCCCGATCAGCGAGGTCGAGCGCTATCTCGCCGGCGGGCGCCCCGTCACGACGGTCGCGCCGCCGATCACGAAGACGTGGGAGCTCGACGTCGTCGTCCCCGTCGAGGACATGGCAGACCTCGCCTCCAGCCCGCGGGACGACGACGCCCCGTTCGACGATCACGCCCCGGAGCGGACGGCGTCGATCTGGCCCCACGTCGAGGAACGCATCGTCGACCTCATCGCCGCGCACACCTCGACGCTCGTGTTCGCCAACTCGCGGCGACTCGCCGAGCGTCTGACGGCACGCCTCAACGAGATCTGGGCCGAGCGCCTCGACGCCGCGGCGCAGGCGGAAGCGCTCGGCAGCTCAGCCGGGGCAGATGACATCGACCTCGACGAGGCCGATCTGAACGACGACGACGCGACCGCCGCAGACGCGGACAAGCCAGCGCAGGCATCGTCGAGCTCCCTCGTCGACCCGTGGGCCACAGGCCCCGTCGGCGACGCCATGACCGGCGCTGCCCGGGCTGACGAGGCTCGCACCGGAGATGGCCGGGCGACCCGCGACGAGGTCATGCCTGGGTATGACGCGCGCGCCTCGACCCCACCTGCGGCGCTCATCGGCGGTGCCGGGACGTCGGCGGGCACGCCGGCCGTCATCGCGCGCGCTCACCACGGGTCGGTGAGCAAGGACGTGCGGGCGGAGATCGAGGGCCAGCTCAAGGCGGGGCGCCTGCCCGCCGTCGTCGCGACGAGTTCGTTGGAACTCGGCATCGACATGGGCGCGATCGATCTCGTCGTACAGGTCGAATCGCCACCGAGCGTGGCGAGCGGGCTGCAGCGCATCGGCCGTGCGGGTCACCAGGTCGGGGCGACGAGCCACGGTGTGCTCTTCCCCAAGTACCGCGGCGATCTGCTGAGCGCCGCCGTCGTCGTCGACCGCATGCGGCGCGGCCTCATCGAGTCGATCGCGGTTCCGGCCAACCCCCTCGACGTTCTCGCGCAACAGGTTGTCGCGATGGTTGCGATGGACGAGTGGCGTCGCGATGACCTCGAACGGGTGCTGCGTCGCGCGGCGTCGTTCGCGGGTCTGACGGGCAGCGTCCTCGACTCCGTCCTCGACATGCTGTCGGGGCTGTATCCGAGCGACACCTTCCGTGAGCTGCGCGCCCGCATCGTCTGGGATCGCAGCGACGACGTGCTGCGCTCGCGCCCCGGCGCGCAACGACTGGCCGTCACCTCCGGCGGCACCATCCCCGACCGCGGCCTGTACGGCGTCTTCCTCGCGGGCGGCGACGGGCCGGGGCGCCGCGTCGGCGAACTCGACGAGGAGATGGTCTACGAGAGCCGCGTCGGCGACGTGTTCACCCTCGGCACGAGCACGTGGCGCATCGAGGACATCACGCGCGATCAGGTGCTCGTCACCCCCGCGCCGGGGCAGGTGGCGCGGTTGCCGTTCTGGAAGGGTGACGCACTGTCGCGACCCCTCGAACTCGGTGAGGCGATCGGTGCGTTCACCCGGGAGATGGCCGAGACGAGCGACGACGACGCCCTCACGCGCGCCCGCGAACTCGGGCTCGACGAACTCGCCGCCCGCAACCTGCTCACCTACCTGCGTGAGCAACAGGAAGCCGTCGGGCACATGCCGACCGACCGCACCGTCGTCATCGAACGCTTCCGCGACGAGATGGGCGACTGGCGCATCGTCGTGCACTCGCCCTTCGGCGCGTCCGTGCACGCACCGTGGGCGCTCGCCGTCAGCGCCCGGATGGCGGAGCGGTTCGGCGTCGAGGTGCAGGCCATGCACACAGATGACGGGCTCGTCTTCCGCCTGCTCGAGACCGAGGGCGATGACGACACCCTGACGAACGCCCTCATCGAGGCGATCGTGCTCGACCCGGACGACGTGGCCGACATCGTCACCCATCAGGTCGGCGGCACGCCCCTGTTCGCGGCGCGATTCCGCGAGTGCGCCGCGCGTGCGCTGCTGCTGCCGCGCGGTAACCCGGGCAAGCGTCAGGCGCTGTGGCAGCAACGTCAGCGGGCCGCGCAGCTGCTCGAGGTCGCGAGCGCCTACCCCAGCTTCCCGATCGTCCTCGAAGCGGTGCGTGAGGTGCTGCAGGACGTCTACGACGTGCCCGGCCTCGTGAATCTCATGCGTTCCATCGCCAAGCGCGAGGTGCGTGTCGTGCACACGCAGACGACGTCGCCGAGCCCGTACGCCAAGGCGATGCTGTTCAGCTACGTCGCGCAGTTCCTCTACGAGGGCGATTCGCCGCTCGCGGAGCGGCGCGCCGCCGCGTTGTCGCTCGACCCGGAGTTGCTCGCCGACCTGCTCGGGTCCGCCGGCGGACTGTCCGTCGCCGACCTGCTCGACCCCGACATCGTGCGGCTGTTCGAGTCGCGCACCCAACGGCTCGCGCCCGACCGGCGTCTGCGCCATGCCGAGGATCTCGCCGATGCCCTGCGCGCCCTTGGCCCGCTGACGCTCGAGGAGATCGCCGCAAGGGCTGTGCCGGCCTCGACGTCGTCGGCCGACCCGGTGGTATCGCAGGCGGAGTCATCCGGTCCGGCGCCGACGGCGGCAGGTGAGCTGGCGGAGACCGGCGACGACGCGGTGGAGGCGACCTCGACGGACGTGACGGCTGACGACGTGGTGTCGGACGCCGCCCACCATGAGTCGGAGCTCGACCCACCTCCCGGTGCCGAGGCCCGCGACGTCGAGCCGTGGTGGCGCGAACTCGTCGCGGCCCGGCGCGCCATCGAGGTGCGTTGGGGCGGTGACGTGCGCCTCGCCGCGATCGAGGACGCGTCGCGTCTGCGGGATGCGCTCGGTGTCGCACTGCCGCCCGGCGTTGCACAGGCGTATCTCGAACCCGTGACGGCGCCGCTCGACGATCTACTGCTGCGATACGCGGCGAGCCACGCCCCGTTCACCGCGGCCCGCGCGGCGCGACACTACGGCCTCGGCGTCGCCGTCGTCACGAGTGCGCTGACGCGGCTCGCGCACGACTCGCGCCTCGTCCACGGAGCTCTGCTGCCCGACTCGCTCGGCGGCGGCGATCGTGACGGGGAGTTCTGCGACCCGGGCGTCTTGCGCACGCTGCGACGCATGTCGCTGGCGTCATTGCGCGCGGAGATCGAACCGGTCGCCGCGGAGCAGTACGCCCGTTTCCTGCCGCGCTGGCAGCAGGTGGGTGGGGGGCTGCGCGGACCCGACGGTGTGCTCGCCGCCCTCGAACCGCTCGTCGGGGTGCCGCTGCCCGCGTCCGCGATCGAGAGCCTCATCCTGCCGGCCCGCGTGACGAACTACCGCCCCTCCGACCTCGACGAGCTGCTCGCCGCCGGTGAACTGCTGTGGCAGGGGCATGGCAGCATCTCCGCCGACGACGGTTGGATCAGTTTCCACTTCCCCGACACCGCTCCCCTGACGCTGGCCGCGCACGCCCTTCCGAGTGAGCTCGACGCCCCCGGCCGTGAGGCGCCCGCAGAAGAGCGGTCGACGGCCGCTGCCGCATCGTCCGAGATTGCGAGATCTGGTGCCGCCCGATCTGACGCCGAGCCAGATGCGCAGACATCCGACGCGGCGGCCTCTGGCGTTGTCGATAACACCGACGATGCCGACGTCAATGGCTCGGGTGTGAGCGAACCACCCGCCGACCAACTCGCCGAGGTGGCGGGTGCCGCCGCCCCGATGACGGCTGACTCAGGTGCGCACGGCGCGACCGCTGAGTCCCGCGACGACAGGACGGCAGCGCCCACTCAGACCGGGACGCAGAAGGGGCGCTCGCCCCTAACCGGCGCCGCAGTGGCGCGAGCCCTCGGGGTTGGTGGCAGCCACCTGTTCGCCGATCTGCGCACTCGCCTGGCAACCGCGGACGACTCGGCTCTCACGAGCGCGCTGTGGGACGCGGCGTGGAACGGTCACGTCAGCGGCGACACGTTCGCGCCCGTGCGCGCTCTGCTCACCGGCGGCGCGAGTGCGCACAAGCCGCGGGTGTCGACGGCGCGCGGCTCGCGGTATGCCCGCCTGCGGGGTCCGTCGTTGTCGTCGCGTGCCGGCCGCCCCAGCGCAGCGGCCGCCGGCAGGACCCCTCCGACCGCCGTCGGACGGTGGCGCCTTCTGCCCGCAGCCGAGGATGATCTCACCGAACGCACGTTCACGCGGGCCGAGGGGCTGCTCGCCCGCCACGGCATCGTGACGCGCGGCGCCGTCGTCGACGAGGACGTCGTCGGTGGGTTCGGCGCCGTCTACAAGGTGCTCGCCGGCGCCGAGGAGCGTGGGCTCGTGCGGCGCGGCTACTTCGTCGAAGGTCTCGGTGCCTCGCAGTTCGGGGCGTCGGTCGCCGTCGATGCGCTGCGTGCGACGCGCGCGCCGGAGCCCGATCCGTGGGGTGCGCGGCCCGTCGAGTGTCTCGTGCTCGCGGCCTGCGACCCGGCCAACCCGTTTGGCGCGGCGCTGCCGTGGCCACCGGCACGTGACGAGCACGCCGGTCACCGTCCCGGGCGCAAGGCGGGCGCGCTCGTCGTCATCGCCGACGGCGCTCTCGTCGCCTACGTGGAACGCGGCGGCCGCACGGCCCTCACCTGGACGGCCGAGGACGCCGTCTGGCCGGAGGTGGGCGCACGATTGGCGGGGCTCGTCAGCGGCGGCCAGGTCGACTCGCTCAGCATCAAGACGGTGAACGGGATCAGCGCCCTCACCTCGGACGAGCCGATCGTGAAGGCGCTGATGGACGCGGGGTTCGTCGCCGGGCCGCACGGCATCCGCAAACGACGCTGAGCATCACCGCGGCGGGCTCCCCGCGACGGCGCCGCTCAGCCGAGGGCCGTCACGCAGCCTTGGCGACCGCCGCACGGTTGGGGTGCAGGACGACGGGTGCGTGCGCAGCCTCGGCGCGCGCGACGTTCTGGGCGACGAGGTGCAGCGTCTGCGACATCGGCAGCTCGAGCGCCTCGCAGACGGCGGCGAGCAGCTCGGACGAGGCTTCCTTCTCGCCGCGCTCGATCTCGCTCAGGTAACCGAGCGAGACGCGTGCCGCCTTCGAGACCTCGCGTAGGGTGCGCCCCTGCGCCTGACGCTGGGAGCGCAGCACGTCACCGAGCTCTTCGCGAAGCAAGATCATGCGTATCTCCTGGTGACGATGGCACGTGCGTGCCAGTTTTGGTTGCTATCACTGTAGCGGCGACGGGTGACAACCCTCCGAGGGCCGCCGTGGACGGGCCGCCGACGACGGTTTCGTCGGCGGCGTGTTCCATACGGATCGTGCGCGCCCTCACGCCTGGTCGAGGCTCATCCGCCATGCTGCTTCGCTCGCAGCCCGACGGATCGCCGCGCGATCACCGCTGAAGGTGAACTCTTGAACGTGACAACGCACACCGTCGGGCTCGGATTCCCGGTCCACGACCGCGATCGCCACGTAGCAGCGTCCGACAGGTTGACCGTCCTGTTCGCTCGGCCCGGCAACGCCCGTCGTCGCGGCGGCCACGTCGGCTTCGAAGAGACGTAGCGCACCGCGCGCCATCTGGGTGGCGACCTCGGCATCGACGGCTCCGCGTTCGGCGAGCAGAGCTTCGTCCACCCCGAGGACGGCGGCTTTCGCCTCCGTCGCATAGGTGACGGCCGCGCCGCGCAGCACACGGCTGGCGCCGGGGACGTCGGCGATCCCCGCGCTGACGAGCCCCGCCGTCAGCGATTCTGCGCAGGCGAACCTCAGCCCGCGACGGGTGAAATCCTCGACGAGCCGCTGAGCCGTCTCGCACGCTTCCACGGTCATGCCGACCCTTCCGTCCCGCGCCCCCCATGACGGCGGTTGAGCCGCGCCGCCTGGACGAAGTAGTCGACGCCGGTGACGACGGTGACGACGATCGCGCCCGCGAGAATCGCCCACGCCAGCGCGTGCCCGACCCACGGCAGCGGCAGCACGAACAGGCCGGCTGCGAGTGCCTGCAGCGCCGTCTTGATCTTGCCGCCGCGGCTGGCCGGCATGACGCCGTGGCTGCGGCGGATGACGACGAATCGCAGTGCGGTGACGGCGATCTCGCGCGCGAGGATGAGCACGGTTGCCCACCACGGCACGACGCCGATGAGTGACAGGCCGACGAAGGCCATGCCGGTGAGGGCCTTGTCGGCGATCGGGTCCATCAGCTTGCCGAAGTCGGTGACGAGGCCACGCTTGCGGGCGATGTCGCCGTCGATGCGGTCGGTGATCGCCGCGACGGCGAACAGCACGAACGCAATGATGCGGAACGTGTCGTCGTGCCCGGCGCGAGCGACGAGGAACCAGCCGAAGAACGGCACGAGCGCGATGCGACCCATCGTCAAGGCGTTCGCAATGTTCCAGTCGCTGACGGTCTCGCGGCCCGCAGGCGCGTCGACGGGGGCCGCAGGCTCGCAGGCTGCGTCGTCCGCCACGCCACCCTCGGTCGCGTCGGGCGTGCGGCCCTGAGTCCCACGATGCGCCACGTCAGCGCAGCTCCCCGACGAGGTCGATGCCTTCGGTGGCGACGACCTCCACCTCGACGATGTCGCCGACGCGCAGTTCGCGCCCGTCGGGGGCCTCGACGTAGGTCATGCCGTCGACGTCCGGGCCCTGCTGCCCGGCGCGGCCGACATGGCGAACGGCGGCCTCGGGGTCGTCCTCGTCGTCCGACTCGGTGGCCTCGATGAGCACCTCGAGACGCTCCCCGATGCGCTCCTCGGCGCGCTGCAGGTTGAGCTCCTCGGTCAGGGTGCGGAAGTGCTCGAGGCGCGCGTCGATCTCGTCCTGCGGCAGCTTGTCGGCATAGGTCTCGGCCTCGGTGCCGTCCTCGTCGGAGTAGCCGAAGACACCGACGACGTCGAGGCGCGCCCCGACGAGGAACTGTTCGAGTTCGTCGAGGTCCTTCTCACTCTCGCCCGGGAACCCGACGATGACGTTCGAACGGATGCCCGCGTTCGGCACGCGGCGCCGCACGTCGTCGAGCAGGCCGAGGAAGGACTCGCGATCGCCGAAGCGCCGCATCGTGCGCAGCAACGGGCCGGAGGCGTGCTGGAACGAGATGTCGAAGTACGGCGCGATACCAGGCGTGTTCGCCATGACATCGAGCAGGTCGGGCCGGATCTCCGCGGGCTGCAGGTACGACACGCGCACACGTTCGATGCCGTCCACGGCGACGAGCTCGGGCAGCATCGTGTCGAGCAGGCGCAGGTCACCGAGGTCCTTGCCGTAGGAGGTCGAATTCTCCGAGACGAGGAAGACCTCCTTGACGTCGTGCTCACCGAGCCAGCGCGCCTCCGCGAGGACGTCAGCGGGGCGACGCGAGATGAACGCGCCGCGGAACGCGGGAATCGCGCAGAACGCGCACCGTCGGTCGCAGCCGCTCGCGATCTTGAGCGGCGCCCACGGGCGTCCGTCGAGGCGGGCACGGATGACGCGCGGCGTCGCGACGGGCGAGGCCACCTCGACGTCTGACGGCTCGCTGACCGGCGCACCGTGGCCGGGCAGCGCGAGACCGTCGGCGCCCTCCTGCCGCTTCGCGGGCGAGATCGGCAGTAGCTTGCGGCGGTCGCCTGGCATGTGCGCTTCGGGCTTATGGCCGTTGAGCACCGACGTCAGGTGCGTCGACATGTCGGTGTAGGAATCGAAACCGAGCACCGCGTCGGCCTCGGGCAGCTGATCGGCGAGCTGCTTGCCGTAGCGCTCGGCGAGGCAGCCGACGGCGACGACGGCCTGCGTCCGCCCGGATTCCTTGAGTTCGTTCGCCTCGAGCAGCGCGTCGATCGAGTCCTTCTTCGCCTGCTCGACGAACCCGCACGTGTTGACGACGGCGACGTCCGCCTCTGCGGCATCGTCGACGAGCGTCCAGCCCTCCGCGGACAGACGCCCTGCGAGCTCTTCGGAGTCGACCTCGTTGCGCGCGCATCCGAGGGTGATGACGGCGACGCTGCGGGTGGGGGCGGAAGTCATGCTCGAAAGTCTAGTGGCGCCGCCCGCGCCCAAGGTTCGGCCCACGCCGAGCGACCTATCATTGGCGCGTGTATGACGCCCCTCTGATCGTCCCGGCCGTCCTCCTCGCGTTCGTGCTCCTCGTCTCCGGCGTCGCGAAGCTCGCGGATCTCGAGACCGCCGCCCAGGCCTTCACGAGCCTGCGCCTGCCGCGATTCCTCATGCGGTGGAAGGTGCCGACGCTGCTGCCGGTCGCCGAGATCGTGCTCGCGATCGCGCTCATCGTGACGTCGGGGTGGCTCGCGGCCGTGGTCAACGTAGCGGCCGTGCTGCTGTTCGTCGCCTACCTCGTCGTCATCGTGCGCGCGCTGGGCTTCGGCGAGCCCGTCACGTGCTCGTGCTTCGGCAAACTCGGCCTCGGCTTCGTCGACCGATTCACTGCGGTACGCAACGTCGTCCTCGTCGGGCTCGCGGCGCTGTCGCTGTTCGACGCGGCGCGTGGTGACGGCGTCCTGGCGCGCCTGCGTGATTTCGACGGCGGCGACTGGGCCTGGCTCGCGGGCGTGTTGGGCGCGGTGGTGCTGACGTGGCTCATCGCTGGCCACCGCGGCGACGACTCGGCGGCTTCTGCGGTCTCGGGCCCGGTGGCCACCGCGGGCGGCGGCGACGAGGACGACTACCTGCGCGTCCCCGTCCCCTTCGCCGCCGTCACGACGCCGGGCGGGCAGAGCGTGACCCTGCGCGATCTCGCGGCGCGTGAAGCCGTTCTGCTGCTCTTGGTGTCACCGACGTGCGGCTCGTGCATCGACGTCATCGAGCACGCGCGCACCTGGCAGCGCACCATGCCGGCGCTGCGCACGAGCCTCGTGCTGCCGATGGCGCCGCGCGAGGTCGTGCCGGGCCTCGACGACGCCGACGACTTCGACCTGCTCTTCGACGAGACGTACGCCGTCGCGCGGCTGTTCGGCGTCGGCACTCCCTCGGCCGTGCTGCTCGGCGCCGACGGCAAGCTCGCCGGCGGGCCGGTGGGCGGCACGAAGGACGTCATCGCTCTCATGGGTGACATCGCCGACCAGCTCGGTGCCGCGCCGAACGAGAACCCCGCCGACACCTCAACCGTGGGGGTTTCGGACGCCGCGCCATTGGACCCCGCAGTTGCCCCGGCCACCGGCGCCGCGGCCCCGAACCCTCCGAAGCCTCACGCGAGTGGCGCCCCGGCCGCCGACGCCGCCGCGTCGAGCGCCGTCGAGTCTCACGGGGTTGACGCCCTCACCGCTGAGACGCCCGTCGCCCCTGATGGCACTCGCGCCGGTGATGCCCCTGAATCTCCGGCCGCCTCCGTCAACCAAGCGCCTCAAGCCGCGGGCGTTCACAACGTCTCTGACCCCTCAGAGGCGAGCGACGATGATCTGCTCGACTACGTGCCGACGCCGACGCCGTTCATGATGTTCGAGGACGCGACGGGCGCGACGACGTCACTGCGACAGATTGGCGCGATGGGCCCAGCGATCTTTCTCTACGTCTCACCGTCGTGTGGGTCGTGTCTGCACGTCATGGACGCAGCGCCGGCGTGGCAGGAACAGCTCGGTGCCCTGCCGATCCACTACGTCGTCACGACGCAGCCGCAGGCGGACGTCATCGTCGAGCGCGGCACCGACCCGGCCCGTGTCATGATCGACGAGCCGCTCGCCATCTCACAGATGATGCGGGTCGGCACGCCGACGCTGTTCGCCGTCGGCCCGACGCAGGAACTCATCGCCGGCCCCGTCTCGGGGTTCGATGCCATCGAGGCGACGATGCAGGACATCCTCACCGAGGTCGCCGCTGCCCGCCCGGCTCACTCCTGACGCACCCGTCCTGTCCCCTCGCAGCCGTCCCCATCGGCGATTTACGTCCACGTTCGCGATTCCCGTCCTCTTCTGCGAACGGCGCCCACCTTCGCGATTCCTGTCCACAACGGCGATTCTTGGCCACCTTGATGGAAGTGACCAAGAATCGCGCATGTGGACGGGAATCGCACATGTGGATGTGATTCGCCGATGGGGACGGGAATCGCAGATGAGGACGCGCCCGAGCCGCCGGCGGGCGGGTCAGCGGCGGGCGGACGAGCGGGTCAGCGGGCGTTGCTCGTGAGGTTCCAGGCGTCCTCAGAACCGTCGTCATCGGACGAGTCGTGCCCGTCGTAGTACTGCTCGCCCGGCTCGGCGAGGTCGGCCTGCGACTGCGCGACGAGGTCGATCGGCCCCGCTTCCATCGAACCGCCCGCACCCATCGAGCCGGGTGCACCCGTGGAACCCCCGGAGCCGCCCGAACCCCTACCGCCGAGGGCGTCGTCCTCGTCAGCATCCGCGAAACCGTCGCCACCCGACGCATCGGGCACGTCCTCGCCCTTGAGCAACGCGAGCGTCTGCGGCAAGTCGTCGGGCTTGACGAGCACGTCGCGCGCCTTCGACCCCTCGGACGGGCCGACGATGGCGCGCGATTCGAGCAGGTCCATGAGGCGACCGGCCTTCGCGAATCCGACGCGCAGCTTGCGCTGCAGCATCGACGTCGATCCGAACTGTGTCGTGACGACGAGTTCGGCGGCCTGCAGCAGCACGTCGAGGTCGTCGCCGATGTCGTCGTCGATCTCCTTCTTCGGCGCGACCTGCGCGACGTCCTCGCGGTAGTTCGGCGCGAGCTGGCTCTTGACGTGCGCGACGACGGCGTGGATCTCGGATTCGTTGACCCATGCGCCCTGCACGCGCATCGGCTTGCTCGCACCCATCGGCAGGAAAAGCGCGTCACCCTGACCGAGCAGCTTCTCGGCACCGGGCTGGTCGAGCACGACGCGGCTGTCGGCGAGCGACGACGTCGCGAACGCCAGGCGCGACGGCACGTTGGCCTTGATGATGCCGGTGACGACGTCGACGGACGGGCGCTGCGTCGCGAGGATGAGGTGAATGCCCGCGGCACGCGCGAGCTGCGTGATGCGCTGGATCGACGCCTCGACGTCGCGCGGCGCGACGAGCATGAGGTCGGCGAGCTCGTCGACGACGACGAGCAGGTAGGGGTACGGCGCGAGCTTGCGCTTGCTGTCGGGCGGCAGCTGCACCTTGCCCGCGCGCACCGCCTTGTTGAACTCGTCGATGTGCTTGTAGCCGAACGCGGCCAGGTCGTCATAGCGTGCGTCCATCTCGCGCACGACCCACTCGAGTGCCTCGGCGGCCTTCTTCGGGTTCGTGATGATCGGCGTGATGAGGTGCGGGATGCCCTCGTACGCCGTCAGTTCGACGCGCTTGGGGTCGACGAGCACCATGCGCACCTCTTCGGGCGTGGCCCGCATGAGCAACGACGTGATCATCGAGTTGACGAAGCTCGACTTACCGGCGCCCGTCGCACCCGCGACGAGCATGTGCGGCATCTTCGCGAGGTTCGCGACGACGTAGCCGCCCTCGACGTCCTTGCCGACACCCATGACCATCGGGTGCGTGTTGTTGCGCGCCGCCTGGCTGCGCAGCACGTCGCCGAGGCTGACGAGTTCCTTGTCGGCGTTCGGGATCTCGATACCGATGGCCTTCTTGCCGGGGATCGGCGACAGGATGCGCACGTCGGCGCTCGCGACGGCGTACGAGATGTTCTTGCTCAACCCCGTCACACGGTCGACCTTGACGCCGGGGCCGAGTTCGACCTCGTAGCGCGTCACCGTCGGGCCGCGCGTGAACCCGCTGACGACGGCGTCGATACCGAACTGCTCGAGTACCTCGGTCAGCGCGTCGACGACGCGGTCGTTCGCGGCGGAACGCTCCTTGGGCGGGGTCCCCTGTTCGAGGACGTTCGAATCGGGCAGCGTGTACGTGACGTCGCCGCCCATTGCGAGCTGCTCGACACGAGGTGGAAGCTGTTCGGTGGGCTGAGCCTCCACCTGACGTTGAGGGACGGCTGCGGCCGGCGCAGCCTGCTCGACGCGCGTGGCACCGGCATCCTGACGGGCCGCCGCGGCCTTCGGCGACTCCCCCGGCCGCTGTGCCGACGCCGGGCGCGACGCCTGCGCCGCACGTGCGGAGGCCTGGTCGACAACGGCATCGTCGACGGAATCCATGGGTGCGGAGCGGCGCGCTGCCCCACCTGCCGCCTCCCCTGCCGGCGACGCTCCGGAGCGCGATGCCCGGGCTCGCGCGAGCGCAGCGGCGCTCGCGTCGCCGGCGCGCTCGTCGTCAGAGCCGCCGTCGGGCATCTCTCGCGTCTGATCGACGCCCGCCGGGGCGCCGTCGATCGTGTCGATGTCGTAGATCTGCTGCTCACCGCGACGGCGGTTGAGCGGGTTGCGTGATGTGCCACGGCCCTTGCCGCGCGGTCCCTTGCCGACGACCTCGGCGGCCTGCTCGTAGGGCTCATCGCCGCGCCGGGCGTCGTCACCCGCGCCGCGACGCGAGCCGCCCCGCGCGCGGTTGCCGATGTCGGCGCCGTGCAGGTCGTCGGCGACGGCGTCACGCTGAAGCAGCTCGCCCTCGTCGTCGCGTTCATCGAGGGGGTGGCCGAAGATCTGCGCCTCGACCTCGCGGATGCGCTGCGGGATGCGATTGACGGGCGTGCGCGTCAGCACGAGGAAACCGAAGAACGACACGAGCGCGAGGATGATGCCCGCGCCCCACACCGTGAGCGCGGCAGACAGCGGCCCTCCCGTGATGACGCCGAGGATGCCGCCTGCGCCGCGCACCGCGGTCGAAACCCCTGTCGACGGACGCCCGCCGACGAGGTGGGCGATCCCCGTCGAGCCGAGCGCGAGGATCGTCAGTCCGATCGTCATGCGGTTGGTCGGCTGGTGCCCCCGCGGGTGGCGGAACATGTGGATGGCCATGCCGATGAGGACGACGGGCAGAACGTAGGCGATGACGCCGAACGTGCCGGCCGCGACGGCGTGGACGACGTCCCCGAACATGCCGGGCAGCCCCCACCACTCCCGCGCAGCGACGACGATGCCGAGGGCGAGGAGGGCGAAACCGAGCCCGTCGCGACGGTGTTCGGGTTCGAGGTCAGAAGCGGCGGCGCCGACGCGGCGGACGGTGCCGCCGGCGACGTGCGAAACACCCATCCACGCGCCACGAGCAGCGCGACCGGACGCGGAGGGACGCGCTTCAGCAGCCCCTCGCGACGAGCCGGTCTTGCGCGCGGGTGCATTCTTCGTCGTGCCGCCCGAACGTGGTGCGCTCGACTTCGGCGGGGTCGTGCGGGCGCGCGTCGTCGAGGCCGCAGATGCGCCGGCCGGGCGCGAGCTCTTGGCGCGCGGCTGCGAAGAGGCCTTCTTCGCGACGAGGACGCTGTCGTTCGCTGGTCTGTTTCGGGTCGCCACCCCGCAAGGCTAGTGGGGGTTCCGGCCGTTTTCGCGGACCCACGCCGTGACACGGGTCCAATGGTGACGGCGGGTCGGCTCGACACCTTCGAATCCGCGTCCCGATGCGCTGGCGCGTTGACGCGCTCGCATCCGACAGCGCCCTGACCCTTGTCGGAGGCGCCGCCAGCTGCCCGGGGGACCACGGGCATCCCCACCGCGAGACGCCGACTCTTGCGCGCGGCGCTCGCCATCCGCGATGCCACAGTTGATCTCACGATGCGAACCTCCGGCCGCTCGTCGGTGGACGCGGCGGAGGGCCGGGTGCGAGCGTTCACGTAGGTCATGAGTTCCAGCGCACAGCCCCGGCTTGCTGGACGGCAACCCTCCACCGCGGTGGGGTGCTCCGGGTGACGACCTGGCCGCCACCAGCACCGGTGTCGGCAAGCGCGGGCCGAGCCATCTGGCGACGGCGAGGCCCCTGACTCGAGGAGCCTCGATGCCCCGTTCTGCCATTCTCTCGATCCTTGACTCCGACGCGCGCCGCCACGCTGCGAGCCACACGAGCCGCCCCGCTCATGCCGTAACCCCCGGAACTCCCGTCGCGGACCCCGAGCGTCACCACACCCAGCCCGCGCACCCCGGCGGGTCCCGTCGCGAGACGCCCACGGCTACCTATCATCGCGCGGACGCGTCGCAGCAGGCCAATGTCGCCCTGGCCACGATCGGCGCCGATCTCGGCGTCGCGACGCTCGACGGGCGCGTCGTCGAGCACGCGAACTTCGACCATGGCGCGACGGCTCCCGCGCTGCAGGCCGTCGCACGGGCCGTCGACACGACCCTGCGCACGTACGGTTCGGTGCATCGCGGTGCGGGACGGGCGTCGCAGCTGACGACCCGGTGGTACGAGGAGGCTCGGCAGGAGGTCGCCGCGTTCGTCGGCGCGCGCGAGGACGACGTGACCGTCTTCACGCGCAACACCTCGGACGCGCTCAACCTGTTGGCCCACTGTCTGCCGCAACAGACGCAGGTCTTCGTGTTCCGCTCGATGCACCACGCAGCGCTGCTGCCGTGGGCGGACGAGCGGACGACGCGGCTGCCGATCCCTCACTCTCACGCCGAGGCTGAGGGTTACCTCGACGTCGCTCTGGCGGAATTCCGCGCCCACAACGATGCTCCCGTGTTGGTCCTCATCACCGGCGCCTGCAACGTGACGGGCGAGGTGTGGCCCATCGAGCGCCTCGCCGCCGTCGCCCGCCGGCATGAGGCGCGGACGGCTCTCGACGCCGCGCAGCTCGCCCCGCACCGCCGCGTCGACATCGACGCCTGGGGCATCGACTACGTCGCTCTGTCCGGCCACAAGGCCTACGCGCCGTACGGTTCAGGAGCCCTCGTCGGGCGCCGCGACTGGCTCGACACCGCCCCTCCGTACTTCCGCGCCGGCGGCGCGAGCCACCGCGTCAGCGAAGATGCGTCAGGCGCCGGCGACGTCGCCTGGGCGCCCGCGCCCGCACGCCACGAGGGCGGCACCCCGAACGCGGTCGGGGCCATCGCGCTCGCGGCCGCAGCCTCGACGCTGTCCGCGCAGCGCGGCGAAGCCGAGGCGCGCGAGGAGAAGATCCACGCCATCGTCCGCGACGGTCTCGCCTCGATCGACGGCGTGAGGATCGTCGAACTCTTCGACGAGCAGAATGCCGCGGACGCTCACCTCGACGATGGCGCGCCAAGGCGGAATGCGAGCGACAACGTCGGCGTCACGACGTTCACCGTCGCCGGATACGACCCGACGCTCGTCGCTCAGGTGCTCGCAGACGAGCACGGCATCGCTGTGCGCGACGGGCGATTCTGCGCTCACCTGCTCTGCGACGCGCGCCTCGGCGAGGGCGCGACGGCAGTGCGCGCCTCGATCGGTCTCGCCACGACGACAGAGCACGCACGACGCCTCGTCGACGCCGTGCGTGCTCTCGTCACCCATGGGCCCGCCTTCGACTACACCCACACCCCGGGCCTCGGGTGGAGCCCCGTCACCGACCGACGAGACCTCTCAGAGCCCCGCCCCTGGTGAGGAGAACGAGCGGCGGTGGGCCCCAGCGAGGGGCTCACCGCCGCATTTCGTCAGATACGGGATGCCGACGCGGTGGCTCCTGTCGAAGGGCCCGCTCGCGCGCTCATGCGAGTTTTTTTGACCACGCTCAATAACAAACCTCGACGTCCATTTCGAATCCAGTTGCACCCCAACGGACGAAGGGTGCGACGCGTCACACGCGTCGCACCCTTCATTCATCCGAGATGGCAGCCAGAGGCGATCTCAGCCGCCTCACACGACCCCCTGACATACCCCCGAAGCGTCAGGCGTCGATGACCACCGGGATGATCATCGGTCGGCGGCGCAGCTTGCCGCCGACGAAACCGCCCACGGCGCGCCGGATGACCTGCTGCAGTTGGTGGCTGTCCTTGACACCCTTGTTGCGTGCCTCGAGCAGCGCCTGCTCGATCTTCGGCCGGACGCGGTCGAACACCTCGTCGCCCTCGGCGAAGCCGCGCGTGCGGATGTCCGGGCCGGCGAGGATCGCGCCCGTCTTCGCGTCGCGCACGACGATGACGGTGACGAAGCCCTCGTCACGCAGGATGCGGCGGTCCTTGAGCATGTCCTCGTCGGTCGTACCGACGAGCGAACCGTCGACGTAGACGTACCCGACCGGCACCGCGCCCGTGATGGCAGCCTTGCCGTTGACGAGGTCGACGACGACGCCGTTCTCGGCGAGCAGCACCTGGTCGCTCGGCACACCCGTCGCGGCGGCGAGCTTGCCGTTGGCGACGAGGTGACGCCACTCGCCGTGGATCGGCATGACGTTCTTCGGCTTGACGACGTTGTAGCAGTACAGCAGCTCGCCGGCGGAGGCGTGGCCGGACACGTGCACCATCGCGTTGCCCTTGTGCACGACATTGGCGCCGAGACGCATGAGGCCGTTGATGAGGCCGTAGACGGCGTTCTCGTTGCCCGGGATGAGCGAGCTCGCCATGAGGATGGTGTCGCCCTCCCCCACGTCGATACGGTGGTCGCGGTTCGCCATGCGCGCGAGCGCCGCCATCGGCTCACCCTGCGAGCCGGTGCAGATGAGCACCTGCTCGTCCTCGGGCATCTGCTCGAGCTTCTTGATGTCGACGAGCACGTTGTCGGGCACCTTGAGGTAGCCGAGGTCGGCGGCGATCGTCATGTTGCGCACCATCGAGCGCCCGACCATCGCGACCTTGCGCCCGTGGGCCTCGGCGGCGTCGAGCACCTGCTGCACGCGGTGCACGTGCGAGGAGAAGCAGGCGACGATGATGCGTCGCTCCGCCTTCTCGAAGACGCGCTCGATCGCGGGCGTGATGTCCTTCTCCGGCGTCGTGAAGCCGGGCACCTCGGCGTTCGTCGAGTCGGTGAGGAACAGGTCGACGCCCTCCTCACCGAGCCGCGCGAACGCGCGCAGGTCGGTGATGCGGCCGTCGAGCGGAAGCTGGTCCATCTTGAAGTCGCCGGTGCACAGCAGGTTGCCTGCGGGCGTGCGGACGAAGACGGCGAGCGCGTCGGGGATCGAGTGGTTGACGGCGACGAACTCGCAGTCGAACGGGCCGATCTTCTCGAGCTGGCCCTCCTTCACCGCCATCGTGTACGGGCGGATGCGGTGCTCCTTGAGCTTCGCCTCGATGAGCGCGAGCGTCAGCGTCGAGCCGATGAGCGGGATGTCGTTCTTCATGCGCAGCAGGTACGGCACCGCGCCGATGTGGTCCTCGTGACCGTGCGTCAAAACGATGGCCTCGATGTCGTCGAGGCGATCCTTGAGGTAGTCGAAGTCGGGCAGGATGAGATCGACGCCCGGGTGATCCTCGGGGAAGAGGACACCACAGTCGATGATGAGCAGGCGTCCGCCGTACTCGACGACCGTCATGTTGCGGCCGACCTCGCCGAGACCGCCGAGCGCGATGACGCGCGCACCGTTCTTCGCCAGCGCGGGCGGCGGGCCGAGTTCGAGCGAACTCTCCATCACAGCAGCCCCGCCTTCGTCAGGCCGTCACGCAGGACGGCGTACATCGCCTCGTCCGCGGGCAGCAGCGGCAGGCGGATGGCGTCGGAGTCGATGACGCCCTGCTCCTTGAGGGCGGCCTTCACCATGATGGCGCCCTGAGAGGTGTTCATCAGCGCGTCGATCGCGGGGATGAGCTTGGTGTGGATGGCGCGCGCCGTCGCGAGGTCGCCCGCGTCGACAGCCTCGATCATCGCGCGGAACTCGTTGCCCGCCACGTGGCCGACGACGGAGACGACGCCGACGGCGCCGAGCGCGAGCCACGCGAGGTTGACGACGTCGTCGCCCGAGTACCACAGCAGGTCGGTCTCGTCCATGAGCTTCGTCGCCTCGAAGAAGTCGCCCTTGGCATCCTTGACCGCGCGCACCTGGTCGATCGTCGCGAGCTGACGGATCGTGTCGCTCGCGAGCGCCGTCCCCGAGCGCCCGGGGATGTCGTAGGCCATGGCCGGCAGGTCGGTGGCGCCGACGACGGCCTTGAAGTGCTCGACGATGCCCGCCTGCGTCGGCTTGTTGTAGTACGGCGTGACGACGAGGACGGCGTCCGCCCCAGCGTCCGCGAGTGCCTTGGCGGCGCGTACCGAGTGCGCGGTGTCGTTCGTACCGACCCCGGCGGTGATCGCTGTGCGGCCCTTGACGGCGTCGGCGACGGCGCGCACCGTCTCGATGTTCTCCTCGTCGGTCGTCGTCGCCGACTCCCCCGTCGTGCCGTTGACGACGAGGCCGTCGTGCCCGTTCGCGACGAGGTGCTCGGCGAGCTTCTTCACTCCGTCGTAGTCGATCGAGCCGTCCGGTTTCATGGGCGTCACCATGGCCGTGACCATGCGCCCGAAAGGTGTCGTCGTCGTCATGCGCCCAGGTTAGTGCACGAGCGTCCACGTGTGCGGACGCCCGCCGCGCGCGACGTCGCCACCACCAACTCGCCACCACGAAGCGGACGCCGCAGGCGCCTTGTCACCGGCGCGTCCTACAGTGAGGCGCGTGGAGCAATATCACGCACTGCTGAGGCGCATTCTCGACGAGGGCACCCGCAAGGACGACCGCACGGGCACGGGGACGCTCAGCGTCTTCGGTCATCAGATGCGCTTCGACCTGTCCCAGGGGTTTCCCGTTCTCACGACGAAGAAGCTGCACCTGCGCTCGATCTTCGGCGAACTGCTGTGGTTCCTGCGCGGCGACACGAACGTCGCATGGCTGCACGAGCGCAAGATCTCGATCTGGGACGAATGGGCCGACGCCGACGGTGACCTCGGGCCGATCTACGGCCACCAGTGGCGCTCGTGGCCGACGCCGAACGGCGAGACGATCGACCAGATCGCGCGCGTCGTCGAGTCGATTCGCACGAACCCCGACAGCCGTCGTCACATCGTCTCGGCGTGGAACGTCGCCGACGTCGACGACATGGCGCTGCCGCCGTGCCACACGATGTTCCAGTTCTACGTCGCCGACGGAAAGCTGTCGTGCCAGCTCTACCAGCGCAGTGGTGACGTCTTCCTCGGCGTCCCGTTCAACATCGCCTCGTATGCCCTCCTGACCCACATGGTCGCGCAGGTCACGGGCCTCGCGGTGGGCGATTTCGTCCACACGCTCGGCGATGCGCACCTCTACGTCAATCACCTCGACCAGGCGCGCCTCCAGCTGACACGTACGCCGAAGCAGCTGCCGACGCTCGTGCTCAACCCCGACGTGACGGCGCTCGACGCGTTCGAGCTCGACGACATCCGCCTCGACGGTTACGAGGCCGACCCCGCGATCAAGGCCCAGGTGGCGGTATGAGCGATGCGCCCCAGCTGACGAGCATCGCCGCTGTCGCCGAGAACGGCGTCATCGGCACGGGCGGCGACATGGCGTGGAACATCCCCGCCGACTTCGCGCACTTCAAGGCGACGACGATGGCTCACCCCATGATCATGGGGCGCACGACGTTCGCGACGATGGGCACCCTGCCCGGGCGCCGCTCGATCGTCGTGACGCACGATCCCGAGTTCGCCCCCGCACAGCCGGCGCGTGACGACACGTCCGTCACCGTCGTTCACTCTGTCGACGAAGCCCTCGAACAGGTCGCCGGCCAGGACGCGTTCGTCGTCGGCGGCGCGCAGATCTACGCCGCGACGATGGACCACGTCACCCGTCTGCTCATCAGCGAGATCCCCCTCGCGCCTGAGGGCGACGCCCACTTCCCCACGATCGACCCGACCGTGTGGGTCGAGACGCAGCGCGCACCGCGCGACGGGTTCACGCTCGTCATGTACGAACGCCGCACCTCGTGAGCGACGCCCGGCGCGAGACGTCGGGAGGTGACGCGCCCGTCGAAGTCCGTCATCACCGGACGGCGCACACCCCTGGCGACCACTCCGACCACGACCATCCCGACGCCCTCCACGAGGATGCCGCGGCCGTCAAGAAGGACTCGGTCTCCCTCGCGATCGCGACGGGCGTGTACGGCGTCAGCTTCGGCGCGCTCGCCATCGCTGCGGGCCTCACGACCTGGCAGACGATGGCGCTGTCGCTGCTGTTGTTCTCCGGCGGTTCGCAGTTCGCCGTCGTCGGGGTGCTCGGTGGCGGTGGGTCGGGAGCGTCGGCCGTCGCGACGTCGTCACTGCTCGGCGTGCGCAACGGCATCTATGGTCTGCAGATCAACCAGTTCCTGCGCCCGCGCGGGCTGCGACGCCTCCTCGCCGCGCAGGTGACGATCGACGAGTCGGCCGCCATGTCGGTCGGGCGCCCCACCGAACAGTTGTCACGCACCGGATTCTGGTGGACGGGCCTGGGCGTCTACGTCATGTGGAACACGATGACGTTCGTCGGCACAGTCGCCGGCAACGCGATGGGCGACCCGAAGAAGTACGGCCTCGACGCCGCCGCCGTCGGCGCCTTCATGGCGCTGCTGTGGCCGCGCCTCGGCACGCTGCAGGGCAAGGTGACGGCGGCGCTCGCCGCGTGCATCGCGCTCGGGTTGTCGCCGCTCACGCAGGCCGGCGTGCCCGTTCTCGCGACGGTCGTCGCGGCCGTCGTCGTCGGCTGGTGGTACTCGACACGGCACGATTCCCCCTCGGCCGACTGCGAGTCGAGCGCCGACGTTCCCGGCGTCGAGACGTCTCGCGCCGATGCGCCCGGTGACGGCGCGACGCGCGGTGGCCCGTCCGACGCCGGCCGGATCGGATCGACGACATGAGCACATGGACGACGGTTCTGCTCGCGAGCGCGTTGTCGTTCGTGCTCAAGTTCATCGGCTATCTCGTGCCGCCGCGCTACCTCGAGGGCAAGCGGACGTCCAACATCGTCGCGCTGCTACCGGTGGCGTTGCTCACCGGCCTCGTGTGTGTCCAGGCGTTCGTCGGCGACGGCGGCCGGGTCGTCATCGACGCGCGCGCAGCGGCGGCCGTCGCAGCGATCATCGCCCTGGTTCTGCGCGCGCCATTCATCGTCGTCGTCATCGTCGTGGCCGCGACGGCCGCGATCATCCGGTTGTTCTGAGCCGACGCTCCTGGATTCATGTCTCGCTCCCTCTGGTGGAGTGAGACCTCAGGACGAGCTTTCGAGGGGATCGATGAGGCGCGGCCCGCCGACCCCGACGAAATCGTTCGCGTTGCGCGTGGCGAGTGCAGAGCCGGCGGCCAGAGCGATACCGGCGATCTGGGCATCCACCGTTCCCATGACCCGCCCGACCGACGTGCCACTCGCGAGAACGTGGGCGGTCGCGTGCGCTCACGCAGCGTCTGCAAGAAATTCTTCTCCGGCACGTGGGTCGCTGCCGCGAGAATCGCCCGCACCTCGGCCTCGACGGAACGTCCAGGCTCCGCAGCCTGACGGCGCAGGCGCTCGTGGACGACCTCATCGACATCTGGCATCCTCAGAGTGGCCAAGACGAGCACCTCCTCGGCAGCAAAGCGAGCAAGGAGGTGCTCGTCAGCCCATGGCGAGACTCAGGCGGCTTGGGGCTGCACCTGCCGCTGCACGAGCTGCGTGACGTTCTGGGGCTTCCGCTCGAGCTTCGCGGCGTACTCGTTCGGCAGCGACAGGCGGATGATCGCCCACCAGGCCGACGCGATCTGCTTCGGCAGCGGCCCCGTCACGTAGGACAACCCGTAGCGGCGAGCGATGTCCTGCACCTGCTCGCTGATCTCCGCGTACCGGTTGCTCGGCAGGTCGGGGAACATGTGGTGCTCGATCTGGTAGCTCAGGTTGCCCGTCGCGATGTGCATGGCCCGCGAACCGCTGATGTTCGCCGAACCGAGCATCTGGCGCAGGTACCAGTCGCCGCGCGTCTCCCCGACGATCGACTTCTTCGTGAACGTCTCGACACCACTCGGGAAGTGTCCGCACATGATGACCGAGTGTGTCCAGAGGTTGCGCGTGAGGTTCGCGATGAAGTTCGCCTTGATCGTCTGCTTGCCCGACCCCGTCAGCGCCGAGAGCAGCGGGTGCGCAATGTAGTCCTTCGTCACCTGCTCACGGATCTTGTGCAGCACCTTGCGACCGTCGCGGGCGAATACGTCCTTGTCCTTGCGCCCCTTGAGGTACTTGCCGATCTCCAGGTCGTACGCGGCGATGCCGTACTCGAAGAAGCACGCGTTGATGAAGTTCCACATCGGCTGTGCGAGGTAGAACGGCACCCACTTCTGATCCTCGTCGACGCGCATGATGCCGAACCCGAGGTCGTTGTCGCGCCCGATGACGTTCGTGTACGTGTGGTGCAGCTCGTTGTGGCTGTGCTTCCACAGGTCGGCGGGCGAGGCGTTGTCCCACTCCCACGTACTCGAGTGGATCTTCGGGTCGCGCATCCAATCCCACTGGCCGTGCATGACGTTGTGGCCGATCTCCATGTTCTCTAGGATCTTCGCCACGGCGAGCCCCGCCGTCCCGATGACGAACGCCGGCTTCTTCTTCGAGAACAACAACAGTGCCCGCGACCCCATCTCGAGGCCACGCTGCACCTGGATGACACGACGGATGTACGCCGCGTCCTTCTCGCCCCGGCTCTCGACCACCCGTGCACGCACCGCGTCGAGCTCCTCACCGAGACGCTCGACGTCGGCGCGGCTCAGGTGAGCGATCGGGTTGTGGTCCTTCTTCTGCAGTGCGGTCATGCGACAACCATCCTTCTTCGTCGTTCTCGTCGTGCGGTTCGTCATGGTCGTGGTTCGTCGTGGTCGTGGTTCGTCGTGGTCGTGGTTCGTCGTGAGGCGCCCCGAGCCGATCTCGCGCCCGGCCGGCGCCCTGCACAGGCGTCGAGTTCAGCGTCCGATCGTGCAGTCCCCGGCGGCGGAGGAGATGCAGGTCTGCACCATGACGCCGTCGCCGTCAGTGCCGCTCGCCACCTCGCCGGTGCGCATGTCGCGCACCGCGCCGGAACGCAGCGGCAGCACGCAGCCGTAACAGATGCCCATGCGGCACCCGCTCGGCACGAGGATGTCGGCGGCCTCGGCCGCGTCGAGGATCGACGTCTCGCCGCTGACGGCGACCTCCCGCGTCGTCGTGCCCATGACGATGGTCGCGGTGCCGCCCTCCCCCGGTTCGGCGAGCTCGACGACGAAGTTCTCGGTGTGCAGCTTGTCCTCGACGCCATTGAGTTCGGCGAACTCGCGCAGCATCCGCAGCATCCCGGCGGGGCCGCACGCGTACACCTCACGATCGCGCCAGTCGGGTACGAGATGGTCGAGCTCGGCCGGTTCGAGCCGGCCCTCGAGGCGTGTGTGGCGCTCGACGAGGGTGATGGCGCCACGCTCGTGCAGCCCGCGCAGCTCGTCGGCGAAGATGACGTCCTCGGGGTGGCCGGCCGAGTGCACGACGACGATGTCGTGCGTGCGTTCGCCGTCGGAACGCTCGCCCTCGGCGGCGAGACGGTGGCGCAGCATGCCCATGACGGGGGTGATGCCGGAGCCGCCGGTGACGTACAGCGTCGGCTCGACACCTCCCGTCCAGACGAACTCGCCGCTCGCCTGTTCGAGGTGCACGATCTGGCCGGAGCGCAACGACTCGTGCAGGTGGGAGCTGACGAGCCCGCCGGAGAGCGACTTGACGGTGATCGTGATGCGCCCGTCGTCGCGCGGCCCCGACGTCACCGAGTACGCGCGCCACAGGCGCACCCCGTCGACGTCGACGCCGACGCGGATGAACTGCCCCGGCACGTGCCCTGCCCAACCGAGGCCCGGCTGCAGCGTGACGGTCGCGGCGTCCGCCGTCTCGGGGTGCACGTCGACGACGCGGGCGCGCAGGTAGCGGGGGCTGCGCAGCGGGTCGACGAGGTCGAGGTAGTCGTCGGGCAGCAGCGGCGTCGTCAGGGTGCGCACGGCGTTCCAGGCGAGATGCTTCAGGCGGGCGGAGGCCCGCCGCTCGTCCGACGAGCGGGCCATCGTGGTTGATGAGGAGACAGCGTGCGGCATGCGACCAGCGTATTTGGCGCACAGCTGATAATTCTTGACCGCGACCTCACATGATCTTTTCGGGATTTGTTCGTAGAGTGTGAACATGTCGACTCTGCGGCAAGACACCATTGCCACCCTGCGAGAGCACCTGCCGAACACGGCCAGCGGGTGCGTCGAGGCCATCATCCGAGAGGTGCCCGGCTACGACCGCGAGTTCGGCGACACACTGCGCGCGAACATCGAGGCGGCCGTCGCGATGGCCCTCGCGGCCTTCCTCGACACCCTCGGTGACGACGGCGACACGACGTCCGCCACGGCCATGCGCACCGGCGCCTACCGCCTCGGCCAGGGCGAGGCGGAGACGGGGCGCTCGAGCGACGCGCTGCTCACGGCCTACCGCGTCGGCGCCCGCGAGGCGTGGACGCACTTCGCCGAACGCGCCGTCGCGCAGGGCGAGTCGGCCGCGAGCATCGCGAGCCTCGCTGCGGGCACGTTCGCGTTCATCGACGAGTTGTCCGTCGAGAGCCTCGCCGGCCACACCGCGGCCATGACGGCCCGCACCCGTGAGCTCGCGCGCCGACGCGACCAGCTGGCGGCGGCACTCGTCGCGGGCGACCAGCCCGACACGCTCGAGCATCTCGCCGAACGGGCTCACTGGAACCCGCCGCGCACCCTCACGGCGCTGGCACTGACGGGCGACGCCCCGGCGGCCGTCGCGAGCGCCGTCGGTGAGAAGGCCCTGTGGTCGCGCACCCCGGACGGCTCGCCGCTCGTCCTCGTGCCCGACCTCCCACCCGGCAACCGCGCGCGCGTCCTCGCTGCCTGCGCTACGACCACAGCAGCCCTCGGGCCGACGCTCGCCTGGAGCCGCGCCGCCGAATCGGTGACGCGCGCCCGACGCGCGCTGCGATTCGCCCGGGTGAGTGAACCGGCGGACGCCGACACGCTGCTGCCCGAACTGATCCTCGACGCCGACCCGCTCATCGCGCAGATGCTGCGCGAGCGCGCCCTGGCGCCGCTTGCCGACGTCTCGGAGGCCAAGCGGGCCGTGCTCGCCGAGACGCTGCTCGCCTGGCTGCTGCACCACGGACGCCGCGAGGAGGTCGCCGAGGCCCTCCACGTCCACCCCCAGACGGTGCGCTACCGCCTGGGCACCCTGCGCGAACACTACGGTGACACGCTCACCGACGCCCGCACCGGCCTGGAGCTGACGCTCGGGCTGATCGCCGACCGATCGAGGACCCCGCAGTGAACACCCCCGCAACCGACCGTCCGCAACCCGCAGCAGCCGAACCGACGAACGCCGACAACACGAACCCCGACGCCATGACCCTCGACCCGATGATCCATGAACCCACACGGTCGGCTCTGCCTGACGGGCACGGCGAGTCCACTGGGCACGGCGAACATGGTGAGCACCTCGCGGGCGAGGCCCTGGCGGTGGCGATGAAACCCCTGCTGCGCGGGTGGCTGCACCTCGTCCTCTCGCCCCTGTGCCTCATCGGTTGTCTCGTGCTCGGCCTGCTCGCCGACACGACCCCGGCGCGCGTCGGGGCGCTCGTCCTCGGTGCTACGGCGACGATGCTGTTCGGCACGTCGGCGCTGTATCACCGCCGATACTGGAGCCCGCGCGCCGACACGATCCTGCGCCGCCTCGACCACTCGAACATCTACCTCATCATCGCCGGCACGTACACGCCGTTCGCGCTGACACTGCTCGCGGGCCGGCAACGGGTGAGTCTGCTCGTCATCGTGTGGGTCGGCGCGCTGCTCGGCGTCGCTTTCCGCACGTTCTGGGTGCATGCGCCGCGTTGGCTCTACACGCCGATCTACGTCGCGCTCGGCTGGGTCGCGATCTTCTACGCCGGGCCGTTGCACGCCGCGGGCGGCACCCTCGTCATGACGCTCATCGCCGCGGGCGGCATCCTCTACACGCTCGGAGCGGTCGTCTACGGCTTCAAACGCCCTGATCCGTGGCCGCGCGTGTTCGGCTTTCACGAGATCTTCCACGCCTGCACCGTCGCCGCGTTCATCGCCCACTTCATCGCGGCGGCCATCGTCCTCACGCGCTGACGGCGGCCCCCCCGCGTGCACTGCCCGCCCGGGCGTCGGCGCGGTCCACAGGATCGCCACCGTGGGCCTCGCCTCCGCCACGCGAGCACCGACCAGCGCAAGTCGTCCCGTCAGGCGGTGTCGCCGGCTGCCTGCGCGCCGTCCCCGAGGAGTTGCTCGCTCGCGCGTCGGATGTGCGCGTCGAGCAGATCGGCGGCGCGTGAGCCGTCGCCGTCCGCGAGCGCCGCGGCGATGGCCTCGTGCTCCTCGCGCAACCGCGCGCGCACAGCCGGCCAGTCGTCGACGTGGTTCATGCCGTGACGGATGGGGCTGCGCATGGATTCGCGGATGGCAACGGTGAGGTCGGTGGCGAGCGCGTTGCCCGCGGCCCGCGCGATGGCGACGTGGAAATCGGTGTCGCACGCGTTGAAGACATCGGGCGGCAGGTCGTCGTCACGCATCGCGGTGATCAGGTCGGCGAGGCGCGCATGGTCGGCGTCGGTCGCGTTGCGCGCGGCCAGCCGCGCCGACAGGCCCTCGAGGCTGCAGCGCACGTCGACGACGTCGAGGAGGCTGAACTGCGCGAGCGCCACGTGCATGCGCAAGAACCGGTTGAGCGCCTCCGTCGGCACGGCCGTGATGACGGTGCCGCCAGCCGCACCGGCTCCGACGCGCGAGTCGACGACCCCGATGGCATGCAGGGCGCGCACGCCCTCACGCACCACGGCACGGCTGACGGCGAGTTGCGCGGCGAGGTCACGCTCGGCGGGCAGCACGTCGCCGACACGCAGACGGCCCGAGACGATGCCGTCCTCGACCCACTGCACGACACCCTCGTAGGCACGCCCCGATCGTGACGCGACCGGGTTGGCACCCGGCGCGGCAGCCGGAGTCTCGACCTGGGCGGGCGCCGCGTCTGACGCGGGAGTTGAATCCGACGCCGGCTGCCCCCGATTCGACAGACCGGATTCCTCGGCTGCGGGCGGCGAGCCCGATTGGGGCAAGGCGGGCGCGCAGGGGTGGGTCATGGGCGGCATGATACGTGGCCTCGACTTCTTGACCGTCGGGGGTCATACTTCTAGAGTGAGACGCAGCACATTGGTCAGACCATTAAGGATGCCGTCGTGACGATCGCCCCCACCCGCCCACGCGTCGCGATCTTCGCGACCTGCTTCAACGACACGATGTTTCCCAAGGCGCCGATCGCGACGGTGAAGCTCCTACGCCGCCTCGGGGTCGACGTCGAGTTCCCCACCGAGCAGACCTGCTGCGGCCAGATGTTCACCAACACCGGGTACGCGAACGACGCTAAGGGCCTCGTGCGCGGGTTCGTCGACACGTTCGACGCGTTCGACTACGTCGTCGCCCCCTCCGGCTCCTGCACCGGATCCGTCCGCGAGCAGCACGAGATGATCGCCGAGCGGGTCGGCGACCAGGGCCTCGCCCGCGAGGTCGACGCGCTCGCCCCGCGGGTGCTCGAACTGTCCGAGTTCCTCGTCGACGTGCTCGGCGTCACTGACGTCGGCGCCTATTTCCCGCACCGCATCACCTACCACCCCACCTGCCACAGCTTGCGCATGCTCGGCGTCGGCGACCGTCCGCTGCAGCTGCTGCGCGCGGTCGCCGGTGCCGACCTGCGCGAGCTGCCCGCCGCCGAGCAGTGCTGCGGTTTCGGGGGCACGTTCAGCGTCAAGAACCCGGACGTCTCCGTCGCCATGGGAAACGACAAGGCGCGCCACGTCGTCGAGACGGGCGCGGAGTACGTCGTCGCCGGCGACAACTCGTGCCTCGCCCACATCGCCGGACTGCTGCACCGCGGACGCACCGGCGTCAAGACCATCCACCTCGCCGAAGTGCTCGCCTCGACCGAACAGGACCCCGCATGAGCTGCCAGCCCCGCACCGCCGCCGACGCGGGTCTGCCCGTCGGCACGACGACCGCGACGTTCGTCGGGATGCCCGCCTTCCCGCACGAGGCGAAGTACGCCCTCGACGACGCCCAACTGCGCGCCAACCTGCGTCACGCGACCGGCACGATCCGCGCCAAGCGCGCCGAGGTCGTCGGCGAGGTCGACGACTGGCAGCAACTGCGCACGCGCGGCGCCGCCGTCAAGGACGACGTGCTCGCCGACCTCGACACGCTGCTCGTCACGCTCGAGGAGTCGCTGACGCGCGCCGGCGCGACGGTCCACTGGGCGCGTGACGCCGAGGAGGCCAACCGCATCGTCGTCGACCTCGTCAAGGCGACAGGCACGCAGGAAGTCGTCAAGGTCAAGTCGATGGCGACGCAGGAGATCGAGCTCAACGAGGCCCTCGAAGCCGCGGGCATCGACGCGTGGGAGACCGACCTCGCCGAGCTCATCGTCCAGCTCGGCCACGACCGCCCGTCGCACATCCTCGTGCCCGCGATCCACAAGAACCGCAGCGAGATCCGCGACATCTTCCGCACCGAGATGGGCGAGGTCGGCCGCCCGGCCCCCGAGAACCTGAGCGACGATCCCGCCGCGCTCGCCGACGCTGCCCGTCGTCACCTGCGCGAAAAGTTCCTGCGCGCCAAGGTCGCGATCTCGGGCGCCAACTTCGCCGTCGCGGAGACGGGGACGCTCGCCGTCGTCGAGTCCGAGGGCAACGGACGCATGTGCCTGACGCTGCCGGAGACGCTCATCTCCGTCGTCGGCATCGAGAAGGTGCTGCCGACGTGGGACGACCTCGCCGTGATGCTCGAACTGCTGCCACGTTCGTCGACCGGTGAGCGCATGAATCCCTACACGTCGATGTGGACGGGGTCGAGCGAGGCCGACGGCCCGCAGGACGTCCACGTCGTGCTCGTCGACAACGGCCGCACGCGCGTGTTGTCGGACACCGTCGGGCGCGAGGCGCTGCGCTGCATCCGCTGCTCGGCGTGCCTCAACGTCTGCCCCGTCTACGAACGCGCGGGCGGGCACGCCTACACGAGCGTCTACCCCGGACCGATCGGCGCCATCCTCACCCCGCAGATGCGCGGCCTCGACTCCGATCGCGACAAGGCGCTGCCCTTCGCGTCGTCCCTGTGCGGCGCGTGCAGCGAGGTGTGCCCCGTCAAGATCGACTTTCCGAAGATCCTCGTCGAACTGCGCACGCAGGTCGTCGAGAAGAAGCGCGCCGCCTCGCGCGTCCCGAGCTTCGAGCGCACCGCCATCGCGGGCGCCGAATGGGCGCTCGCCTCCGGCAAGCGCATGGGGCGTCTGCAGACGCTCGCGACGGTGGCCGGCAAGGTCTTCAAGCGTGAGGACGTCTCCTACCTCGGCGCGATTCCCGGGCCCCTCGCGCCGTGGAGCGCCGCGCGTGACATCCCCGCTCCCCCGACCGAGACGTTCCGCGAGTGGTACGCGCGCACCGACGGCGGCCGGCTCGACGAGAGCGGCCGGGCCGCAGCGGGGTCGCGTCCGAACCGCGCCGGAGTCGACGTCGAGGGCCACTACGGCACGAGCGCCCGCGACGCCGGGCTCCCCCACCCCACCAGCGACAGCGAGGACGAGGCATGAGCAGCGCACGCGAGGAGATCCTGCAGCGCATCCGGACGGCCAACGCGAACGCCGGGGTGACGAGCACGTCGTCGCAGCGGGCCGATTCGGCGACGACGCAGCGGGATTCGTCGTCGGGCAGCGTCGGCGCCCAGGCGACGACACCTGATGCGGACGGTTCGAGCGCTGCGGCCGACGTCACCCCCGCGGCGGGGTCGCCCGACCTCGTCGACCTGTTCGTCGAGCGCACCGAGGACTACAAGGCGGTCGTCGAACGTGCCTCGGCAGCTGACGCCGGCGCGCGTGTCGCCGCGGCGCTCGAGGGCGCGAACGGCGTCCTGCTGCCGGCCGGGCTGCCCGAGGCAGTCGTCGGCGCGGTCGATGCGTCGATGGCGCGCGAAGACCCGGGCACGCCCGACGGTCTCGACGCCATCGAGGCGGTCGTCACGACGTGTGCCGCGGCCATCGCCGAGACGGGCACGATCGTCCTCGATCACACTGCGGGGCAGGGGCGTCGTGCGCTGACGCTCGTGCCCGATCTGCACGTCTGTCTCGTGCGGGCCGACCAGATCCACACGGACGTGCCGGCCGCCGTCAGCGCCCTGCGCGCGAGCGTCGAGGCGGGGCATCCGCTGACGTGGATCTCCGGTCCGAGCGCGACGAGCGACATCGAGCTCGACCGCGTCGAAGGGGTGCACGGCCCGCGGCGCCTGCACGTCATCGTCACGACTGACTGACCTCGACGGACGACGCCGCGTCTCGGGTGGAATCACCACTCGCGGCGCGGCGTTCGCGCGTCACGCGGCGTTTCGTTCGGACGTGGCGAACGCCTTCGAGCAGCGCCGCGACCGCCATCGCGAGCCCCATGCCGGTGAGGATGCCCGCGAGGTGGTTGTCGCCGAACGCACGGCCGCCGATGTAGCCGATGAGGCAACCGTGCAGGGCCCACAGCAGCGTCGCGAGCAGGTCGTAGGGCGTGAACTGCCGCAGGAGCGGGTAGCGTGCAGCGCCGAGCGACATCGTGCCGACGCTGCGTCCGCCCGGGATGAAGCGCACGACGAGCAACGCCCACGACCCTCGTTCGTGCAGCACGCGCGAGACCTTCTCGAACGTGCGAGCACGCCGCGAACCGTGCGCCCCGAGCGAGCGCGCACCGACGACCCGGCCGATGCCGTAGGAGAGGTGATCGCCCAGTGCCGCCCCCAGCGTGGCCACGAGCACGACGAGCACGAGCTGCGGCCCGTTCGGATCGGACGCGGCGTACACCCCGGCGAGGATGAGCGGGGCTTCGCTGGGAAAAACAGGCACGAACGCATCGAGCGTGCACAGGCCGAAGAGCGCCGGGTAGATCCACCACGACGTCATGAGGTGTTCGAGCGGCGCGAGCACGGCATCGAGCATTCCAGAACGCTAGCCGCGCGACGTGGCCCCGACCTGACGCCCAGGTGTCCGGCAGGCGACGCCAGCGCGACCGTCCGGGCCTTCGACGTTCACGCGGACGGAGGCTGTCGGCGCACCGCCCGGGCGGACCTCAGGCCCGGATGGAGCATCCGAGCTCAGAGCCCGAGAAAGTTCTCCAGGCCCACCGTGAGCCCCGGGGTCGTGACGACGCCGCGCACGCCCGTCAGCACGCCCGGCATGAAGCTGACGCGCTCGAAGCTGTCGTGACGGATCGTCAGGGCCTCACCCTCGGCGCCGAACTGCACCTCCTGGTGCGCGACGCGCCCGCGCATGCGGATCGCGTGCACCGGGATGCCGTCGACGCGGGCGCCGCGCGCGCCGTCGGGGTCGGATTCCGTCGCGTCTGGCACCGGCCCCAGCCCCGCCTGCTCACGTGCCTCGGCGATGGCGCGCGCCGTGTGCGCGGCCGTGCCGGACGGCGCGTCGACCTTGTTCGGGTGGTGGATCTCGACGACCTCGACGCTCTCGTAGAACTTCGCCGCCTCGCGGGCGAACTTCATCATGAGCAGCGCGCCGATCGAGAAGTTCGGAGCGATGAGCACACCGACGCCGGGCGCCGCGTCGAGCTGCGCCCGCAGCGTTGCGAGCTTCGCGTCGTCCCACCCCGTCGTGCCGACGACGACGCTGACGCCGCGCTCGATGCAGTGCGCGACGTTCGTCGGGGACGAGGCGGGCACCGTCAGCTCGATCGCGACGTCGGCACCCCCGAGGTCGCCCAGGTCGTCCCCGGCGTCGAAGCCACCGACGAACGTCATGTCGTCCGCGGCCTCGACGGCCTTGACCGCCTCGCTGCCCATGCGCCCGGCGGCACCGATGACTGCAACCTTGATCGTCTCGCTCATGGACGCGACCCTATCGACGAAGGTGCGCCACGCGCGTCAGGATCCGAATGCCGAGTGGCTGCCACGTGTCGAGACGCTTCGACTCACCGTCACCCTCGATGCGGATGTCGCTGACGACCCGCGTGTGCGGGTGCTCGAGGTCGCCGTCGCGGATCTCGCCGGTCAGCCAGCGGAAGTCGAGACCGTCGCCCGTCACCTCGACGACTGCGAGGTTGTTGTCGAACCACGGCCCGTGCGTCGTGCGCCAGCGGAACGCCGGCGTGCGCACGCTCGTGCGCTCGACGACGGCGCGCAGTGGGAACGCGAGGCCCTTGCCGATCATCGCCTGCAGCGCGCGCACGTGGCGCGGCAGCGGGTTGCGGATCGGCGAGCAGACGGCCTGGAAGATGCGCGACGTCAGCTCCTCGCCGCCGTTGACCTCCGACAGGAACGAGTTGTGGATGTCGCCCGACAGGAACGTGATCGTCCTCGGCGCTCGGCCACGCTCACCACGCGCCACCTCGAACAGCATGTCGCTGACCTTGAAGAACGTGTCGCTGAACGCCGCCCAGTGCTCGAGGTCGACGGCCTGACGCAGTTTCTCCCCCAAGAACGTCGCCGGACGGCCCCACGCCCCCTCGGCCGCGGCCTCGTCGAGCGCCTCGAGCATGTGCAGGCCCTCGGGCATGAAGAACGGCAGCGAGGTCCCGATGAACAGGTGCTCGACGTCGCCGCGCAACTCGTCATCGAGCCAGCGCAGTTCGTCCGCGTCGAGCATCGCGCGGTGATCGGGACGTAGGTCGCGCGCCGCCCGCGAGTCGACGACGATGAGCTTCGACTCGCCCAGATCACGGGTGTAGGAGAAGCGGTACGTCGTCGGGTCCTCGTCAACCCACTCGGCGAACGCGTCGACGGCGGCGCTGATGTCGAGCTCGTCGTCCCCGGTGTGCGACGTGATGAGCTGCCACAGCTCGTCATCGGCGAGCGCCTCGGGCGAGAGGTTGCCACAGTGCTGATAGACCCAGTACGACCCGAGCGCGCCGACGATGCGCTCGTGCCACCAGGGCGTCGCGTTCATCTTCTCGTGCCACGTCTGCGACGTGTTCCAGTCGTCACGCACGTCGTGGTCGTCGAAGATCATCGCGCTCGGCAGCGTCGACAGCAGCCACCTCACTGCCGGTTCGCTGTAGGCGAGGCGGTACAGGTGCGCGTACTCGACGTAGTCCTTGAGCTCCTCGCCGGGCGGCGCGTCGAGCCCGCGGCGCGCCTCGATGTACTCCTGCATCGCCTCCGACGTCTCGTCGGCGTAGACCTGGTCGCCGAGCAGCACGACGAGGTCGGGCCACCGCTCGTCGTGAGGGTCGCGGGCGATCTCGTGCGCGACGGCGCGCAGCGAGTCGATGCCGTTCTTGCGGTTGCTCTTCCCATCGTGCGGTTCGCTCGTGCGGCAGCTGCCGAACGCCATCTTCGTGGGGCGCGAGTGCAGCAGCGTCTTGAAGAACGGGTCGGGGAACGGCGAGTCCGCCAGGGGCCACGCCTGTTCGCCGTTCACCTCGACGCGGTAGCCGTACGTCCGCCCCGGCTCGAGACCGTCCAGGATCACGAGGGCGTAGTGATGCCCGTGCGCGCCGAACGTGCGCGCGCTCCAGCGCCCACCGTCGGTGATGACGGCGACCTCCCCGGCGTCGCGGGTCTCGACCCACATCGACGCTTCGCATTCACTGGTGTAGCGCACCATCGGCCCCAGGACGATCGGCTCGTCGCTGGTCTGCATCACCGTGTCATTCTCGTTCGTCACCATGGTCTGCTCCCCCATCATTCGCTCCCGTCCGCGCTGCTGCGATCCTCGTTCTCGGCGTTCAGGCCCCACATGCCGCTCGGGCGCATCGGGTGGCGAGTCTGCAACCAGTCGTCGTGGGCCCGCACCGCATCCTTCCACCGCACGTCGAGATCCGAGGGCTGATCGGCGAGACCATCGCCGTCCTTGTCGAAGACGACGTCGATGGATTCGTAGTTCTTGAACCGTTGCATCTGCGCCTGCCCCGCGTACGCCTGCTGGTCGGCGAGCGTCAGCTCGACGTCGTCGGTGAACTGTGTCATGAGGGAACGCGGGTACAGATGCTTGTGCAGCACGACGTTGATCTCGGTGCCGATGACGAACGACAACGACATGAGGTAACTGGCAAGCAGCAGCGTCAGGATGCCGCCATACGTGCCGTAGGTGCCTGTCGAACGGGCCCCGAAGATGTTCGTGAAGGTCGTGCTGTTCGCGACGAAGAACTGCCACGCGATGCTGATGAAGAACGCGCCCGGCGCGAGACGCCCCCAGCCCTCTCCGCGCGCGTTCGTCATCTTCATGAGCAGCAGGAAGATGCCCGTGCCGAACACGACGTTGAGCAACCACGCCCAGCTCTGCAACGGCTTCCACAGCGTCGGCAGGATGCCGATGGCGATGAGCGCCGCCCCGAGGAACATGATGATGGCGCCACTGCGCACGCGCATGAGGATCGGGTTCGGGCGGCTGTTGCGCGGCACCGCCCAGCAGTGGTTGCTCGTGTGCTGGATCGCCTGCGCCACGCCGAGGCCACCGTAGAGCGCCACGATCGCGCCGATGACGATGGCCGACACGCTGCCCGTCAGCGACTCGATCGACGCGGAGTGCAGCGACGGCCCGAGCACCGGGATCTGCGCGAGCACCGAGTCGAGGATCTGCTGACGCAGCCGGTCGTCACCGTCGATGACGAAGCCGAGAACCGACTGCAGCAACAGCAGGAGCGGAAAGATCGACAGGAACCCGTAGTACGTGATCAGCGCCGCGAGGTAGGCGCCCTGGTCGTCGACGAACTTGTAGATGACACCGATCGGGTAGCCCAGCGCCGGATGTCGACGCTGGAACCCGTCGGCACGCTCCACTGAGTTCACCTGCGCATCATCCCATGCGCCCCACACGGGTGAGATGACGAACCCGCCCCCGAGCCGCGGGGCGCGGATCGGGGGCGGGTTCGTCGGACGGAGCAGCTCACCTCAACGGTGGGCGCGCTCCCTCACGTGAGCGGCTCAGGCGTCCTCGGACGTCGCGGATGCCGCCTGGTCGTCGTCACCGGCGTCGACGAGCTGGTCGGACGCGGCGTCACCGCGGCCCTCGGCAGCGTCGTTGCCACGGCCACGGCCACGGCCGCCACGACGACGCTGACGCGGCTTGCGCTCGCCGTCCTCGTCGCTCGCGTGACCGGAGTCCATGTGGCCCGCAGCGTCGGCGATCTTCGCGGCGGCGTCAGCGCTGTCGGCGTCGACGTCGGCCGGAGCGGCCGGCGTCGTCTCGTTCGGCGCCTCGGGCGCGTCGTCGGCCCTGGCCTCCTCGACGACACCGAGCGACAGCTTGCCGCGCGGGTCGATCTCCTTGAGCTCGACCTGGACCTTCTGGCCGATCTTGAGGACGTCCTCGACGGCGTCGATGCGCTTGCCGCCGACGAGCTTGCGCACCTCGGAGATGTGCAGCAGGCCGTCCTTGCCCGGCAGGAGCGAGACGAACGCGCCGAACGTCGTCGTCTTGACGACGGTGCCGAGGAAGCGCTCGCCGACCTCCGGCATCTGCGGGTTCGCGATGGCGTTGACGGCGTTGCGCGCGGCCTCGGCGCTCGGGCCGTCCGTCGCACCGATGTAGACCGTGCCGTCGTCCTCGATCGACAGGTCGGCGCCGGTGTCCTCCTGGATCTGGTTGATCATCTTGCCCTTCGGGCCGATCACCTCACCGATCTTGTCGACGGGGATCTTGACGGCGAGCACGCGCGGAGCGAACGGCGACATCTCGTCGGGAGCGTCGATCGCCTCGTTCATGACGTCGAGAATGTGCAGACGCGCGTCGCGGGCCTGCGTCAGCGCGCCGGCGAGCACCTGCGCGGGGATGCCGTCGAGCTTCGTGTCGAGCTGGATGGCCGTGACGAACTCGCGCGTACCGGCGACCTTGAAGTCCATGTCGCCGAACGCGTCCTCGGCGCCGAGGATGTCGGTGAGCGCGGCGTACTGCGTCTCACCGTCGATCTCGGCGGAGACGAGACCCATCGCGATACCGGCGACGGGCGCGCGCAGCGGCACACCGGCGTTGAGCAGCGACAGCGTCGAGGCACAGACCGAACCCATCGACGTCGAACCGTTCGAGCCGAGTGCCTCGGAGACCTGACGGATGGCGTACGGGAACTCCTCACGCGTCGGCAGCACCGGCATGAGCGCACGCTCGGCGAGCGCGCCGTGGCCGATCTCGCGACGCTTCGGCGAACCGACGCGACCCGTCTCACCCGTCGAGAACGGCGGGAAGTTGTAGTGGTGCATGTAACGCTTGCGCGTCCTCGGCGACAGCGAGTCGATCTGCTGCTCCATGCGCAGCATGTTGAGCGTCGTGACGCCCATGATCTGCGTCTCGCCGCGCTCGAAGATCGCGGAACCGTGCACGCGCGGCAGCACCTCGACCTCGGCCGAGAGCGCGCGGATGTCGGCGAGGCCGCGGCCGTCGATACGGACCTTGTCGCGCAGGATGCGCTCGCGCACGAGCTGCTTCTGCAGCGAGCGGAACGCGGCGGAGACCTCGGACTCGCGGCCCTCGAACGGCTTGCCCTCGCCGGCCAGCTCGGCCTTGAGCGCGTCCTTGATCTCGTCGAGCTTGCTCTCGCGCTCGGCCTTGCCCGCGATCGTCATCGCGGCGGCCGTCTGGTCGGTGCCGTCCTTCGCGACGGCCTCGTACACGTCGTCCTGGTAGTCGAGGAAGACCGGGAAGTCCTGGACCTCCTTGGCCGCCTGCTTCGCGAGCTCCATCTGGGCCTCGCACAGAACGCGGATGAACTTCTTCGCGGCCTCGAGGCCCTCGGCGACGACCTCTTCGGTCGGGGCCTGCGTGCCGTTCTTCACGAGGTTCCACGTCGACTCCGTCGACTCCGCCTCGACCATCATGATGGCGACATCATCACCCACGATGCGGCCGGCGACGACCATGTCGAACGCCGAGCGCTCGATGTCGGAGAAGTTCGGGAACGCGACCCACTGGCCGTCGATGAGGGAGACGCGGACGCCACCGATCGGGCCCGTGAACGGCAGACCGGAGATCTGCGTCGATGCGGACGCACCGTTGATCGCGAGGACGTCGTACTGCACGTCCGGGTTCTGCGCGAGCACGGTGATGACGACCTGGACCTCGTTGCGCAGACCCTTCTTGAAGGCCGGGCGCAGCGGGCGGTCGATGAGACGGCAGGTGAGGATGGCGTCCGTCGAGGGGCGACCCTCGCGGCGGAAGAACGAGCCGGGGATCTTGCCGGCGGCGTAGCTGCGCTCCTCGACATCGACCGTCAGCGGGAAGAAGTCGAAGTGCTCCTTCGGCTGCTTGCTGGCCGTCGTCGTCGACAGCAGGCATGTGTCGTCGTCGAGGTATGCCATGACGGCGCCATTGGCCTGCTTGGCCAGGCGGCCCGTCTCGAAGCGGACGGTGCGGGTGCCGAACGAGCCGTTGTCGATAACGGCTTCGGCGAACTGGATCTCGGGACCCTCCATGTGGGGCCTCCTTCTTGTTTCATCTTCGTCTCGGGACGCGCATCGTCGTTGTGCGCGGCCCGTTTCTTGCTGCTTCGAGGCGACGCGGCGCGTGCCTCGAAAACACCGAGAGGCGGCCACCCTTTCAGGGATGACCGCCACTCGGCGTCAGATCATGGTGATCAATGCGATCAACGGCGCAGGCCGAGACGCTTGATCAGCGAGCGGTAACGCTCGATGTCGACCGACTCGAGGTAACGCAGCATGCGCTTGCGCTGACCGACGAGCAGGAGCAGACCACGACGGCTGTGGTGGTCGTGCTTGTGCGTGCGCGAGTGCTCCGTCAGGTCCTTGATGCGCTGCGTCAGCAGGGCGATCTGAACCTCGGGCGAGCCGGTATCGCCTTCGGACGTGCCGTACTCGGCGATGATCTTCTTCTTCGTTTCAACGTCCAGGGGCATACCTGACTCCTTTGAACTCTCGCTGCGCGGTGCTCCCAGGCCTGTTCACTGGGGCGCTCTCGATCCGCGGCCGGTCTACGGCTTCGTTCAGGCTATCAGCGGCAGGAGGTGGCGGCCTAATCGACGAACTCGCCCCGCGCCTCGAACGCGGCCCGGCGCGACGCGCGTCGCAGCGCCGTCATCACGGGCCGGCCGACGGCCAGGACGAGGGCGACGTTCGTGATGACGCGCCCCAGATCCCAGCCCAGCGACATGGCGAGGCTGAACGCGACGAAGTGCGCGAGGTTTGTCGCAAGCTGCGCCCCGGGGACGGGGCTGATGCCGGGGTCGCCGGTCGTCGAGAACGGCCAGAACGACGTGTTGAGGACGAAGCCGTACGCGAGTGACGCGAACGCCGTGTAGCCCCACAGCAGCGAGAGCTCGGCGGGCCAACGCAGCCCGCGCCGCCACGGCAGCAGACCGGCGCCGAGCGCGACCCAGCTCGCACCGAGTATCTGGTACGGCAGCCACGGGCCGATGCCGGCCGTCAGGATCGCCGAGGCGAACATGCTCGTCGCGCCGAGCGCGAAACCGAACCCGGCGCCCGCCTCAGGCGCCCCGATGTGCGATGGCATCCCACACAGCGCGCCCGATGGGTGCCGCCACGCGTCCGCCTTCGCCGCCCTGGTCGACGCGCACGACGACGACGTAGCGGTGCCCCGCGACTGGCTCGGGCATGTAAGAGGCGAACCACGCGGTCGCCTGCTTGCCGTACACCTCGGCGGTGCCGGTCTTGCCGCTGATCGGGAAGCGGGCGAGGTCGAACCCGGCGAAGGCGTCCGACGCCGTCCCCGAGCGCAGGACGCGGGCGAGACCGTCGCGCTCGACGGCCAGCATCGCGGGGTCGAGGTGCAGGCTCGTGGTCTCCGTCTGCGCGGACGTCGCGTTGGGCACGAGCGTCGGCGTCACGCGTGTGCCGCCCGTCGCCACCGCGGCGTACGTCGCCGCCATCTGCAGTGGCGTTGCGCTGACGTCGCCTTGACCGATCGCGAGGTTGACCGCGTCACCGGCGCGCAGCACGTACCCGCTCGTGCAGTTCTCCTGCGCCACCTGCTTCAGGTAAGCCGCCCGCGCCTTGTCCGTGACCTCGGGGTAGCCGCGCTTCGCACGATCGCAGCTCTGGGCGCGCGTCGCCTCCCAGTCGCGTCGCTTCTGCGCCCGGTCGGTGACGGCGCCGCTCGCCTCGCCGGGCAGGTCGACGCCGGTGCGGGCACCGAAGCCGAACGTGCGGGCGGCTGCGGCGAACGCGTCGGGTGCGTCGACGGAGGCTTTCGCCCCGCCTGCGTCGAGCCAGCTGCGGTAGGCCCAGCGGTAGAAGACGGTGTCGCAGGAAACCTCGAGGGCCGTCGGGATGTCGATGCGACCGTGCGCCTCCGACTCGAAGTTGGTGAACGTGCGGTTGCCGATGCGCAGCGAACTCGGGCAGTCGTACGTCCCCTTCGGGTCGACACCAGCCGCGGCCGCCCCGAACAGCGACACCGCCTTGAACGTCGACGCCGGCGGCCCTGCCACCGTCACCGCACGGTTCGAGAGCGGGTCGGAGCCGCCGCGCGTCAACGTGTCCCACTCGGCCTGGGTGATGCCGCCGTTCCAGACGCTCGGGTCGTAGGTGGGCTGGTTCGTCAGCGCCGCCACCTGACCCGAATCGGCATCCATGACGACGACGGAACCCGAATCGGCCTTCGACCCGCCCTTACGGGCCGCGGCGATCCCCTTCGTGAGCGCGTCGGCCGCGGACTTCTGCAGCCCGGGGTCGAGGCTCGTGCGCACATCGGCGCCGTTCGTCGGCGCCTCGTCCGCCACGACGCGCTCGGCCTCCCCCGTCGGCGTGATGCTCACGACGCGGCGTCCGTCGCGGCCGCGCAGTTGCGTGTCGTACTGCTGCTCCAGGCCCGCGCGCCCGAGCAGCGCCGTCGTCGCGGGAGCTTCGCGGCCGGCCTCGCGCGCGGCGGTGACGTCGTCCGCCGTCGTCGTCGTGAGATAGCCGAGCACCTGCGCGAGCGAGCTGCCGCTCGGGCCGTACGTGCGTGTGGGGCGGGTCCTCGCCGCGACGCCCGGGTAGCGCTCCGGCTGTTCGAGGATGCCGCTGACGGCCTCCGTCGGGACGTCCGAGGCGATCGGCACGGGCTCGAACTGCTGGCCGGAAAAACACACCGGTGCCGGCGCGGCGCCCTTCGTGCCGCAGGTCGCGGTGCGCCGTTCGAGGTCGGCGACGGGGCGGTCGATGGCGTGCGCGACGCGGCTCAGGATGCGATGAGCGTTCTCCGGACGGCGCAGTTGGTCGGGCGTGATCGTCAGCGTCGTCGTGGAGCCGTTGCCGACGAGCACACTGCCGTCCGCGGCAAGGATGCGTCCGCGCACGGCGGGGACGACGACGGCCCGCGTCGTCATCGCATCGGCGGCCGCGCGGCTCGCCCGAGCGTCGACGAGCTGCAGCTGGGCCAGGCGTCCGACGAGCACGATCGCGGCGACGAACGTCAGGACGAGGTAGACCGCGAGGCGCCGTTGGGCCGCCGAGGTGCCACCCGTACCTCGCCGAGAACCGATGCGTTCCGGCAGGAGAAACGGCCCCAGCGTGGCGCGTCGGCCACCCGCGGCACGCGAACCGGTTCGTGGCCGGCTGGCCTGACGGCGGCGCCCGGGCACGACATGGCCACGAGAGGCACGTCGCCCCGGCCTCGAGCCGACGCGACGACGGAGCCGCGGGAGCCGCCTCATGCCCGGCCTCGCGCGCGTTCACGAGCCGCCCAGCGGTTCCAGCGCCCGACGACGGCGAGGCCGATGACGCCGCCGACGACCACACGCACGAGCAGCGGCAGGACGGCGACGCCGACGCGGCCGCTCTGTGCCGCGGCGAGCGCGACGAGCGTCAGGTCGTGCACGAGGACCGCGAGAGCGGCGAGCGCCGCAGCCGACCAGGCACTCACCGTCGCGGCCACCCGCAGGCGTCGCAGGACGAGCACGGTGGCGATGATCGCCGCCGCATGCGCGACGATGTCGACGCCGCCGGGCGGCAGCACGACGGAGAGCACGAGCCCGGCGAGCAGCCAGCCGAGCGCGGCGAGCGCCCCTGCGTCGAGCACGACACTCACCGCGAGCGGCGCGCCCAGCCACGCCACCCATTGGCCCAGGTGCGGGGGCAGCAGGACGGCGACGACGCCCGCGCCGAGCGTCCACAGAGCCCGCGTCGCGGCGAGCGCGGATGGGCGCGCGAGGATCGTCGCGGGCTCGCGCAGCGGTTCGGGCGCGAAGAGGACGCGCTGTTCAGCGCTCGTCATCGCGACGCCCGCGGGCGCAGCACGCCGACGACGTCGAGGCTGCTGGGGTCGACGGCGGGGCGGACGGTGGCGCTGCGCTCCAGGCGGCCACGGTCGGGGTCGATCGAGGTGACCGTCCCGATGGGCAACCCCGCCGGGTAGGGCCGGCCCTGGGGGCTGCCGGCGGTGACGACGCGGGCCCCCTTCGTCGCCGAACCGCCCGCCGCGAGAACGAGACTGACGGATCCCTCGGCGCGCGCGGCCACCCCGTCGGGCGCCGCTCCGCTGACGCGGGCCAGCGTGCCGCCCGGTTCGAGGCGCGCTCCGACGACGCTCGCCGGGTCAGTGATGAGCGTGACCGTCGCGGCGTGCTCGTCGACCGCCGTGACCCGTCCGACGAGCCCGCCGGCCGCGACGACGGCCTGCGCCGTCTCGAGCCCGGCGTCCCGGCCCGCGTCGATCTGGACGCGCCGGGCGTCACCGGCCGCGGTCGCGGGCGTGAACGCGACGACGCGGGCTGTCACGACGTCGCGTCCCGACGCGGCGAACGAGCGCGACAGCTTCGAAGCCTCGTCGACGACACGGTCGGCGTCGCCGACGGCAGCCGCTCGCGCTTCGGCGCGGATTCGCGCTTCTTTCGCCTCGCGCAACGCGTCGTCGCGGGGTGTCACCCAGCCGGCGATCGTGCCGAGCGCGCCCGACGTCAGGTTCTGACCCCGCGCACGCAGCGCGGGAGAGGCGGTGAGGGCGAGCAGCAGGACGGCGAGCACGGCCACCGCGACGAGTCGGCCGCGGCGGTGCGGGTCGCGTCGCCGCGGGGCCGCGCCGAATTCACCCGACGACCGCCGAACCGATCGCCCCCCGCGCCCGGATCCCGCCGTCGGTGGCGACGTCGACCTTGTTCGCGCCCGGCGCGGGTTCTTCACCGCGTCACGGGCATGAGCAGCCCACGCATGAGGTCGTAGTTCTCGACGCACGCACCGGCGCCGAGGACGACGGCGTTCGCCGGGTCGGCGGCGACGCGGACGGGAACGGCGAGTTCGTGGTGCAGGCGCACGTCGAGCCCGCGCAGCTGCGCTCCCCCGCCGGTCAGGACGATGCCGGTGTCGAGGATGTCGCCGGCCAGCTCCGGCGGGCATGCGTCGAGGGTGGCGCGGACGGTGTCGCAGATCGCGAGCAGGGTCGGTTCCAGCGCGCGCCGGATCTCGACGCTCGTCACGGTGACGCTGCGCGGCAGCCCACCGATGAGGTCGCGTCCGCGCACCTCGCACGTCAGTTCCTCGGTGAGCGGGAAGGCGCTGCCGACGTCGAGCTTGATGCGTTCGGCGGTGCGTTCGCCGAGCAGCAGCGCGTATTCGTTCTTCAGGTGGGCTGCGATCGCGTCGTCGAGTTCGTGGCCGCCGAGGCGGACGGAGCGTGAGCGCACGACCCCGCCGAGGCTCGTGACGGCGACGTCGCTCGTGCCGCCGCCGATGTCGACGACCATCGACGCCTGCGTGGCCTGCACGTTGAGCCCGGCGCCGACTGCGGCGGCGACGGCTTCTTCGATGACGTCGACGTGGCGCGCGCCGGCGCGCATCGCGGCGTCCTCGAGGGCGCGGCGTTCGACGCCAGTCACCTCCGAGGGGACGCAGACGACGACGCGTGGGCGGATGAGGCGGGAGGGTCGCGAGCGGGCGATGAAGTAGCGCAGCATGCGCTCGGCGGCGTCGGCGTCGCTGATGACGCCGCCGACGAGGGGGCGGACGACGGAGACGCGCCCGGGGGCTCGTCCGAGCATCTCCTTGGCGTGGTGGCCAGCGGCGAGCAGGTCGCCGGTCGCCGCGTCGAGGGCGACGACGCTGGGTTCGTCGACGACGATGCCCTGCCCGCTCTCGTAGACGAGCGTGTACGCCGTCCCGAGGTCGATCGCGAGATCACGCGAGGGGGTCTTCAGTCGTCCGAGCACCGGGTGAGTATTTCAAAGTTGTCTGGGTGCCGCCGTTCGCCGAGCAAGGGGCGGACGCAAATTCGCTGGCCGGGAGCCGCGCCGGCACGGCACGATGACCATGGGGCCACCTGCGCCCAGCTCACGCCCGGCCTCAGCCCGGATGCGTCGGAGCGAAAGGAAGCGGATTCTCGGGCGGATCATCTCTCGCAGCATGCGACTGACGCCTCGTGCGGCTGGGGCGTTCTCGACGCGCCAAAGCGAGTGACATGACCCGAGATGCCGATTTCAAGAAGTTCGTGCGCGCCCGGATGGCCGCGTCTGACGCGACCTACCTGCAGGCACGCACCGAACTGATGCGGACGCAGCCTGCGATCGAACAGCCTCCGACCGACCGGGCGGCGTCCCCCATCCCGAACGGCGCGCCAAGCCCTCTCGCCCAGGACCCCATCATCCCGACGGCTCTGGGGCGGTCGGTTCGTCAGTTCTTCGACGACGGCCGCCTGCGCACCATCCCCACGAAGCGAACGAAGCGCATGGCGGTGCTCCTCGTTCTCGTCACGCGTTTGGAACCGCGTCGAACGTACCCGGAGGCCGAGGTGTCGCGGATGCTGGCTGAGGTCCACAAGGACTCTGCGTATCTGCGCCGCGAGCTCGTCAACGTCGGTTGTCTCCGGCGCGAAGCGGGTGAGTCCACGTTGGCACCTGCGCCGCCGGCCCGCGACGCGCGGTGGACCCAGGAGTTTCCTCGCGAGGAGGCCGACGTGTTCGCGGCGCTGTGGCAGCGCACGCCGCAGCGGTAACGCCCGGCGTGGCACTTCGACGGGACGCGTGACGCGGCGGTCGTCTTGAGGCGTCCCCGTCCCAACGCGACGCATTGCGGTGCAGCTCGGCCCATTGTCGCTCGTCCCGGTGCCGTGGCGGGTTGGCCGACGGTGACCGTACGATGGGGGCATGACCCCGGACGCTGCTCGCGCGCTGCTGGTCGAGAAACGTCGGGAGACGGTGGCTCGCCTGCGGGGGTTGGATGAGAGTTGGGCCGACATCGTCGAGTCGGCGCGCGATGCGAACATCGACGACGAGCACGACCCGGAGGGTTCGACGGTCGCCGTCGCCCGGGCGCAGGTCTCGTCGCTGGCTGACGAGGGACGTGGCCAACTCGCCGCGATCGACGCTGCGATCGCACGCGCCGATACGGGAACGTTCGGTGTGTGCGAACGCTGCGGCGCGACGATTCCGGACGCTCGTCTCGAGGCTCGCCCGACAGCCACCCGCTGCGTCACGTGCGCGGCAGCGCGCTGAGCCCCACCCCCTGCCCACTGCTGTCCGGGTGAGCCCGATGTGCAGTCAACGCCTCACCGCACACCGATCCTCGCTCGGTGGCATGCGCATCCGATCAGCGCCTCACCGGAATCGACCCTCGATCTACGCGAACGCGGACCCGGGATGACGGACGCCGCCCCGGCCGGACACCGAGCGTGCGAGGTGAGCGGTCGAGGCGGCGTCCGTCATCCCGCCCGAAGCTGTGTCGCACCGAGCGAGCGACAGGTGTGGGCGAGCCTGCGAGCCCACACCTGTCGCTCACCGGAAGACACAGCGAGGGAAGGTCAGAACCAGATCGCGATCTCGCGTTCGGCGGATTCGGTGGAGTCGGAACCGTGGACGATGTTCTGCTGCACCTTGAGGCCCCAGTCGCGGCCGAGGTCGCCGCGGATGGATCCGGGGGCCGCTTCGGTGGGGTTGGTGGCGCCGGCGAGGGAGCGGAAGCCCTTGATGCAGTCGTTGCCTTCGATGACGGCGACGACGATGGGGCCGGAGCTCATGAATTCGACGAGCGGTTCGTAGAAGGGCTTGCCTTCGTGTTCGGCGTAGTGCGCATCGAGCTGGTCGCGAGTCGCCTCCGTCACCTGCAGCTTGGCGATCGTGTAGCCCTTCGCTTCGATGCGGCGCAGCACCTCGCCGGTGAGGCCGCGGCGGTAGCCGTCGGGCTTGATGATGACGAGGGAGCGTTCGAGCTGTGCGGTCATGGTGTCCTCCAGGCAGAGAGTGCGGATCTGCCCCCAACCTATCGAAGGTCGGGGGCAGATCATGAATGCCGTTCGTCGCGGCGGGCGCGTGGATCGCTCAGTTGACGGCGGCGTCGATCGTGCCGGTCGCGAGCAGCCCGAAGACGACGAGTGCGAGCGCGATGCGGTAGATGACGAACGGGCGGAAGTTGTGCGTCGAGATGTATCGCATGAACCAGGAGATGACGGCGTAGCCGACACCGAACGCGAGCAGTGTCGCGATGGCGATCATGCCCCAACTGCCGGAGTCGTGATCCTTGCCCTTGCTGATGACGTCCATGAGTTCGAGCAGACCGGACGACAGCACGGCCGGGATGGCGAGCAGGAACGAGTAGCGCGCCGCGGCCGGGCGGGAGTAGCCCATGAACAGACCACCGGCGACGGTGCCGCCCGAGCGCGAGACGCCGGGGATGAGGGCGAGCGCCTGGAAGAAGCCGTACTTGACGCCGTCGGCCCACGTCAGCTCGTCCAGGCCCTTCTCGTGATGGCCTTCCTCGACGCGCTTGTCGGAGACGACATCGGCCAGCATGATGACGAGCGCGAAGACGAGCAGCATCGTCGCGGTGATCCACAGGTTGCGCAGCGTGCCCTCGATGGCGCTCTTGAACAGGATGCCCAGGATGCCGATCGGCAGGGTGCCGATGATGACGAGCCAGCCCATCCGCGCGTCGGGGTCGTCCTTCGCGACGTGGCCGCGCAGCGAGCCGAACCACGCCTTGATGATGCGGACGATGTCCTTCCAGAAGTACACGAGGACGGCCGTCTCCGTGCCGAGCTGGTTGATGGCGGTGAACGCGGCGCCGCCGCCGTCGTTGTCGAAGAACACGCGACCGACGAGCAGTTGGTGCGCCGACGACGAGATCGGCAGGAACTCGGTGAGCCCTTGCACGATGCCGAGGACGACGGCCTCGAGCCAGTTCATGAATACTCCCTCATGAAGTTACGGGTGAGCTCGTCCATCTTGTCGCCCTGTACGAGCGCGGTGATCCACAGCGCGAGGAAGATGAGTCCGACGACGAGCATGGACGGGACGATGAACGCGGTGAGCAGCGTCGCTGCCTGCAGCACCCATCCCAGCGGAATGCCGAGCGGTTTGCGCATCGACGCGCTGGAATACAGGCAGAGCACAGCCAGCGCAATGCCGACCCAGAGCAACGTCGTCGCGTTGCCGCCACCGTCGGGGTGTCGGGAGTGGTCGAGGCCCCACGCGACGAGCGCGAAGAAGAACAGGACGAACGCCTGGCAGCCGATGACGGCGCCCGCGAGCTGTCGCGTCTTTTTCTCGCCGACGCCGGTGAAGCGGAGGCGACGGATCCATTCGGCGATCATGACGACGTCACCCCCAGCAGCATGCGCACGTCCGCGGCCGTGACGACGGAGCCCGTCGCGAGGACGCCACCTCCGACGCCTTCGTCGTCGGCGAGGGCCGCCGCGCGGTCGAGGGCGTCCGGCAGGCTGTCGACGACGGTGACGCGATCGTCGCCGTACAGTTCGGCGGCGAGCTGGCCGAGTTCGCGCGGATCCATCGAGCGCGGCGACGTGTTGCGCGTGACGACGACGTGGTCGAGCGTCGGTTCGAGCGCGAGCAGCAGCTCTTCGGCATCCTTGTCGGCGAGCACGGCGACGAGCCCGACGAGGCGGTTGAACTGGAAGGAATCCGCGAGCGCCTCACGCAGTGCCTGCGCGCCGGCCGGGTTGTGGGCCGCGTCGACGAGGACGGTCGGCGAGCGCCGCACCACTTCGAGTCGCCCGGGCGAGGTGACGGCGTCGAGCGCGGCGCGCAGCACGCCGTCGTCGATCTTCGTCTCTCCTCCCCCGAGGAACGCCTCGACGGCGGCGATCGCCGTCGCGGCGTTGTGTGCCTGGTGCGCGCCGAACAGTGGCAGGAAGAGGTCGTCGTACTCGCCGGCGAGGCCCTTGACGGAGATCATCTGCCCGCCGACGGCCGCCTCGCGCGCGGTGACGGCGTACGCGTCGCCCTCGCGCAGCATCGTCGCGTCGACCTCGAGGCACTGTTCGCGCAGGATCTCGTCGACCTCGGGCACCTGCGCGGCGACGACGGCGAACGCGCCGGGCTTGATGATGCCCTTCTTCTCGTGCGCGATGTCCTCGACCGTGTCACCGAGCAGCCGCTGGTGATCGAGCGCCACGGGCGTGACGACGCTGACGACGCCGTCGGCGACGTTTGTCGCGTCCCACGCGCCGCCGAGGCCGACCTCGACGATCGCGACGTCGACGGGCGCGTCCGCGAACACGGAGTAGGCGAGGACGACGATGACCTCGAAGTACGTCATCCGCACGCCGCCGTTGCTCGTGCTCTCGTGGTCGACCATCGCGATGAACGGTTCGATGTCGTCCCACACACGCACGAGCCGTTCGACGTCGACGGGTTCGCCGTCGAGGCTGATGCGCTCACGGAAGTCGTGCAGGTGCGGTGAGGTGAATCGCCCTGTCTTCAAACCGTGTTCGCGCACGAGCCGCTCGACGATGCGGGTCGTCGACGTCTTGCCGTTCGTGCCCGTGAGGTGGATCATCGGGAAGCTCGTCTGCGGGTCGCCGAGCAGTTCCATCGCGCGACGCACACGTTCGAGGGACGGTTCGGGGTTGTTCTCCGGGGTGCGCGCGAGGATCTCGTCCTCGATCTCGCGCGCCCGCAGCCGCAGCGCTGCAGCTTCCTCGGCCTCGCGAGCGGCGGCCCGGGGGTTGCCGCTGCGCTGGGCCTTCTTGCTCACGAGGTTGTCGCCGACGATGCCCGTCGTCAGGGCGCGCTCCGTGGGGTCGGCGGCGTCGCCCGTCTCAGCGCCCGGGCCGGCCGAGCCGTCACCGATGACGTGCTCGGCGACGTACTCGTCGAGATCCATCTCCTCGTTCGCGTGTCCGAACGATTCGCCCTGGATGCCGAATGTCGCGTACCCGTCGCGCGGGCTCTCACCCTCGACGAGGTGTTCGTTGACGTCGGCGCCGTCGAATCCGTCGCCGTCGTAGTCGTTCTCGTCGCGCGGACGCTGGTCGCTCATTTGTTCTCCACCTTCTTCACGACGATACGCACCTGCTGCTTGTCGCCGACCTCGGCGCTCGTGCCGACGCCGTCGGGCAGCTGGTGCGCCGCGCCCGCCGAACCGAACTGCACCGCGAGCGTCTCACGCATGATGAGGTCCTGGTGCGCGACGGTCGCCGCCCACACCTCGTCGTCACCGGTGATGGTGAGCGAGATACGGTCGGAGATGTCGAGGCCGGCGTCGCGCCGGGCCTGCTGGACGGCGCGCACGACGTCGCGCGCGAGGCCCTCGGCGGCGAGCTCCGGCGTCACCTGCGTGTTGAGGACGACGAAGCCACCACCGGGCAGCATCCCGGCGGCTGTGTCGGCGCCGGCCTTCTCGGTGTCGACGACCATGTCTACCGTGTACTCGCCTTCCTCGAGCGCGAGCCCACCGGCGGTGACGACGCCGTCGGCGCCCAGCGACCAGTCACCGGACTTGCTGCCCTTGATGGCCTGCTGCACGTTCTTGCCGAGCCGAGGGCCGGCCGCGCGAGCGTTGACGGTGAGGCGCCGGCTGACGCCGAGCGCATCCGCGTCGACGTTCGCCGAGTCGGCGAGCACGACGTTCTTGACGTTGACCTCGTCGGAGATCAGATCGGCGAACTGCTCCAGCGGGTGCGGGTTCTCGCCGACGAACGTCACCGACTCCAGCGGCAGGCGCACGCGCAGCTTCTCGGCCTTTCGGATGGCGAGCGTCGCGGAGCACACCTCACGGGCGCGGTCCATCGCCGTGACTAGGTCGGCGTCGGCGGGCAGGTCGTCGGCGACGGGGAAGTCGGTGAGGTGCACCGAGCGTCCGCCCGTCAGGCCGCGCCAGATCTGCTCGGTCTCGAACGGCAGCAGCGGCGCCGCGGCGCGCGTCACGACCTCGAGCGCGGTGTAGAGCGTGTCGAACGCCTCGTTGCTCGACGCCTCGTGCTCGGTGCCCGTACTCGCGGACGATCCGGTGCCCCAGAACCGCTCGCGGCTGCGGCGGATGTACCAGTTCGTCAGCACGTCGAGGAAGCCGCGGACGCTGTCGCACGCCCCCGCGATGTCGTACGCGTCCATCTGCGTCTGCACCTGCGCGACGAAGTCGTGCAGCTTGGCGAGCAGGTAACGGTCGAGCACGTCGTTCGACGCCGTCGACCACTGCGCGTCGTAACCCTCACCACCGTTCGCGGCGTTCGCGTAGAGCGCGAAGAACGAGTACGCGTTCCACAGCGGCATCATGACCTGACGCACGCCGTCACGGATGCCCTGTTCGGTGACGGACAGGTTGCCGCCGCGCAGGATCGGGCTCGACATGAGGAACCAGCGCATCGCGTCGGCGCCGTCACGGTCGAACACCTCGGACACGTCCGGGTAGTTGCGCAGCGACTTGCTCATCTTCTGCCCGTCGCTGCCGAGCACGATGCCGTGGCAGATGACGGAGGAGAACGCGGGCTTGTCGAACAGCGCCGTCGCGAGGATGTGCAGCGTGTAGAACCAGCCGCGCGTCTGACCGATGTACTCGACGATGAAGTCGGCCGGGAAGTGGTTCTCGAACCACGCCTCGTTCTCCATCGGGTAGTGCACCTGCGCGTAGCTCATCGAGCCCGAGTCGAACCAGACGTCGAGGACGTCGTCGACCCGACGCATCGTCGCCTTCCCCGACGGGTCGTCGGGGTTCGGGCGCGTCAGCTCGTCGACGAACGGACGGTGCAGGTCGACCTCGCCGTCAGCATTGCGGGGCAAGGCGCCGAAGTCACGTTCGATCTCCTCGAACGAACCGTAGACGTCGAGGCGCGGAAACTCGGGACTGTCCGACTTCCAGACGGGAACGGGGCTGCCCCAGAAGCGGTTTCGGGTGATCGACCAGTCGCGCGCGTTCTCCAACCACTTGGCGAACTGGCCGTGCTTGACGTTGCCCGGCACCCAGTCGATCTCCTCGTTGAGCGCGAGCATGCGCTCCTTGATCGCCGTCACCTCGACGAACCAGGAGCTCACCGCCATGTAGATGAGCGGCTGACGGCAGCGCCAGCAGTGCGGGTAGGAGTGGTCGTAGCTCTCGCGGCGCACGAGGACGGTGCCGTCGCTGGCGTGCCCGGCGTTCGCAATGTCGCCCTTCGTCGCCGCTTTGAGGTGGTCGATGACGTGCGGGTTCGCGTCGAACACCTGCATGCCCTCGTAGTCGCTCACCGGGTAGGTGAACCGGCCGTCGGGGCCGACGGGCACGACGACGGGGATGCCGGCCGCGTCGGTCGCGGCCTTGTCCTCCTCACCGAACGCGGGAGCCATGTGGACGAGGCCCGTACCGTCGTCGGTCGTGACGTAGTCGGCCGACAGGATGCGCCACGCCTTGCCCACGACGCGCTCGTCGTCGAGGAAGTACGTGAACGGCGCGGTGTAGGTGAGGCCGACGAGCTCGGAGCCCTTCATGCGACGCACGACCTTCGCGGCAAGCGCGTCGGCGTCGAGCTTCTCGCCGAACAGGTCCTTGCTGTAGGCCGCGAGGCGCGCCTCGGCGATGACGTACTTCTCGTCGCTGCCGGTCGGGCCGGAGGCCTCGACGACGACGTAGTCGATGTCCGGGCCGACGGAGACGGCGAGGTTGCTCGGAAGCGTCCACGGCGTCGTCGTCCAGATGAGGGCCTTCTCCCCCGTCTCGAGCGTGAAACCGACCGTCACCGCCGGGTCCTGACGGTTCTTGTAGACGTCCTCGTCCATGCGCAGCTCGTGGTTGGACAGCGGCGTCTCGTCGTTCCAGCAGTACGGCAGCACGCGCAGGCCCTCGTAGATGAGGCCCTTGTCGTAGAGCGACTTGAACGCCCAGATGACCGACTCCATGTAGCCCGAGTTGTACGTGCGGTAGCCGCGCTCGAAGTCGACCCAGCGGCCCATGCGGGTGACGTAGTCCTCCCAGTCGGAGGCGTATTTCATGACGCTCTTCTTCGCGGCGTCGTTGAACTTCTCGATCCCCATGTCGAGGATGTCGTCCTTGGTCTTGAGGCCGAGCTGGCGCATCGCCTCGAGCTCGGCGGGCAGGCCGTGCGTGTCCCAGCCGAAGACGCGGTCGACGCGCTTGCCGCGCATCGTCATGTAGCGCGGCACGAGGTCCTTGACGTAACCCGTCAGCAGGTGGCCGTAGTGCGGCAGGCCGTTCGCGAAGGGCGGGCCGTCGTAGAAGACGAACTCGTTGTCGCCGTTCTCGCCGGCGTCGCGCTGCTCGATCGAGGCCTGGAACGTGTCGTCGCGCCGCCAGTAGTCGAGGACGGCCTTCTCGATGGACGGGAAGTTCGGGCTGCTCGGCACGCCCTTGGGGATGCCGAACGCCTCGCCGGTGCCGGGGGTCGTGGCGGCCGCTCCCGCTGCGTCATCGGGGGTCGCTGCCGCGTGCTCTCGCGTGAGGTCGACCTTGGGGTAGGTCATGGTGGCATCCTTTGCGCGTCAGATCGTCGAGCAAGGACGACGTCGCCGGCGTGTGCCGGGTGGCCGCGGTACCACCTTGCTTGCCATCTCGAACCCGCGCTCTCGCCCGGTGGCGGGCGCACGAGGAGCGACATGACCGCTTCATGCCGGCTGTGACGGGCCACTCCCGCCCGGTTCTACTGGGGTGCCCTCGCGGTGTGCGCAACCTGTTCTTCCGGGGACTCGCCGCTGATGACGGCTCGAACGTCGTTGCCACCATGCTACCCGCCGTGGCGGAGTGCTCGATCGCACGGGCAAGCCGGCGCCCCCGGCCTGTTGCCACCGGCCCCGGAGCGACTCGGCGAGCCCGGACCAGCTGCACCAGTGGTGAGTCGACCAGCCCGGGCCGACTGCATGAGTAATGTGCATCTGCACGACTTTCATGACGCACATTCCTCGTGCAGATGCACGATTCTCGGGCAGCTGAGAAACGGGCCGCTGCGGGCGGGATCTGTGGGGCCGGGAAGCGCAGCAACGGGCCCCCCGAGCAGACGGAGCCGGGCCCGCCGCCAGGTCTTCGTTACCGTGAGTCCAGCCCCGCCGCCCTGCCGACCATGCCTGTCGACGGGCCCACCCTTTTGAGGAGAACATCATGACGTCTCGCCCCACCGTCCTCGTCACCGGCGGTACGCGCGGCATCGGCCGCGCCATCTGTGACGCCCTGGCCGCCGATCACGACCTCATCATCGGCGGCACGTCCGCCGACGCCGTGGCCGAGGCGTGTGCGCGATACGAGAACGCCCGGCCGTTCGTCGCGGATCTGGCGGACGAGGCCTCGACGACTCGCGCCGTCGAAGCTCTCGGATTGACGCGTCTCGACGGCGTCGTCCACTCCGCCGGTGTGCTCGGCAACGGCGCGCTGACGGATCTGCGTCGTGACGACTGGCGCCGCACGTTCGAGATCAACGTCGTCGCCGTCGCCGATCTGACGCGGCTGCTCCTGCCCGCCCTGGAGGCGGCTCGCGGCACCGTCGTCGTCATCAACTCCGGTTCGGGGCTGACGGCGGGTGGCCCCGGCGGCGTCTACTCGGCGTCGAAATTCGCAGCCCGCGCCCTCACGGACGCGATGCGAGAGGAGCTGCGCCCGAGGGGGATCCGCGTCTCGTCCGTGCACCCGGGGCGGGTGGCGACCGACATGCAGGTCGAGCTCAATTCCTTCGAGGGCCGCGAGTACGACGAGGCGAACTACCTGCGGCCCGAGTCGGTCGCGAGCGCCGTCCGCCTCGCCCTCACGGCGACGCCGGACGCGAACGTCGACATGATCTCCGTCCGCCCCGGCCCGCGATGAATCACCTGAGCGACACCATGGGCACGCGTGTCCCTGGTCAGTGCAGCACCCACTGAGAGAAACTCCACGCGCCCCACAGCATGAGGAAGAGGCTCCACGAAGTGACCAGCACGATCGTCAATCCGCACCCGATGTCTCCGGCGCGTTCACGCCAGCCGGCTGTGTAGCCCTCCTGCGGGGCCCGATCCCCGTGCCATCGCCGCGGCTCGCCCGCCTCGACACGCAACTGCGCAACCTGCGGCGCCGTGGACACCATGCGAACCCGTCTGGGGATGCTGCGCCACTGCGCCGCAGGCCCTCCGCGGAAGGTCCGCCACGCGGCAATTGCTTCTCGCGCCACTTCGTCGTCGCGCCCGAGGACGAAAAGCAGCGCGCCCGCCGCGGGCAGATCCCCCATCTCGAGGTGCACCTGCGCGAGCAGCGCGATGACCTCGTCGTCGGGCGACTCCACGAGATAACTCGTCAAGCGCTGACGAGCCATCCAGAGGCGGCCTTGCGCAATGTCGCCGCGGGCTCGGTCGAGGGCGGTCATGGCCCTGATGATGCCCTACCGGCGGGCCGACGCACGACCCCATTCTCAGCGCGTCATTCCACCGTCACCGACTTGGCGAGGTTGCGGGGCTTGTCGACGTCGTGCCCGAGCACCTGCACGTCACTCGCTCAGCGCTGGCGCGCCATTCGCCCGGTATGACAAAACACGCCCCACTTCCATTGAAGTGGGGCGTGCTTTGTCGATCCTCACCGAGGTGGGTGTTCGGGGCTCCCGCAGGTCAGCGCATGACCACAGGCTGACGGATCAGCGCTGACGCTGCTCGCGCACCATGCGGTGCGTCAGGAGGGCGTGCTGGACGCCGTCACCCTTCGTCAGTGCGTCGGGGCTGACGGTGCCGCCGAGCGGCAGCATCGGCGTGAACGAGTAGAGCTCGCCCTCACCGAGCAGCCCCAGCTTGGTGCGCGCACCCTGGTGCGGTCCGCGCAGGTCCGCGAGGTGCGACGACGGCCCGACGAGGTGCTCGGCGAAGAACTCGTCGGCCGACTCTGCAACGACGAGGTTGGTCAGGAAGTGCGGGTCGAGGCACTGCACGCGGCCGTCCTCGTCGAGGTGGTAGACGTGGCCGAAGCTCGTGACGGCGAAGGGGATGCTCGCGACGCCGACACCGAACCACTCCTGCAGCACGGGCGTCCACACGGCGGGGTCGACGAGCTGCAGCTCCTGCTTGCCGTACCAGCCGATGCCGTGGTCGCGGTACAGCGCGAGCAGCGACTGCGGCAGCCGGTCGGCCGCGTACTCGACGAACGCGGGCCCCACGGGGGTGACGTCGCTCGGCGCGAAACGCGCGACGAAGGGCTCGATCGCGGCGGCGCCGCGCGGCGTGGCGTTCATGTTCGTGTGCTCCCTCGTCCGAGCGACGTCTCGCCCTGATTCTCCTGCGCGCCCGGCATGTGGGCGCGTCGTCGGCCATCTGCTCATAGCCTAGGCCCCCGCCCCTGCGTTGTCGCACCGAGCCCGCCTCGCCGCCGCCGGTCGCACCAGGACGTCAGGCATGGAAAAATGACCCCATGACTTCCGACACCACCCCAGCCCAGCAGACGCCGCCCGGCGCCCGCACGATGCCCGACAAGCCCACCGTCGACGGCCTCGAGGACGTCTGGGGCCAGGTATGGAAGGAACGCGGCACGTACACGTTCGACCGCGAGCGCGCCCTGCAGCTGCCGCGCGAGCAGGTCTTCGCCATCGACACTCCCCCGCCGACGGCATCGGGCAGCCTGCACGTCGGGCACGTGTTCAGCTACACCCACACCGACTGCATGGCGCGCTACCAGCGCATGCAGGGGCGCGAGGTCTTCTACCCGATCGGTTGGGACGACAACGGCCTGCCGACGGAGCGTCGCGTCCAGAACTACTACGGCGTGCGCGGCGACGCGACGAAGCCCTACATCGAGAACTACACCCCGCCACTCGAGGGCGCCGAGGGCAAGAGCGTCAAGGCCGCCGACCAGCAGCCGATCGGGCGCAAGAACTTCATCGAGCTGTGCGACGTGCTCACCGTCAAGGACGAGGAGACCTTCGAGGCACTCTTCCGCCGCCTCGGCATCAGTGTCGACTGGAACGTGCAGTACCGCACGATAGACGAGCGTTCGCGCGCCGTCGCGCAGCAGGCGTTCCTGCGCAACCTGAAGCGCGGCGAGGCCTACCAGCAGGAGGCACCGGGGCTGTGGGACGTCACGTTCCAGACGGCCGTCGCCCAGGCTGAGCTCGAGGCACGCGACTACCCGGGCGCCTATCACCGCGTCGCCTTCCACACGAGCGACGGCGAGAACGTCTACATCGAGACGACGCGCCCCGAACTGCTGCCCGCCTGCGTCGCCCTCATCGCCCACCCCGACGACGAGCGCTACCAGCCGCTGTTCGGCACGAGCGTCAAGAGCCCGCTGTTCGATGTCGAGATCCCCGTCCTCGCGCACCCGAGCGCCGAGATGGACAAGGGCGCCGGCATCGCCATGTGCTGCACCTTCGGTGACCTCACCGACGTCCAGTGGTGGCGCGAGCTGCAGCTGCCGACGCGCTCGATCATCACGCGCAACGGCCGCATCACGGGCGAGGTGCCCGAGTGGATCGCGGGCGGCCCGGGCGAGCAGCTGTTTGCCGACGAGCTCGCGACGAAGACGACGTTCACCGCACGCGAGAACGTCGTCAAGGCGCTCATCGCCTCCGGTGACCTCGACGGTGAGCCGAAGAAGACGCAGCGCAAGGCCAACTTCTTCGAGAAGGGCGACAAGCCCCTCGAGATCGTGACGAGCCGCCAGTGGTACATCCGCAACGGTGGCCGTGACAAGGATCTGCAGTCGGCGCTCGTCGCACGCGGCAACGAGATCGACTGGCACCCCGCGTTCATGCAGAGCCGCTACACGAACTGGATCGAGGGCCTCAACGGCGACTGGCTCATCAGCCGTCAGCGTTTCTTCGGCGTCCCGTTCCCGATCTGGTACCCGCTGGACGCGAACGGCGAGGCCGACTACGACAACCCAATCGTGCCCGACGAGTCCGAGCTGCCGATCGACCCGCAGGGCCAGGCGCCGAAGGGCTACGACGAGAGCCAGCGCGGCCGGGCCGACGGGTTCATCGCCGACCCCGACGTCATGGACACGTGGGCGACGTCGTCGCTCTCCCCGCAGATCGCGACGGGCTGGCCGATCGCCGACGGCACCGCGCACAAGAGCGACCCCGAGCTGTTCGACAAGATCTTCCCGATGGACATGCGCCCCCAGGGCCACGACATCATCCGCACCTGGCTGTTCGCGACGGTCGTGCGCGCCCATCACGAGAACGGCACCGTGCCGTGGAAGAACACCGCCATCTCCGGCTGGATCCTCGACCCCGACCGCAAGAAGATGTCGAAGTCGAAGGGCAATGCGCAGACACCGGAGGACGTCGTCAGGGAGTTCGGCGCCGATGCCGTGCGCTACTGGGCCGCCTCGGGCCGCCTCGGGACGGACGCCGCCTACGACACGGGCCAGATGAAGGTCGGCCGTCGCCTCGCGATGAAGGTGCTCAACGCCTCCAAGTTCGCGCTCATCACGCCTCCGGTGACGCCCGATGCCGACGCCGCACCGACGATCGAGGCGCTGCTGCCGCACGTCACGCAGCCTCTCGACGTCTCGCTGCTGACGGCCCTGCGCGACGTCGTCGAGAACGCGACGAAGAGCTTCGAGACGTGGGACTACACGCGTTCGCTCGAGTTGACGGAGACGTTCTTCTGGGCGTTCTGCGACGACTACATCGAGCTCGTCAAGGAGCGCGCCAACAACCGTGACGGTGCATTCGACGAGGCCGAGTCGGCGTCGGCGCGTGCCGCCGTCCGCATCGCGCTCGACGTCCTGCTGCGCCTGTTCGCGCCGTTCCTGCCGTACGCCACCGAAGAGGTGTGGTCGTGGCAGCACGCCGAGTCGGTGCACCGCGCCACCTGGCCGACGCGCGACGAGCTCGCGTCCCTGCCCGACGGTGACCCGCTCGTCCTCACCGCCGTGTCTCAGGCTCTCGCCGGTGTGCGCCGCGCGAAGTCAGAGGCCAAGCTCGGCATGCGCGCCGAGGTGACGGCGATGACGCTCGCCGGCCCGGCGGCGGCCCTCGCCGCCGCAACCAAGGGTGAAGCCGACCTGCGCGCAGCCGGTCGCATCAGCGCCATGACGAGCGTCGAGGAGGAGACGGAGAACGGCGTCCTGCTCGTGCGCGACACCGAGCTGCTCGCTCCCCCGCCGAAGGTCAAGAACTGACGAGCGACTGAGAGCCGCGACCCTGCCCGGCAGGATCGCGGCTCTCAGTGCGTCAGGACGCGCGCGTCAGGCAGCGCGACGTCGCACGATCGTCGGGGTGATGCGGTCGAGCACGACCTCGCGCGTGATGACGACCTTGTCGATGTCGTCCTCGCTCGGCACGTCGAACATGACGGGCAGCAGGACCTCTTCGAGGATGGCGCGCAACCCGCGCGCGCCGGTGCCGCGGCTCATCGCCTGCTCGGCGACGGCGTCGAGGGCGTCGGGTGTGAACTCGAGCTGCACACCGTCGATCTCGAACATGCGCTTGTACTGCTTGACGAGTGCGTTCTTCGGCTCGGTGAGGATGCTCACCATGCCCTCGCGATCGAGCGGCTCGACGGTCGTGATGACGGGCAGGCGGCCGATGAACTCGGGGATGAGACCGAACTTCATGAGGTCCTCGGGCTGCACGTCGGTCATCGACGCATCCCCACCGGCGGGCAGGTGCAGCTGCGAGCCGAAGCCGAGCCCCTTCTTGCCCTTGCGGTCCTCGATGATCTTCTCCAGGCCCGCGAACGCGCCACCGACGATGAACAGCACGTTCGTCGTGTCGATCTGGATGAACTCCTGATGCGGGTGCTTGCGCCCGCCCTGCGGCGGCACCGACGCGGCCGTCCCCTCGAGGATCTTGAGCAGCGCCTGCTGCACGCCCTCACCGGAGACGTCACGCGTGATCGACGGGTTCTCGCTCTTGCGCGCCACCTTGTCGATCTCGTCGATGTAGATGATGCCGGTCTCGGCGCGCTTGGTGTCGAAATCACTCGCCTGCAGCAGCTTGAGCAGGATGTTCTCGACGTCCTCACCGACGTAGCCGGCCTCCGTCAGGGCTGTCGCGTCGGCGATGGCGAACGGGACGTTGAGCATGCGCGCCATCGTCTGCGCGAGGTAGGTCTTGCCGCAGCCCGTGGGGCCGATGAGCAGGATGTTCGACTTCGCGATCTCGACCGGATCCTTCGAGCCCGACGCCTCGGCGGCCTGGACGCGCTTGTAGTGGTTGTAGACGGCGACGGCGAGCGAGCGCTTCGCCGCGTCCTGTCCGATGACGTACTCACGCAGGAAGTCGAAGATCTCGCGCGGCTTCGGCAGCTTCTCGAGGCCGATGTCGACCGAGTCGGTCAGCTCTTCCTCGATGATTTCGTTGCACAGGTCGATGCACTCGTCGCAGATGTAGACGCCCGGGCCGGCGATGAGCTTCTTGACCGACTTCTGGCTCTTGCCACAGAACGAGCACTTGAGCAGGTCGCCGCTCTCTCCCACGCGTGCCATCCGTCATCCCTTCGTCGAGCGACCCGCCGCGAGACGGGTGTGCGTACCCGACGACGGTAGTCGAAGGGGCCCTCGCTGCCCCTCATTGAATCCCGCGTGGCGGGCGCCGGCCAAGGCTGTTCGCGCTGGGCGCAACGGACGCGGAGTCCCCGCACGCCTCGCGCCGCGAATCACTCTCAAATGGACACACGACCAACACCTGTTGTTCATTTCCAGGACACCTTGTCAGGTTGTCAGGACAACGTTTGCGCGTGCTCGAAGACCCCCCCACGCCCTCGCCGCAGGCGCACCCGCCCGCGCCCCTCGGCCCCCCGCCGCCACGCCGCGGCCGGCCCGTCGGTGAATGGTTGACGGCGGCAGCGCTGCTGCTGCCCAACCTCGCGCTGTTGGCCGTGTTCACCTACCGACCGCTGATCGACAACATCCGGTTGTCGTTCACGGACTGGACGCTGTCGGCGCCGACGCTCAACTACATCGGTCTGCAGAACTACTCGACGTGGCTGCACGACGCCAACGCGCACCAGGTGCTGCGCAACACCGCCATCTTCACCGTCGCGACGCTCGGGTTGTCGATGATGATCGGCCTCGGGCTCGCGCTGCTGCTCGATCGTCAGCTGCGCGGTCGCAACCTCGTGCGCTCGGCGATCTTCGCGCCGTTCGTCCTGTCCGGCACCGCCGTCGGCCTCGCGTTCCAGTTCGTCTTCGACCCGCACTTCGGTCTGCTCTCCGACCTCGCGCACCGCGTCGGCCTCAGCGTCCCCGACTTCTACCAGGATCCGAACTGGGCCCTCGTCATGGTGACGCTCACGTACGTGTGGAAGAACATCGGCTACACATTCGTCATCTACCTCGCCGCGCTGCAGGGCCGCCGCACCGACCTCGACGAGGCCGCGGAGATCGACGGCTCGTCGTCGTGGCGTCGCTTCACCAAGGTGCTGCTGCCGCAGCTGCGCCCGACGACGTTCTTCCTGTCGATCACGGTGCTGCTCAACTCGGTCCAGGTCTTCGACATCATCCAGATCATGACGCGCGGTGGCCCCCAGGGCTACGGCACGTCGACGCTCGTCTACCAGGTGTACCAGGAGACGTTCGTCAACCAGCGCGCCGGCTACGGCGCCACGATCGCGACCATCATGTTCCTCATCCTGCTCGTCGTGACGGTCGTGCAGGTGCGGGTCATGGACAAGGAGCAGAAGGCATGAGCACCGCAGCCCCGCAGGAGAACGCCGCTGCGGCCACGCCGAAGCGGTCGGGTTCCTCCCCGTTCCGACGACGCCCCCGCGAGGAGGCGCACAGCAACGAGGTCCTCGTCCACGGCGGGTTGCCGATGACGATCGCCGGTTACGCCGCGATGATCATCGCGTTCGCGATCGTCGCGATCCCGCTGTACTGGATCTTCATGACGTCGATCAAGCACCGCAGCGACATCTACACGACGCCCGCCGTCTGGTTCCCGCACTCGGTCACGGGTGAGGGTTACAAGACCGCGACGCAGTCGATCCCCTTCTGGGACTTCTTCCGCAACTCGGTCATCGTCACCGTCATCCTGTCGCTCGCCAAGATCGTCCTCGGTGTCATGAGCGCCTACGCCCTCAGCCTCATCCGCTTCCCCGGGCGCAACCTCGTGTTCATCGTCGTCATCGCGGCGCTCATGGTGCCGAACCAGATCACCGTGATCTCGAACTACGCGCTCGTCAGCCAGCTCGGCTGGCGCAACACCTACCAGGGCATCATCCTGCCGCTGGCGGGCGTCGCGTTCGGCACGTTCCTCATGCGCAACCAGTTCCTGTCGATCCCCAGCGAGATCATCGAGGCCGCGCGCATGGACGGGGCCGGGCCGATGAAGCTGCTGCGCAAGGTCGTCATGCCGATGTCGTGGCCGACCCTCATCGCGTTCTCCATCATCACCGTCGTCAACGAGTGGAACGAGTACCTGTGGCCGTTCCTCATGTCCGACGACCAGCGCACCGGCACCCTGCCGGTCGGCCTCACCCAGTTGCAGAACAACGAGGGCATCACGGACTGGGGCCCTGTCATGGCCGCCACGATGCTCGCCATGCTCCCCGTTCTCGCCCTGTTCCTCGTCCTGCAGCGCCACATGATCAAGGGCCTCACGGCCGGCGCCGTCAAGGGCTGCCCCTCTCCCCCACGCTTCACCCAGACGAAGGAAGAAACTCATGTCCACACTCTCGCGCCGCAACCTCTTCGGCCTGACGGCTGGTGCCGTCGTCACCGCAGGCCTCAGCGCCTGCGCCGGCTCCGGCGGCTCCTCCAGCGGTGGTAACAACGGTGGCGGCGACTCGAACACGATCGAGTTCTGGAGCAAACACCCCGGCAAGTCGAAGGCGACCGAGCAGAAGCTCATCGCCGAGTTCGAGAAGGCCAACCCGAACCTCAAGGTCAAGCTCGTCGACGCCGGCAAGAGCTACCCCGACGTCGCGCAGAAGTTCAACGCGGCCCTGTCCGGCGGCAGCCTGCCCGACGTCGTCATCGTCTCCGACACGACGTGGTTCAACTTCGCCCTCAACGACCGTCTGGCCGACATGTCGGCCCTGACGTCCGAGAACAAGCTCTCGACGGACGACTACGTCAAGGGCCTGTACGACGACTACAAGTACGAGGACAAGCACTACGCCCTGCCGTACTCGCGCTCGACGGTCATCTTCTACTACAACAAGGACGCCTGGAAGAAGGCCGGTCTGCCGGACCGTGCGCCGACCTCGTGGGACGAGTTCGAGCAGTGGGCGCCCAAGCTGCAGTCGGCCATGGGCTCGGGCAAGAAGGCCATCGTCCTGGACGACGGCTCCGACTACCTCGACTGGACGTTCCAGTCCATCGCGTGGAGCTACGGCGGCGGCTACTCGAAGGACTGGACGCCCACCATGGCGTCCGAGGGCACCGTCAAGGCCGCCACGAAGATCCAGGAGTGGGCCAAGAAGGGCTGGATGCAGACGTCGAAGGACAGCCAGGCCGACTTCGCCTCGGGCATCGGCGCCTGCGCCATCGAGTCGACCGGTGGCCTCGCCGGCGTCATCAAGGACGCAAGCTTCAAGGTCGGCATCGGCTTCCTGCCCGCGCCGGGCGGCATCAAGACCGTGCCGACGGGTGGCGCCGGCCTCGCGGTGCCGAAGGGCATCTCCGCCGAGCGTCAGAAGAACGCCGTGAAGTTCATCGAGTTCATGACGAACAAGGACAACACGATCACCTTCTCCCAGGCGACCGGGTACATGCCGGTGCGCACCTCCGCCATGGACGACGCGAAGGAGAAGGCGTACCTCGAGAAGAACCCCGAATACGCCGTCGCCGTCAAGCAGCTGCCGAAGGCCCGCCCGCAGGACAACGTCCGCGTGTTCCTGCCCGGCGGTGGCATCGACATCGGTACCTCGCTCGACAAGATCATCGCCGGCTCGGACGTCAAGTCGACGCTCGAGGCGCTCGACAAGGCGCTGCAGGCGAAGTACGACTCCCAGATCAAGCCCAAGCTGAAGAAGTGATTCATGGCATCCGTCACCTTCGACGAGGCCACCCGCCTGCACAAGGGTGCGCCCCGTCCCTCCGTCAACAAGGTCACGCTCGACATCGCCGACGGGGAGTTCCTCGTCCTCGTCGGCCCGTCGGGCTGCGGCAAGTCGACGACGCTCCGCATGCTCGCCGGCCTCGAACCGGTCGACGAGGGCCGCATCCTCATCGACGGCCACGACCAGGCCGGCGTGCGTCCCCGTGATCGCGACGTCGCGATGGTCTTCCAGAGCTACGCGCTCTACCCGACCATGACGGCACGTCAGAACATGGCGTTCGCGCTCGAGAACGCAGGCACCTCGAAGGCGGACATCAACGCCCGCGTCGAGGAAGCGGCGAAGATCCTCGAGCTCGAGCCCCTGCTCGAGCGCAAGCCGGGCGCGATGTCGGGTGGCCAGCGTCAGCGTGTCGCCATGGGTCGCGCGATCGTGCGCCAGCCCAAGGTGTTCTGCATGGACGAGCCGCTGTCGAACCTCGACGCCAAGCTGCGCGTCTCGACGCGTGCGCAGATCGCGGCGCTGCAGCGACGCCTCGGCGTCACGACCGTCTACGTCACGCACGACCAGGTCGAGGCGATGACGATGGGTCACCGTGTCGCGGTGCTCAAGGACGGCATCTTGCAGCAGTGCGACACCCGGAGGAGCTGTACGAACGGCCGCGCAACACGTTCGTCGCAGGCTTCATCGGTTCGCCGTCGATCAGCCTCATGGACGCCGCGCTCACCGGCGGTGACGCGACGTTCCACGGCATGCGGGTGCCGCTGTCGCGCGACATCAAGGCGACGTCGGATCGCGTGACGATCGGGGTGCGCCCCGAGGCGTTCGTCGTCGCGCAGCCCGGTGAGGCGGGTGCGCTCGAGCTCGAGGTCGAACTCGTCGAGACGCTCGGCTCGGAGGCGTTCGTCTACGGTCGCCCCGCGGGCGAGCCTGACGGCCCCCGCATCGGCACGCGCGTCGACAAGCGCGTGCGCCCGACGCAGGGTGACCGGTTTGCGGTGAAGCCCATGACCGACCACGTCCACGTCTTCGACACGGAGACCGGCGAGCGGCTGTGACACCCGGGCCGCTCCCCCGCCGCGGGTGATGCCGACATGACGAATGTGCCCGCCCCTTCCACACGGAAGGAGCGGGCACGTTCGTCGTGGCGGGTCAGACCCGGTGGGCCTGGAGCCGTCAGCTCTCCAGCGAGGCCTTACGGCTCGTCAGCACCTCGTCGATGAGGCCGTACTCCTTGGCCATCTCGGCGGTGAGGATCTTGTCGCGGTCGATGTCGGCACGCACCTGCTCGATCGAGCGGCCGGAGTGCTTCGCGAGCGTCTCCTCGAGCCACTCACGCATGCGCATGATCTCGTTGGCCTGGATCTCGACGTCGGAGGCCTGGCCGCCCGAGCCCTCCATCGCCGGCTGGTGGATGAGCACGCGCGCGTTCGGCAGCGCGTACCGCTTGCCGGGCGCGCCGGCGCCGAGCAGGACGGCGGCGGCCGAGGCAGCCTGTCCCAGGACGAACGTGTGCACGTCCGGGCGGATGTACTGCATCGTGTCGTAGATCGCCGTCAGCGCGGTGAACGAGCCACCGGGGCTGTTGATGTACATGACGATGTCGCGGTCCGGATCCTGCGACTCGAGCACGATGAGCTGCGCGATGATGTCGTCGGCCGACGCGTCGTCGACCTGGACGCCGAGGAAGATGATGCGGTCCTCGAACAGCTTCGTGTACGGGTCGAGGCGCTTCGTGCCGTACGAGGTGCGCTCTTCGAACTGGGGCAGGATGTAGCGGCTCGTCGGCATCGGCGCGGTGACGCCGCCCATCGGGTGGCCCATGGAGCTGTGGGTGTTCATGAAGGTCTCCTTCGTGGGCGAGATCAGTGGTCGGACGACTCAGAGGATGCCGCAGCGTCCCCGGTCGCGTCCTTGGTGGCGTCCTGCGAACGCTCGAAGACGTGGTCGACGAAGCCGTACTTCTTGGCCTCGGCCGCGGTGAACCAGCGGTCGCGGTCGGAGTCGGCCGAGATCTTCTCGACCGGCTGGCCCGTGTGCTCGGCGATGAGCTCGGCCATCTGCTTCTTGATGTGCAGCAGCTGCTCGGCCTGCGTCTTCACGTCGGAGGCCGTGCCCTGGATGCCGCCGAGCGGCTGGTGCATCATGATGCGCGCGTGCGGCGTCGCGTAGCGCTTGCCCTTGGCGCCGGCGGACAGCAGGAACTGACCCATCGACGCGGCCAGACCCATCGCGACGGTGCACACGTCGTTCGGCACCCACTGCATCGTGTCGAAGATGGCCATGCCGGCCGTCACCGAACCACCGGGCGAGTTGATGTAGAGCCAGATGTCCTTCTCCGGGTCCTCTGCGGCGAGCAGCAGCAGCTGCGCGCAGATGGCGTTCGCATTGTCGTCGCGAACATCCGAACCGAGGAAGATGATGCGCTCCTTGAGGAGCCGGTTGTAGATCTGGTCGTCGAGGCCGGCGGCCATCTGCGGGCCTGCCATGACCACGTCCGAGGACTGGGCATTCGTCAAGGGATCACTCCGTTCCGAATCTGCCACCCCGAGCGGGTGACATCACGCTTGAACTCTTCACTGACCCTAACGCGCGGGCCCGAGCGTTTCGTCCCCGTCTCGGGGCTTGTTCGCCGTCAGCGCAAGGCTCGACGTTCGCCTGGGCCCGGACGCGACGAAGGGCCGCCCGATTGCTCGCGCGGCCCTCGTCTCAGACGTCAGTGACGACTCACTCGCCGTCGACAGCCTTCTTGGCCGTCTTCTTCGCAGCGGTCTTCTTGGCGGCGGTCTTCGTCGCCGTCTTCTTCGCAGCCGTCTTCTTGGCGGCCGCCTTCTTGGCCGGCTTCTCCGCGGCCTCAGCGGAGTCGGCGTCAGTGGCCTCGGCAGGGGCGGCGACCTTCTTCGTTGCCGTCTTCTTCGACGCGGCCTTCTTGGTCGTCGTCTTCTTCGCGGCAGCCTTCTTGGCGGGCTTGTCCGCAGCGTCGGCGTCGGCGTCCTCGGAGGCGACCGGAGTGGCGTTCTCACCGTCGGCGGCGTCGGCGGCCTGCGCCTCGTCCTCGTCATCGCCGGTGTCGACGGCGGCGTTCAGGTCGACGACGTTGCCCGCCGTGTCCTTGACCGTGGCGGACTCGAGAACGGTGGCGAGCGCCTTGCGGCGAGCGACCTCACCCATGATGGCGGGCACCTGGCCCTGCGCGTCGAGCGCCTGCGCGAACGTGTTCGGGTCCATGCCGTACTGCTGCGCCGACATGATGAGGTACTCGATCAGCTCGTCCTGGCCGACCTGGATCTCGTGCTTCTCGACGATCTCGTCGAGCAGGAGCTGCGTCGCGACCTGCTGACGCGTCGATTCGGTGACCTCGGCGCGGTGCTCGTCATCGTCGAGACGGTTCTCGCCCTCGAGGTGGTTCGTCACCTCTTCGGTGACGATGGACTCGGGCACCGGGATGTCGAGCTGCTCGAGGAGGACCTCGAGGACCTTGTCGCGGGCCTGGACGCCCTGCTCGAAGCGCTTGGTGCGCTCGACCTCGGCGCGCAGGTCGGCCTTGAGCTCGTCGATCGTGTCGAACGACGACGCCAGCTGGGCGAACTCGTCGTCGAGCTCGGGCAGCTCACGGACCTTGACCGACTCGACCTTGACGGTGCACTCGGCGTTCTCGCCCTCGTGCTCACCGCCGGCGAGCGGCGAGGTGAACGTCGCCTCCTCGCCGGCCTTGAGGCCCGTCAGCGCCTCGTCGAGACCGTCGAGCATCGTGCCCGAGCCGATCTCGTAGGAGACACCGGAGACCGCGTCGATCTCGTTGCCGTCGATCGTGGCCGACAGGTCGATCGTGACGAAGTCGCCCTTCTTGGCCTTGCGCTCGACCGACTCGAGCGTGCCGAAACGCTCGCGCAGCTCGGCGATGCGCTCGTCGATGTCGGCGTCGGAGACCTCGATCGGCTCGACCTCGACCTCGAGCGTGTCGAACGCCGGGAGCGTGATCTCGGGGCGGATGTCGACCTCGGCGGTGAAGCTCAGGCCCGCGCCGTCCTCGAGCGGGAACTCGGTGATGTCGACCTCGGGCTGGCCGAGGACCTTGACGTCGTTCTCGACAATCGCGTTCGTGTACAGCTCCGGAAGCGCCTCGTTGACGGCTTCCTGGATGACGGCCGCGCGGCCGAAACGCTGCTCGATGAGCTTCGCGGGAACCTTGCCCTTGCGGAAACCGGGGATCTGAACCTGCGAGCCGATGGTCGTGTAGGCCTTCTCGATGCTCGGCTTCAGTTCGTCGGCCGTGACGTCAACGGTGAGCTTGACCCGGGTCGGGGTGAGGTTTTCGACAGCGCTCTTCATCAGCGGTGCACTCCAGTCGATCGGTGATGGTGGGCGCGCCCGCACCGGCCGGCCGATCATCGGCCCTGCCTGCGGCGCGGCGCACTCCTCTTACTCGTCGTTCATGCTAACGGTCGGGGTGACAGGATTCGAACCTGCGGCCTTCCGCTCCCAAAGCGGACGCGCTACCAAGCTGCGCCACACCCCGTCAGCCCCGCTCACCAGAGGCGAGGCGGGCCGCTCCGCGCGAGCCGTCCTGCTGCGATCGCGCCGGGGCGCGCTCTCGCAAGACGAACGGCGGCCCCCGCGGGAGCCGCCGTCGCGGTGCTGGAGCGGGCGACGAGAATCGAACTCGCGTGATCAGTTTGGAAGACTGAGGCTCTACCATTGAGCTACGCCCGCATGTTTCTCGGACACATTACCCGAACACGCCGTGACGCCCCAATCCGCGGGGGCTGACCTGGCCCGCCGCCGTCGCGCCCGTGCTCGCGCGAAGCGCCGCCGACGGTCGTCTTGGCCACCGAGACGTTCGCCAACGAACGATGCCGGCGGTCTCGACGCCGCCCCCGCGCATGTGCTTCGGTGAAGATGAGTCCGGTTCGCCGGAGCACTTCCATTCGCAGGAGGCACATCATGGGCATTTTCGACAGCGCCAAGGACAAGGCCGGCGAGTTCGCCCAGGACAACCCCGACAAGCTCGACCAGGGCGTCGAGAAGGCCGGCGACTTCGCCGACGACAAGACGGGCGGCCAGCACGCCGACCAGATCGACAAGGGCCAGGACTTCGCGAACGAGAAACTCGACGGCGCCTTCGGCGGCGAGTGAGCTGCCTCCGTTGAACGCTGACGGCGCCGCTCCCCGGTGGGGGGCGGCGCCGTTCGTCGTTCAAGCAGGATAGGTCGATCGGGCAGATGCACTCGCTCAGAAGGGCGCGCTCACTTAGACGGACGCGGTTCCGCGCGCGTGGCGCGATTCGGACGACTCAGGCACGGGCCGCCAGATGACGACGACGGAGCGGTCGTCCTGCCCCCCGGTGCGCGCCGAGGCCTCGCAGATGCGCTGGGCCGCCCCCTCCGGGCCGGCGCTGATGGCCCGTTGCGCGAGGCCGAGCATCTGCTGCGTCCCGGCCGCGAGGTCGCCGTCAGGGCCCTCGACGACGCCGTCGGTGTAGAGGAGCAGGACATCGCCGGGCTCGAGCACCCCGCCGGCGCGCGCGTAGTCCTGCGGCCCCTGGTCGAACAACCCGAGCAGCAGACCGGCCGCGCCGGTGATCATCTCCCAGCGGCGCGTGCCCGCGTGATAATGCGCGGCGCTCGGGTGACCGGCCGTACCGACGCAGTACTGGCCGTCCTCGACGTTGATCGAGACGTGGATGGCGGAGGCGAACCCGTCGCGCCAGCCCTGGCGGATGAGGTAGCGGTTCGCGCCGGGAAGAAAATCCTCCGGGCGCGTCTCCCCCAGCAACCCTGCGAGGGCGCCGGAGAGCAGCAGCGCACGCATCCCGGCAGACGGGCCGTGCCCGGAGACGTCGGTGAGGGCGAGGTGCAGGTGGTCGTCGCGTCGGGCGGCGACGACGAAGTCACCGCTGAATGCATCCCCGCGTGAGGGCATGACACAGTGCTCGACGCGCATCCCGTCCGGCATCTCGGGTGGCAGGGCCTGGGTGTCGAGCCGCTGCCGCAGATCCTTGAGCATGCTCGAGCCGACCGAGAGCGGCACACCCATCGTGAAGCGCTGACGGTTCGCGAACGCGACGATGCCGACGATGAGGGCGAGAGCCACCGCGACGGACCACTGCGTCGGCGCGTCGGACCAGGTGATCGCGGCCGTCGTCACATAGCCCGTCAGGACGATGGCGATGGCGAGCGCCAGGCGACGCCCCGACAACAGGAACGCTGCGGCGACGATGAGCGGGATGAAGACCGCATGCGACATCGTCGGCGTGAGCGCGATGGCGGCGGCACAGACGATCGCGGTGAGCAGCGCGAACGCGACGACGACGCTGTGCGGCTTGGAGATCGGAGTGGCCACGGCACGCTGCACCGACTGACGCAGGCGCGTCTGTTCGCGTTGAGCCTCCAGAACCACGCGCGCCAGCCTATAGGGGTTGCCTCACGCGCACCAGGGGTGGTGGAGCATGCACCTGCGTGGGTGACAGGCTCCACCGACCCGGGCCGACGGCCCGTCACGCGGCGAGAAGATCGCGCCGCGCGGGCCGTTCGAAGGCCTCAGCCCTCGGAGGGCAGCGTGCCGTCCCGTTCGTACTTCTCGACCATCGCGAGGCGGCGCGCGTGACGCTCGACGCCCGCGTACGGCGTCTCGATGAAGGTGCGGGCGATCTGCTTGGCCTCGTCGATCGAGACGAAGCGACCACCGATCGACAGGATCTGCGCACCGTTGTGCTCGCGTGCGAGAGAGGCGAACTCGGGCGTCAGGCACAGCGCGGCACGGATGCCCTTGACCTTGTTCGCCGCCATCTGCTCGCCGTTGCCGGACCCGCCGAGAACGATGCCGAGCGAGCCCTCGTCGTCACGCACGCCCTCGGCGGCACGCAGGACGTAGACCGGGTAGTCGTCCTCGGCGTCGTACTCGCTCGGGCCGTGGTTGATGACCTCGTGACCCTGCTCGGTCAGGTAGGTCAGCAGGGCCTGCTGGGTCTCGAAAGCTGCGTGGTCGCCACCGATGTGAATGCGCATGTGTGCTCGTCCTTGTCGCGAAGATATGGCCTGAGGGGCAGTGGTGGTGCGGAGGGTCAGCTGAAGTCGGGGCCGACGTCGCGGCTGCGCTTGAGTTCGTAGAAACCGGGCGTGCCCGCGACGAGGAGGCAGCCGTCCCACAGGCGCCCGGCGTCCTCACCCTTGGGCGCCGGCGTCACGACCGGGCCGAAGAACGCGGTGCCGCCGAACGCGACGACGGGGGTGCCGACGTCCGTGCCGACGAGGTCGGTCGCGCGCTTGTGCGCGGCCCGCAGGGCGACGTCGACATCGTCGCCGGGCACGTTGGTCGCCGCGTCGACGAGCTCCGGCTCGAGACCGCACTCGGCGAGCGACTCCACGAGCACGCGCCGCACGCTCTCGGCGTCACGCGGGTCGGCGCCGCCGGGGTGGAAGCGGGTGCCGATCGCGTCGTAGAGCGGCTTGACGACGTCGTCGCCGTGCGCCTGTTGCGCCGCGATGACCAGGCGTGCGGGCGCCCACGCCTGTTCGAGGAAGGCCCGGTAATCATCGGGCAGGTCGCGGCCCTCGTTGAGGACGGCGAGGCTCATGACGCGCCAGGTGACGCGCACGTCACGCACCTTCTCGACCTCCATGAGCCAGCGGGACGTCATCCACGCCCACGGGCACATCGGGTCGAAGAACATCTCGACGGTAGGGGCTGCGGACTCGGGCTGATTTTCGCTCACCGTCCCATCCTGCCACCTCGAGCGCTCGTGCAAGGATGGGCAGCACCGCCCGAACGGCTGTGGCGCACACCACTTCGCGCACCGCCGTTCCTCAACCCTGCTGGAAGGACACCACTGACGTGAACGGGGCCAACCTCACCCGCGACGACGCGCAGACCCGCGGCGAGAACATCACCGTCGACTCCTACGCCGTCACCCTCGACCTCACCACCGGCCCGACGACGTTCGCGACGTCGAGCGTCGTGCGCTTCAGCGCGCAGCCCGGCAGCGAGACATGGCTCGATTTCCTGGGCGAGTCCGTCAGCCGCGTCGTCGTCAACGGCGAGGAGCGTGACGTCGACTGGAACGGGGCGCGCATCCGCCTCACCGATCTCGCCGCCGAGAACGAGGTGCGCGTCGACGCCGTCGGCGTCTACATGAACACCGGTGAGGGCCTGCACCGCTTCGTCGACCCCGCCGACGACGAGGTCTACCTCTACTCGCAGTTCGAGGTGCCGGACGCGCGACGCATGTACCCCGTCTTCGAACAGCCCGACCTCAAGGCGACGTTCCAGTTCACCGTCACGGCGCCCGCGCGCTGGCAGGTGCTGTCGAACGAGACGACGCCGGAGCCGAAGCCCGCGACGCAGACCTACACGGGTCCGAACGGGGTGAGCGAGCCGGCCGCGACGTGGGAGTTCGCCCCCACCGCCCGCATCTCCTGCTACGTCACCGCGCTCGTCGCGGGCCCCTACGAGGCGTACCGCGACAGCGTCGAGACGCGCGCCGGCACCATCCCTCTCGGCGTGTTCTGCCGCAAGTCGCTCGCTCCGCACATGGACGCCGACGAGATCTTCGACATCACCAAGCGTGGCTTCGCGTTCTTCGAGAACGAGTTCGACCAGCCCTACCCGTTCACCAAGTACGACCAGATCTTCACGCCGGAATACAACGCGGGCGCGATGGAGAACGTCGGCTGCGTGACGTTCTCCGAGATCTACGTCTTCCGCGCCAAGGTCTCGGAGGCCGTCGTCGAGCGCCGTGCGCTGACGGTGCTGCACGAGCTCGCGCACATGTGGTTCGGCGACCTCGTCACGATGAAGTGGTGGAACGACCTGTGGCTCAACGAGTCGTTCGCCGAGTGGGCCTCGACGACGGCGCAGGCCGAGGCGACTCGTTGGGAATCGGCGTGGACGACGTTCGGCACGTCCGAGAAGGCGTGGGCCTACCGTCAGGACCAGCTGAGCTCGACGCACCCCATCGTCGCCCCGATCCGCGACCTCGCCGACGTGGAGGTCAACTTCGACGGCATCACGTACGCCAAGGGCGCTTCGGTGCTCAAGCAGCTCGTCGCCTACGTCGGGCGTGAGCCGTTCACCGCCGGTCTGCGCGCTTACTTCGCGCGCTATGCGTGGCAGAACACGACGCTGCCGCAGCTGCTCGCCGAGCTCGAGACGACGAGCGGACGCGACCTCACGCAGTGGTCGAAGCTGTGGCTCGAGACCGCCGGCGTCAACACGCTGCGCCCGATCGTCGAGACCGACGACGACGGCCGCATGACGAGCGTCGTCATCGAGCAGAGCGCCGCCGACGACTACCCCACGCTGCGTCCGCACCGCCTCGCCGTCGGCTGCTACATGCTGCGTGACGGCGCCCTGACGCGCACCGCGCGCGTCGAGCTCGACGTCGACGGTGAGCGCACCGAGGTGAGCGAGCTCGTCGGCACGCCGCAACCCGACCTGCTGCTCGTCAACGACGACGACCTCGCCTACGCGAAGATCCGTCTCGATGCGCGCAGCCTCGCCACGGCCATCGCCCACCCGCGCGCGTTCACGGATTCGCTGCCGCGCGCCCTCGTGCTCGGCGCCGCCTGGGACATGACGCGCGATGCGGAGATGTCGGCGCGCGACTTCATCGACATGGCCCTCGCGACGCTGCCGGGCGAGAGTGACTCGACGCTGCTGCGCACCCTGCTCGGGCAGCTGACGACCGCCGCGCGCACGTACACGGCACCGGAGCACCGCGACGACGTCGTCGCCCTCGTGGCCCGCACTCTGCGCGGTCTGCTGCGCTCGGCCGAGCCCGGCTCCGATGCGCAGCTCCAGCTCGCGCAGGCGTTCACGTCGTTCGCCGCGAGCGCCGACGACCTCGCGTTCGTCCGCGGCCTGTTCGAGGGCTCGTCCGTGCTCGACGGTCTCGCCCTCGACACCGAGATGCGCTGGACGCTGCTCACGAGCCTTGTCGCCGGTGGCGTGCTCGGCGAGCCCGAGATCGCGGCCGAACTCGAGCGGGACAACACCGCGACCGGCGCTGAGCGCGCCGCGCGTGCCCGGGCGGCGATCCCGACGGCCGAGGCGAAGGCCGCGGCGTGGGCGTCCGTCGTCGACTCCGACGCGCTCGCGAACCAGACGATCGCCGAGACCGCCGCGGGCTTCGGGCACGTGCACGACGAGGCACTGCTCGAGCCGTACATCGAGCGCTACTTCGAGATGGCCGAGGGCTACTGGGCCTCGCGCACGCACCACATCGCGGAGCTGACGATCGGGTCGTTCTTCCCGTTCACGCTCGCCGGGCCGCAGCTGCTCGCGCAGGCCAACACCTGGCTCGACGCCCACCGTGACGCCCCGGCCGGTCTCGTGCGCACCGTTGCCGAGAACCGCGACACCGTGGCGCGCGCCGTCGAGGCTCAGCGCTTCGACGCACAGGCGGCGCGACAGCACGGCTGAGCCCGCCGCGACGGGCGGTGATGCGCGCGAGCCGTGAGTGCTCGTGCTTCCCCCGCATCGTGTGTGCCATCGCGACGCAGCTGCGCCGGCGGCAGTGATCGCGCAGAGCCCGGGGAGCCTGGGCTCTGCGAGACTCTCGCTTCACGTGGGGCGGCAGCGAATCGGTCCACGTCGGTCGTTCGAGACGAGCTGGGCGCGGGTGATTGGATGACGGCATGTCATCGACTCCCCTGAGCCTCGGCCCGCTGCGCACGTCGACGATGAGCGATCTGTGGCACCACGTCGGTGGCACTCCGGTGCAGGTGGTCATCATCGTCGTCGCGGCCGTCGCGGTGCGTTGGCTCGCCCACCGCGCGATCTCGCGGGCCGTCGAGGCGATGATCGCCCGCCCCCGCTCGACGCGTTCTGGGCAGGACGAGACACGTGGGGCCACTGACGAGGCCGGTCAGCAGACGGGCGCCGCCACCCCTTCCGCCCAGGCGCCAGAAGGCGCGGGCGACGCTGCGGGAGGGGCGGAAGGCGCTGCGGGGAGCACCGCCGTCAGCGCCGGCGACCTGCTCGCTCCGACCCGCGCCCGGTTGCGTGCCGCCGCAGGTCTCGACGACGAGCGTCGCCGCCAGCGCGCCGCGACGATGGGGTCATTGCTGCGCTCGATCACGACGGTGGCGGTCGTCGTCGTCGCGACGCTGACGATCGCCGCGCAGTGCGGCATCCAGCTCGGCCCGATCATGGCGAGCGCCGGAGTCGCGGGCGTCGCGCTCGGCTTCGGCGCGCAGTCGCTCGTCAAGGACTACCTGTCGGGCATCTTCATGATCTTCGAGGATCAGTACGGCGTCGGTGACGTCATCGACACCGGCGAGGCGATCGGAACCGTCGAGGAGGTGACGCTGCGCATCACGCGGCTGCGCGACGCGAACGGTGTCGTCTGGTACGTCCGAAACGGTGAGATCGTGCGCGTCGCCAACCGTTCGCAGGGGTGGTCGACGTCGCTCGTCGACATCCCGGTCGCCTACGACTCGGACATCCACACCGTCACCCATGTGCTCGAGGGCGTCGTCGACGCGCTTGAGGCCGACCCCGAGTGGAGCGAGAAGCTGATCGAGCGCCCGAACGTCGCGGGTGTCGAATCGGTGGCGGGCGGCACCATGACGTTCCGCATCATCGCGAAGACGGCGCCGAACGAGAACTTTGGCGTGAGCCGCGAACTGCGCCGACGCAGCGTCATCGCGCTCGAGGACGCAGGCGTCAAGGGCCCGCCGGCCCAGCCGTTCGCCGCCGTCAACACCGCCCTGCCGAGGTGAGGCCGACCTCGGCACCAATGAAGGGACCTCCGGCCACGCGACGGCCGTGGCGCGCGGGTGAAAGACTGGACACATGAGTGAGCCGACGCTGTACGACCGCATGGGCGGCCACGCCACGTTCCACCGTCTCGTCGAGGTGTTTTACGACGGCGTGGCGCAGGACGCGACGCTGCGAGCGATGTACCCCGAGGCCGATCTCGAGCCCGCGAAGCGCCGTTTCGAGATGTTCCTCGAACAGTACTGGGGCGGCCCGACCACGTACTCGGCCGAGCGCGGCCACCCGCGCCTTCGGATGCGACACATGCCGTTCGCCGTCACCCCCGAGCAGCGCGACCGCTGGCTGACGCACATCATGGCGGCGTGCGACGACGTCGCCCTGGAACCGGAGCTCGACCGCCTGCTGCGCGACTACCTCGTGCGCGCGGCCTACAGCCTCGTCAACACCCCCGGGCCGGAGCCGGAGCACCCGGTTCGCTGACGCGGCGCCGTCACCGAGTCGAACGGCTCGGGCAGCGATGGGCCTGTCGAGCCCCTCTCGGCCGCGGGTGATGCGGACGGTTTCGTCCCAGCGCCCGTGGTTGGCAGACTGGGGCGGTGAGTGAACAGACTTCGTGGATCAAGCAGACCTCAGCGACGCACGTCGGCCACGGCGGCCAGGAATGGTGGCGTACGTCCGCCGTCTACCAGGTGTATCCGCGCTCGTGGGCCGATTCGAACGGTGACGGTGTCGGCGACCTGCCCGGCATCACCGCCAAGCTGCCCTACCTGCGCGACCTCGGCGTCGACGCGCTGTGGATCTCGCCGTTCTACACCTCCCCGATGGCCGACGCGGGCTACGACGTCGCCGACTACCGCGACATCGACCCGCTGTTCGGCACCCTCGCCGACGCCGACAAGCTGATCGCCCGCGCGCACGAGCTCGACCTGCGCGTCATCGTCGACCTCGTGCCGAACCACTCCTCCGACGAGCACGAGTGGTTCAAGGCGGCCCTCGCGGCCGGCCCTGGTTCGCCGGAGCGCGAGCGCTACCTGTTCCGCGACGGCAAGGGCGAGAACGGTGAACTGCCGCCGAACGACTGGCAGGCGATCTTCGGCGGCAACGCGTGGACGCGCGTCAGCGACGCCGACGGCAACCCCGAGCAGTGGTACCTGCACCTGTTCGACCCCAAGCAGCCCGACTTCAACTGGAACAACCCCGCGGTCCGCGACGAGTTCGTCTCGATCCTGACGTTCTGGCTCGACCGCGGTGTCGACGGCTTCCGCGTCGACGTCGCGCACAGCCTGATCAAGGCCGACGGGCTGCCCGATCACGCAGCGCACGCGCAGATGGCCGGCACCGGCGATGCGAGCCACGACAACGGCGGCCCGATGTGGGATCAGGAGGGCGTGCACGAGATCTACCGCGCGTGGCGTGAGTTGCTCGACTCCTACAACCCGCGCGACACCGAGGGTTACGACTCCGCCGCGGACCGCGCGATGTGCGCCGAGGCGTGGGTCAGCCCGCCCGAGCGCCTCGCCCGCTACGTGCGCCCGGACGAGTTCCACCAGGCGTTCAACTTCGCCTTCCTCGAGACACCGTGGCGTGCCGCCGACCTGCACGAGAGCATCACGTCGTCGTACCGCTCGAACGACTCCGTCGGCGCACCGACGACGTGGGTCCTGAGCAACCACGACGTCGTACGTCACGCCACGCGTCTTGCGCTGCCCGTCGGGCAGCCGCGCCCCAACGGCATCCGCGCCGAGGACCCGCAGCCCGACGCGGCACTCGGCCTGCGTCGCGCCCTCGCGGCGACGGCACTCGAGCTGGCACTGCCCGGCGGCGCCTACCTGTACCAGGGTGAGGAACTCGGCCTGCCCGACCACACGACGATGCCCGACGAGGCGCGTCAGGACCCGACATGGGATCGCTCCGAGCACACCGAGGCCGGCCGTGACGGCTGCCGCGTGCCGATGCCGTGGGTCAAGGACGCGCCGTCGTTCGGGTTCGGCCCGTCGGAGGCGACGTGGCTGCCGCAGCCCGAGGTCTACGGTGACCTCGCCGTCGACCAGCAGGACGGCGTGGCCGGTTCGACGCTCGAGTTCTACCGCCGCATGCTGCGCGAGCGTCACGCCCGCGAACTGGGCTCCGGCTCGCTCACGTGGGTCGAGGGCGCCGGCGACGACGTCGTGGCGTTCGTCAACAGCCGTGACGGCCACGAGGACCTGTGGGTCGTCACGAACTTCGGTGAGCCGGTCGCCCTGCCCGACGACGCGTTCGTCGTCCTGAGCAGCGGTGACGCCGACAGCCTCACGGTCGAACGCGACGTGACGGTCTGGTTCACGCGAGCCTGATCGCGGCCCACCCGGTCGCAGCGCGACGCGATGATGACGGGTAACTCACGCGTAGGCGCGTCACAAGGCGCCTACCTGTGAGTTACCCGCCATCGTGCTTCGACGGAAGCCGGAGCTGTCGTGGGTGCGTCCTGGCGTGACGCGTGCTTGGCGCACGGTCACTCCCCCGGGTAGACCACCCCGAGCTGACGGCGGATCTCGTCCATGAGACCCATGACGCGCAACGTCTCGGCGTGTGGCATGAGGGGCGACTCGCGGCGGCCGTCGCTGATGCGGCGGGCCACCTCGACGGCCTCGAAGTGCAGCGCGTGCAGGTCGTCGGCACCGTCGAAGGTGTCGAGCACCTCGCCGTCGTTGCTGACGAGACGCACCTGCGTCGGGAAATAGAACCACCCGTCGAGTTCGAGGCGCCCTTCGGTGCCGGCGACGACGGCGGTGTTGGGCGTCTGCGTCGCCATCGTCGTGCCGAGACCGGCGATGGAACCACCGCCGCGCAGGGTGATCGTCTCGCATTCGTCCACGCCCTGCGGCGTGAGGATGCCGGTGGCGACGACGTCGTCGACCTGCGGCATGAGCATCGCCGCGAAGCTGAGCGGGTAGATACCGAGGTCGAGGAGCGCACCGCCGGCGAGGGCGGGATCGGACAGGCGCTGGGGCCCCTCCGGGTAGAGCGCTTGACCGTGGTCAGCGGCGATCCAACGCACGTCACCGATGAGGCCGGCGTCGACGGCCTGACGGATCACGTCGTAGTGCGGCAGGAAGCGCGACCACATGGCTTCCATGACGAACACGCCGGCGCGCTCCGCCGCCTCGAGCACCTCCCGAGCCTCGGCGGCGTTGCGCGCGAATGCCTTCTCGACGAGGACGTGCTTGCCCGCCTCGATGGCGAGCAGTGCGTGGTCGCGGTGCTCGCTGTGCGGTGAGGCGACGTACACGACGTCGACGTCGTCATCAGCAACGAGTTCGCCGTAGGATCCGTAGGCCGTTGCTCCGGAGGCGAATTCGTCGACGAACTCTTGCGCCCGCTGAACATTTCGAGAACCGACGGCGACGATGCCTTGGGACGTCCGCGCCGTGATCGCTTGCGCGAACGTGCGGGCGATGCCACCGGGCGCGATGATGCCCCAGCGCAGGCTCGGCGCGTCCATGGGGTCGAGGGTGCGTGGCTGCGGTAGTGAACGGTGCGTCATGGTCACGACGATAACCGCGCAGGCACCCATCGTTCGGCTCGGCGGGCTCGCGTGCACGGCGCCGGATGCCCGACCGCTCAGGTGCGGACGATTTCGACCGTGACGCATCGCACCCGAACGCGCGCCGCCAGGTGCGCAACCCGCGTCAGCGACGTCGCGCACCCCAGCCGATCACGCTCGCGGTCCGAGCGACGAGCGACATCCCCCGCCCGCGCGGCCCACCCTTGAGGTGCGCAAACCCGCGTCAACGACGCCGCGCACCCCGAACCGTCAGCGCACGAGAACGTGCCCGACGTCTGTCGAGACGCGATGCCAGCGGGCCGTGCCGTACACCGTCGCGACGTCACCGACGGCGAATCCGAGCGCGTACAGCCCGAGCGCGGCCCCGGTGGGCAGCCCGTCGGCGCCGCCGAGATCACCCTCGATCGGGCGGTTCCAGACGCGTTCACGGAGCTGTTCGACGGCTGCGGCACCGGCGCCCTCGGGGGTTCCGGTGGCGACCTCCTCGATGCCGACGCGCGCGACGTGCACGAGACCGTCGACGGGCAGGCGCGCCAGCGGCGACCATCCGCTGCGCGGGGGCGTGACAGCAGCCCAGGACGTGCGCACCGTCATCGGCGGGATCTCGAGCGTGAAGGCGCCATCGGATTCATCGACGACCTGGGGGCTTGCACCGGGCGTGGCGTTCGAGACCGCACCACGCGGCGAACCGCGGCGAGCCAGACGATCGGCGACCGCCGCCAATGGGACGACGACATCGACCGCCTCGTCGACGGCGCGCGCGAGCGGCAGCACCCGCAACCCGATGACGGTGCCCTCGCCCATGAGTCCGCGGCCCTTGCGCACGCCGACCCACGCGGCGAGCGTCGATCCACTCGCCTGGAGGCGGATCGCGCCGTCGGCGTCGAGCGTGCGCGCGCGGGCGAGGTACGTCGTCAGGTCGGCGGCGACCTGGGCGTCGGCGAGCTCCAACCCGTCGCTCACGCCGAGGCCTCGCGGCGCTTCTCGGCAGCGCGGTGGCGGAACGGCACGGGCGGGCCGACGAAGCGTCGCAGCTGCGTCTTGTCGTGCTCCTCGAGCCGGCGCGGCTGCTCGGTCTGGAAGTCGTAACCGACGAGCGTCGTCTCCGCGAGCGCGTACGTCGTCGAACCGTGCCCCCCGTCGCGCACCTCGTACCCGACGTCGTACGCCGCGCCGCCGAGGTGCGTGATCCACATGGCGACCTCGATCGGCTCGATGCGGAACAGCAACGGCGCCCGGTACTCGATCTCGTGACGCGCGACGATGATGCCCTCACCGACGACGGAACGCTCACGACCGAACCACTGCGCGAACGCGAGGATGCGGGCGTCCTCGAGCAGACGCAGGAACTGGACGTTGTTGACGTGGCCGTAGGCGTCCATGTCCGACCACCGCAGCGGAACGGGCACGACGGAGGCATAGTCGGGCGCGTAGGTCATGGCGGTCATTATCCCCCGCGCCCAGGCCCGATCACCAACCGACGGCGGTGTCATGTCACGCGGTTGCGCGCGGGAGGCGCCGTTCATGGGTAGCCTCGCCTCGTGACTTCCCTCGTTTCGATCGAACCGTCCGACGACCCGGTCGGCGACCTGCTGAACATCCTCGACGTCCGCCCGGTGGGCAGTGCGACGATCTCCGCGTCCTTCGACGAGGACGGTGAGCGCCGCGTCGACCTCGGTCAGAGCGCTGCGGACCTGTTCGTCGGCGAATCGCAGCCGCAGCCGCACGGGCGCATCTTCGGCGGGCAGGTTCTCGCGCAGTGCATCGTCGCGGCCGGCCGCACCGTCGGTGAGGTCAAGCCCGGGGTGCCGCGCCACATCCACTCCCTGCACGGGTACTTCCTGCGCCCGGGGGACGCTGCGCAGCCGGTGCGTTTCGCCGTCGAGCGACTACGTGACGGTGGGTCGTTCTCCGCGCGGCGCGTGCACGCGATCCAGAACGGCGCGCCGATCCTCAGCGTCATCATGAGCTTCCAGGAGGACGCCGGCGGCATCGACCACCAGGTGACGATGCCGGACGTGCCGGCCCCCGAGTCGCTGCCCACGACCGCGGACATCGTCGGCGACATCGATCACCCGATGGCGCAGCACTGGGCGCGCGGACGCGCTGTCGACGTCCGACACGTCGAGGGCGGGCTCTATCTCGCGCCGGCGGACGAACGTCAGCCGTTCCAGAACCTGTGGATGCGCACACTGCGTGAGGTGCCGAACGACCCGCTGCTCAGCGCTGCGATCCTCGCGTACGCCTCCGACTACTCGATGCTCGAGGCGGCCATGCGCGCCAACGGCATCGCCTGGTCGTCACCCGGGTACCGCGCTGCGAGCCTCGATCACGCGATGTGGTTCCACCGACCCGTGGATCTGACGCAGTGGATCCTGTTCGCGCAGGAGTCACCCTCGACGTCGGGTGGGCGCGGCCTCGGCGTGGGGCGCATGTTCACCGAGGACGGCACCCTCGTCGCCACCGTCGCGCAGGAGGGCATGATGCGCCTCAAGGACGCCCCCCGCCCCTGACCTCGCGTACCGCCATCCCCTGCACGACTGCGATTCCCGTCCCCATCTGCGATGTTCGTGCCCATCCGCGGTTCTTGGTCACATCCGTCGGGCTGCGACGCATGGGCGCTACGTTGAGGGGCATGACTGATTTCGACGCTGACATCACGCTGACCGGGTCCTTGGTGCGGTTGGAGCCCTTGACGCTCGAGCATCATGACGGCCTCGTGGACGCCGTCAACGACGGCGAGATGTGGACGCGCTGGTACACGAGCGTTCCGCGCGCTGACGGTGTTCGCGCGATGATCGAGCAGCGCCTCGCATGGCGCGAGTCGGGGTTCATGGTGCCGTTCGTCGCGGTGCGGCTGGCGGACGAGCAGGTGTTGGGGTGCACGACGTTCTACGACATCGTCGACGCGGTGCCGCGCGTGTCGATCGGCTACACGTGGAATCGCGCGTCGACGCACGGCACGGGCACGAACGCGGAGAGCAAGTTGTTGCTCATGACGTACGCCTTCGAGACGGTCGGGGTCGAGTGCGTGCGGTACGAGACGAGCTGGATGAACCAGCAGTCACAGGCCGCGATCGAGCGTCTCGGTGCCAGGCGTGACGGCGTGTTGCGCGCCGATCGTCGCGAGGGCAACGGCGCATTGGGCGACAAGGTTGTCTATTCGATCCTTGCGCACGAGTGGCCGGCCTCGAAGGCTTCTCTCGAGGCGCGCCTCGCGAAACGGCGCTGACCCGTCAGCCCGACGGTCCGGATCCCCAGACCGCGGCACTGACTGCGCCGGCGATGCCGGCCGGGTCTGACGTCGCGGCGGCACCACGAGCACGCGTCATGACGCAGCCCTTCCCCGAGCCCAATCCGTCCCCCACCTCACGACGCAGGGACAGCGGACAGTGACCCGGCGCACCATGGACTCTGGATGACAGCAACGCCCCTCACGAACACCGAGCGGGCGAGGTGTGAGTGAGAGGCGTTGCTGTCATCCAGCCCGAAGGCCTGTCGCACCGAGGTGGCGCGGCGATCCTGGGCGAGCCCGCGAGCTCAGGATCCGCGCCGCCCGGAAGACGGGTCGAGGGAGTATCAGTCGCGTGTCCTTTCCGCGACTTCGTCAGCGCTTGCTGCAGCAGGATCCTCGCTTCGCTGCGGTCCTACCTTCGCGCGCTTGATCCTCAGTCGCGTGTCCTTTCCGCGACTTCGTCAGCGCTCGCTGCAGCAGGATCCTCGCTTCGCTGCGGTCCTACCTTCGCGCGCTTGATCCTCAGTCGCGGGTGAGCCGGCGGTGTGTGACGCGGTGGGGGCGTGCTGCTTCGGCGCCGAGGCGTTCGATCTTGTTCTTCTCGTAGGCGTCGAAGTTTCCTTCGAACCAGTACCACGCGGCGGGGTTCTCGTCGGTGCCTTCGTAGGCGAGGATGTGCGTCGCGACGCGGTCGAGGAACCAGCGGTCGTGGCTGATGACGACGGCGCAGCCGGGGAAGCTGAGCAGCGCGTTCTCGAGGGATCCGAGGGTTTCGACGTCGAGGTCGTTGGTCGGTTCGTCGAGCAGCAGCAGGTTGCCGCCCTGCTTGAGGGTGAGGGCGAGGTTGAGGCGGTTGCGTTCACCACCGGACAGGACGCCGGCCTTCTTCTGCTGGTCGGGGCCCTTGAACCCGAACTGCGAGACGTAGGCGCGTGCGGGGATCTCGACCTGGCCGACCTGGATGTGGTCGTTTCCTTCGGAGACGACCTCGAACAGAGTTGATTCGGGGTCGATGCCGGCGCGGTTCTGGTCGACGTAGCTGATGTTGACCGTCTCACCGATCTTCACGGTGCCGGCGTCTGGCTCTTCGAAGCCGACGATCGTCTTGAACAGGGTCGTCTTGCCGACGCCGTTGGGGCCGATGACGCCGACGATGCCGTTGCGCGGCAGCGTGAACGACAGCCCGTCGATGAGGACGCGGTCGCCGAAGCCCTTCTTGAGGTCGTTGACCTCGATGACCTGCGCGCCGAGGCGCGGGCCCGGCGGGATCTGGATCTCCTCGAAGTCGAGCTTGCGGGTGCGCTCGGCTTCGGCGGCCATCTCCTCGTAGCGCGCGAGGCGTGCCTTCGACTTCGTCTGGCGGGCCTTCGCGTTGGAGCGGACCCACTCGAGTTCTTCCTTGAGGCGCTTGGCGAGCTTCGCGTCCTTCTTGCCCTGGACGGTGAGGCGCTCCTGCTTCTTCTCGAGGTACGTCGAGTAGTTGCCCTCGTACGGGTAGAGACGACCGCGGTCGACCTCGCAGATCCAGCCGGCGATGTTGTCGAGGAAGTACCGGTCGTGGGTGACGGCGAGGACGGCGCCCGGGTAGCTCGCAAGGTGCTGTTCGAGCCAGAGGACGGATTCGGCGTCGAGGTGGTTGGTGGGCTCGTCGAGCAGGAGCAGGTCGGGCTTCTGCAGCAGCAGCTTGCACAACGCGACGCGGCGCTTCTCACCACCGGAGAGGACGGAGACGTCGGCGTCACCGGGCGGGCAGCGCAGGGCGTCCATGGCCTGCTCGAGCTGGGAGTCGATGTCCCACGCGTCGGCCGCGTCGATCTTCTCCTGGAGCTTGCCCATCTCCTCCATGAGGGCGTCGAAGTCGGCGTCGGGTTCGCCCATCTCGGCGGAGATCTCGTTGAACCGGTCGAGGTCGACCTTGATCTGGCCGAGGCCTTCCTCGACGTTGCCGCGCACGTCCTTCTCCTCGTTGAGCGGCGGCTCCTGCAGCAGGATGCCGACGCTGTAGCCCGGGGACAGGCGTGCCTCGCCGTTGCTGGGCTGGTCGAGCCCCGCCATGATCTTGAGGATGGTGGACTTGCCGGCGCCGTTGGGGCCGACGACGCCGATCTTGGCGCCGGGGTAGAACGACATCGACACGTCGTCGAGGATCACCTTGTCGCCAACGGCCTTGCGCGCCTTGGTCATGGTGTAGATGAACTCAGCCATGCGCCCGAGGCTATCGGTTGCAAGCCGTTCGACGCGACTTTCCGCGGCGCGTGCGGGGCCCGACGTCCGCCCGGCCGGGCGGTGACGTGCTCACCGTCCGGCCGGCCTCGCCGTCTCAGGCGTCGACGAGCGCGCGGCGCCCCTCGGTGGCTTCCTCGTCGGACGCGGGTTCGCTGCGGCCGAACTGCTCGTTCTCCACCGTGCGCGTCACCTCCGTGACGATGTCGTCGGCGAGGCGGTCGGAGCTCGGGATGACGGGGTCGGAGCACTTCGTGAACGACGTCTGCCCGAACTTGTGGGAGGCGCCGATGTCGTGCGCGTCGATCTGCACGCTCATGCGCTGCGAGCCGTCCTGCGCGACGTACTGACTGAGCCGCAGCCGACCCGAGACCATGACGTGCTGACCCTTCGCGAGCGAGTGATAAGCGTTGCCCGCGAGCGTGCGGAACGCCGTCACGCTGAAGAACTGCGACGCACCGTCGCTCCACGTGTTCTCCTGCGCGTTCCAGCGGCGCTCGTTGACCGCCATCCGGAACGCGAGGAACGCATCCCCTGTCTTCGTCTGGCGCAGCACCGGGTCGGTGACGACGGTGCCGCTGATGTCGATCGCTACCTCGTTCATGGTGGTTCCTCCACTGCGGCCGCGGCCGCGTCAGGCGTCGCGCCGGCCACCTCGGCCGGTCGTGATCCCGACGCTAGGCAGGTTCGTCCGCCCCGCGCGTCCCACCGTCACCGATGCTGTGGATAGGCCCTCCCGAGCGCTGCCTGGGAGGGCAGATTCACAGCTGGCACGCCTCGCCTGGGGACGGCCGCGACGCAGCGTCACCATCCCCAGCCCGGAGCCGAACCACGGTGCCCCCGCGCCTGACCCACGGCCGTACCGTCCGCAGAGCCCCCACCCACCAGCACCGCAACCATCGCCCGCGGCTCAGGCCGACGCCTGCGCGAGCGCCCGTGCCGTGTCGTCGTGGCGCCTCACGACCGCCTCGACGGGCGCGATGATGCGCTCCGACGCCACCTGCGCGATGGCCTCGTCGAGGCGCTCCTGCGCATCCTGACGTGCGCGTCGGGCTCCCGTCCGAGCGAGGGTCCGCGTGAGGACCGTGAGCAACAACCCCGCGAGCAACCCGCCGCCGAGCATGACGAGCGGGATGGGCAGCCAGTCACCCGCCATCGTCGGGACGCCCACGTGGATCTGCATCGTGCCGAGCAGCGCGAGCACGATCAACCACGCGGCCCCGGCCAGCGCGACACCGGCGAAGGCCCACTGCAGCGCCGACGCCGCGGCCCACCAACCCGGGAAGCGTCCGCGCAACGGCGTGCGCAGCACGGCCTGGTCGAGCGCGTCGGCCATGGCGCCGTCACGCCCCGTCGCGGCGCTGCGCACCTCGTCTGCCCAGGGGTCCGGCAGGCCGTCCGCAGCCTTCTCCCCTAGACGCCTCGTCGCGAGGTCGACCGCAGCGCGCGCGGCCGGCGTCGCGGGAGGCAGCGACGACTTGCCGAGCACGACGCGCCGATCACCGCGGCTCATGCCGTCGGACACCTGCTTGTCGAGCCCGAGCCGCGCGAGCGGCCGCGCCTTGAGCTTCTGCGACCATCGCGTGAACGGCCATCCGGTGCGCCGTGCCGCCTCTGTGCGGTAGTCGCGCTCGACGGCGTCGAGCACCACCCCCACACCGGCCGACTGCGCGAAGGCGGAGACGAGCTCGGCGTTCGTCCCACTCGTGCGATGCTCGCGCACCGCTCCGACGTGCGAGCTGAGCCGCTGGGCCTGATGCCGCAGATCGCCCGCGAGGCGCCGATCGGCGGCATTCTTGGCCTGCACGACGTCCGCGAGAGCGTCGACGAGGGTCGTCACACCGCCGTCGACGACCGTCGAGGTGGGCAGCACGAGCGCGTCCGTCAGCCCGTCCTCGACGAGGAGGCGACTCAGGTCGGCGAGGCAGCTGTCGGTCCCCTCCGGCGTCAACCGATCGGCCTGGTTGAGCACGACGATCGACGTCGCCTTCGCGACCGCGAGCTGACGGACGTACTGCTCGTGCAGCACCGCGTCGGCGTACTTCTGCGGGTCGGTGACCCACACGAACAGATCGCACAGCTCGAGCACGCGATCGGCCTCCGCACGGTGCTCACGCACACGGGAGTCGAAGTCGGGAAGGTCGAGCAGGACGAGCCCGTCGAGCTCGGCATGGCGTGGCATCGCGGCGTGCACCTGATGGCGTGAAGGCACGTCGAGCCAGTCGAGCAACTCGCTCGGAACGCTCTCACCCCAGATCGCCGCGGCGGCCCGTGACGTCGTCGGGCGGCGCGCGCCGACCCGCGAGACGGGCTCGCCGACGAGCGCGTTGAACAGGCTCGACTTGCCGGAGCCGGTCGCCCCGGCGAGCGCGACGACGGTGTGGTTACCGCCGATCCGTGAGCGCTCGGCGACGCGCGCCAGCAGCTTGCGGGCGACGGCGACATCGTCCGCGGGCAAGGCGGGCCCACCGAGCGTCAGCGCGCGTTGCAGCGCGGCGGCGCGGCCGTCGACCTCCTCGCGCGTGATGGGGGCGACGACCTCGGCGCGTTCGCGCCGCTCGCGTCCGAACGGCTTCCAGCTCATCGCGCCTCCTCGACGTGGGTGAGCGCCGTCTCGATGCGAGCCGCCGCCTGCTTCGGCAAAGCCACCTCACCAAGCGCAGCGTCGTAGCGACGTTCCTCGGCGGCGAAGAGCGCCTCGACGCGCTCGATGAGCAGACCGCGGGCCGCTTTGGCGAGCGAGCGGACGGCCTGGTCGCCGAAGATCGCCTCGAGCAGGCGCTGCGCGAGCACGGACGAGCCGGCGGAGATGCCGACCTCAGCGCCAGTCAGGCCGCCGGTCGAGGCGAACGTCACGATCATGAGCAGCACGGCGATGCCGTTGACGCCGAACGCGAGAAAACGCGCCGTCGAGCGCTTCTCACCGGCTTCGGAGCGGACGAGCTCGAGCACGTCGCCCTGCCAGTCGCGCACGAGCCGCTCGATGTGGTCGGCCACCTGCGGACTGGCTGAGGTCAGCTTGGGGTGACGCGCCACGAGCGGTTTGCCCGCGTCGTCGAGGCGCCAACCGCGGCCGGCGTCGAGGGCTGCCGATTCGGCGTGTGAGGTGACGAGCTGCGCCACCCCGGACTGCAGCGCCTCCCCTAGATCCCTCGCGGGTGCGGCCTTCTCCGTCCGCGCGGTGAAAAGAGCGGAGACGCGGTCGCGCAGGCGGCTGACGCCGGCCTCGAACTGCTTGAACAGCTCACCCGTGCCGACGAACTCCTGCCACCGCGCGAGCACCTCGCCGCGCAGCAGCGTGCCGTCCTCAAGACCTTCGGCCACCTCCTGCAGGTGCTCGCGATAGGCCTCGTGGGCCACGTCGCTCAGCCGGGCGTGGGCGTCCTCCTGGGCCCGCGCCGCCGTGACGCTCGCCCGTGCCCGCGGCGCCAGCGAGTCGAGGGCGCCGTCGAGGGTGCGGCGGATGACGGCCTGCCGCGACATTGCGTCACTCGCGAGCGAGTTGAGCCACTCGGTGATGCGCGCGACTTCGGCCTGCGGCAGCATGCCGAAGTCGTCGAGCGGCGATTCGGCGACCGCGAACACCGGCGCACGGCCCAGCCCCTGCGCGGCGAGCATGCGCGCGAGGTCGGCCTGCACCTCGTCGATCGCCTCGCGCGGCACCCGGTCGAGGACGACGGCGACGGACGTCCCGCGCTCCGTGGCCTGCTCGAGCATCTCCCACGGCACCGCGTCGGCGTAGCGCACCGCGGTCGTGACGAACAGCCACAGGTCGGCGGCCGACAGCAGCTGTCGGGCCAGGTCGCGGTTCGCGGAGACGACGGAGTCGATGTCGGGCGCGTCGAGCAGCGCCAGCCCGCGCGGCACGGACGCCGACGCGACGAGCCGCAGCGACGACGGGTCGTCACCCTGCGTCGCACTGCCGGTCAGGCGTGACAGGCCGGGCAGCACCCGCTCGTCGATGAACCAGTGCGTGTCGCTCGGGTGGTGGATGAGAACCGACGCGCGCGTCGTCGGGCGCAGGACACCCGAGCGCGTCACCTGCTCGCGCACGATCGAGTTGACGAGCGTCGACTTGCCCGCACCCGTCGATCCACCGATGACGGCGAGCAGCGGCGCGTCGAGCGATTCGAGGCGGGGCATGACGTAGTCGTCGAGTTGCGCGACGAGCTCGTGCTGCGAGCGCCGAGCGACCGCCGCGTCAGCCGTCTCGAACGGGAGGACGTTGGCCGCGACGGCGGCGCGCAGCTCACCGACTGCTGCGTGCAGCCGGGCGGCGTTGAAGGGTTCGTTCACCCTGTCAGTCTTGCCGGTGCACGCGTGCGGCTCAACTCGCTCGGCGCATCGACCGTTCCCGGATGCCATGACGGCGCTGTGGCATCGACGCCTGATGCCCTGCCGACCACGTCGCCATCCCGCGCGCTGCTACCTCCGAGCGTCGTCGCCTTTAAGCGTCGTAGCGCTTCGAGCGTCGCGGCGCCGTCAGCCCTCGAGCAGCGTCTGCCCGACGTAGGAACCGTCGCGCGCACCCGGCGGAATGGCGAACAGCCCGGATCCGGTGTGCTGCAGGTATTCCATGAGGGCATCCTCGCGGGACATGCGCATCTGCATCGGGATGTACTGCGTCGACGGGCGGCGCACGTACGCGAGGAAGAACAGACCCGCGTCGAGGCGACCGAGCGCATCGTTGCCGTCGGTGAAGTTGTAGCCGCGCCGCAGCATCTGGACGCCCTTGTTGTTCTTCGGGTGGGCGAGGAAGACGTGCGAGTTCTTGGCGATGAGGGGCTTGTTCTCGCGGCCGGTGACGTCGAAGCGCGGTTCGTCGAACTCCTTGCCGCCCGACAACGGCGCTCCTTCGACGCGGTCGCGGCCGATGAGGGTCTCCTGCTCGCGCAGGCTCGTGCGATCCCACGTCTCGAGGTGCATCGTGATGCGGCGCGCCACGAGATACGAGCCGCCGGCCATCCAGTCGGCTGCGGCGTCGTCGCCCTTCGAGACCCACACGTGCTCGTCGACGACGTCCTGCGACTCGGCCTTGATGTTGGCCGTGCCGTCCTTGAACCCGAACAGGTTGCGCGGCGTCGCCTGCGCCGTCGACGTCGAGCTGGTGCGCCCGAAGCCGAGCTGCGCCCAGCGCAGCGCGGCGAGGCCGAAGGCGATGCGGGTGAGGTTGCGGATGGCGTGGACGGCGATCTGCGGGTCGTCGGCGCAGGCCTGGACGCAGAGGTCACCGCCGCTTCGATGCGGGTCGAGCTTGTCGGCCGGGAAGTGCGGCAGCTCGCGCAGTTCCTTCGGCTGCTTCTTCGCCAGGCCGAAACGATCCTTGCCGTCGCTCGTGCGGAACAAGGTGGGGCCGAAACCGAACGTGATCGTCAGGCCGGCCGCGCCGAGCCCGTCGGCCTCACCCGTGTCGGCCGGGGGGGCGTCGTAGGACGTCACCTCGTCCGACGCCGGCAGCCCGCGCATCATGCGTTCGGCGGCGGAACTCCAGGCGCGTAGGAGCGTCTCGAGGTCGTCTCGGGTGCTCGCGGTGACGTCGAACGCGGCGAAGTAGAGCCGGTCCTGTGCCGGGGTGACGATGCCGCTCTGGTGGGCGCCGAAGAACGGGTAGGTGCGCGCCGAGGCGTCGGGAGCCGGGTTCGCGGAAGCCTGAGAGGCACCCCACCCCCCGGCGAATCCGGCCAGCCCTGCGGCTGCGCCGCCTCCTGCGACACCGAACATCCCGCGGCGCGACAGCTGCGTCACTTCACCCATCCTTCTGCACGTCGTGTCGATCCGCCCTGACGCGGATCCGGTCGCTGCGATCGTCGTGACAACCACCGTCGAAGCGCCCCACCCAGGGTAGGGCGCCTCGACGCCGGTGTCAGGACGTGACGGTCGCCGTCAGCTTCGACAGCGGTTCGCTGAGCGCGTTGACCGCGTCGGAGAGTTCCTTGACCTCGGCCTTCGACAGCTTGTCGTAGCTCTCGAAGACGGCGTCGTCCCCGGAACCGGAGACGCGGTGCTTGTCGAGCAGCTTCTGCAGCGCCGCGAACTTCGTCGCGATCGACGTGTCGAGCTTCGCGTCCTTCTTCTTGAGCAGCGGACGCAGGTTCTCCCACGCGATGCGTGCGCCGTCGACGTTTCCCTGGAAGTCGTAGAGGTCGGTGTGCGACCAGATCTCCTCCTCGCCGGTGACCTTGCCCGTGGCGACCTCGTCCATGAGGGACTTCGCGCCGTTGGCGATCTTGTCGGCGGTGAACGTCGTCGTCTTGGTGCGCGTCTCGAACGTCTTGGTATCGCTGAGGAGCTGGTCGGCGATCTTGTTGCGCTCGGTCTTGCTCATCGCGGTGTAGCCCGACTTCGGCGGCCACAGATCCTTCTCGATCCGGTGCCAGCCGGTCCACTCCTGGCCCTTCTCGAGGTCGGCCTCGCGCAGGTCCATCTTGGGGTCGAGGTCACCGAACGACTCGGCGACGGGCTCGACGCGCTCCCAGTGCAGGCGCGCCTTCGCGTACAGGGCGCGCGCCTCGGCGTCCTTGCCGCTCTTGTAGAGGTTGACGAACGTCGTCGTCTGCGCGCTCAGCTGCGTCGCCTGATCCTTGACGTAGGCCTGGTACTGCTTGTCGGCCTCGTCGACGAGCGCCTTGTCGGCCCCCGTCGGTGTGAGGTCGGCGCCCGAGTCGGTGACGGTGAACTTCGACTGGATGCCCTTGCCGACCATGCCCGGCTTGCAGGCCGTGTAGTACGTGCCCGGCGCGGCCTTGACGACGAGTTCACGCGTCAGGCCCGGTGCGATGTTCTCGACCTCGCCGACGATGCGGAGGCGGTCCGAACCGAGCAGGTAGAACTCGGTGACCTTGTCGCCGTCGTTCTTGACGCTGAACGACAGGGTGCCCGAGGGCGCCTCCGAGGCCGAGACCTTGCACTCGCTCGCCGTGGAGGAGACCGTCAGCTTGCCGTCGCCCTTGGAATCCTTCGAGTTGCTCGTGCACCCGGTGAGCGCCAAGCCGGCGATGCTGGTGAACGCGAATGCCCGTGCGGTGCGGGTGGGGAGAATCATGCTGTTGCCTTCTGCTTCGTGGCCACGGCGGAGCCCGAGGCCTTCGGGGGGTGGGGTGCGCGCACGCGCACGATGAACATCGGCAGGACGATCGCGATGTAGGCAACCCAGACGGCGAGCTCGAACCACGTCGTCGCCGGTGAGAAGTTGAACGTCCCCTTGAGCAGCGTGCCGATCCACGACGACGGCGGGATCTGTGCGCTGACGTCGAACGCGAGGGAGTTGAGGCCCGGCAGCACACCGCTCTCCTGCAGGTCGTGCACGCCGTACGCGAGGACGCCGGCCGCGACGAAGATGAGGAAGCCGCCGGTCCAGGTGAAGAACTTCGACAGGTTGAGCGACAGCGCACCGCGGTAGAGGAGGCAGGCGATGACGACGGCCGTCAACAGGCCGAGCCCGGCGCCGATGAGCGGCGCGCTCGACGAGCCCTCCCCCGAGCTCGCAGCCTGCGTGGCTGCCCACAGGAACAGGGCGGTCTCGAGGCCCTCACGGCCGACGGCGAGCATCGCCACGACGACGAGGGAGGCGCGCGAGGCGTCCGCGGCGCGGTCGACGTGGCTCTTCAGATCGCCCGACAGGCTGCGGGCGGAGCGTGCCATCCAGAAGATCATCCAGGTGACGAAGCCGACGGCGACGATGGACAGCGTGCCACCGATCGCCTCCTGGGCCTCGAACGTCAGGCCGCGGGGGCCGTACGTGAGGGCGGCGCCGAAGGCGAGGGAGATCGCGATGGCGGCGGCGACGCCGAGCCAGATGCGCCCGAGCAGGTGGCGCCGACCCGACTTCACCAGGTAGGCCACGAGGATGACGACGACGAGCGACGCCTCCAGCCCCTCTCGAAGCCCGACCAGATAGTTGCCGAACACCACGCACTCCTCACAGCCAAACGTTTAGGTAAGGCAAACCTAAAGCATGGAGGAGCCTGAGAGTGCATTGGGGTGGTATGAGGGCATGGTGATGTGACGTGATTCGCGTCGCGAGGAGGTGATGCGGGGCCCACGACCCCGATGTGGCGGAGGCGGGCGGCTCAGCACGCGGAGCAGGGGCGTCATGAGCGAGTCATGGGCCTGGCATCCGCGCGCGGCGATGCAGCGTCACCTGAGCACAGCAGCGCAACGCACGCCGCGGTCGAGCCGCTTCGGTGCCCCCGGCGAGATTCGAACTCGCGACCTAGAGATTAGAAGGCTCTTGCTCTATCCAGCTGAGCTACAGGGACTCACCCGCCGAGAGCGGGTAAACAAGAAAACCCCCAGATCGCTCTGGGGGCCACTTGCTTGGGGTGAGTAACGGGACTTGAACCCGCGACATCCTGGACCACAACCAGGTGCTCTACCTGCTGAGCTATACCCACCATGCGCCGTCCACGTCACCGTGTCAGGCAGCGCGGACGAATATACCCGAAATAGGGCCGCCGCGCCCAATCAGGGGCGCGTCCGGCGTCAGGGGCCAACCTCGTAGCGCTTGGCGATGACCTGCGCCTCGTTCGACGTCGGGCCGGGAGCGGGCACGAAGACGGCCTCGCGGTAGTAACGCAGCTCCGCGATCGACTCGCGGATGTCGGCGAGGGCGCGGTGGCCGCCGTGCTTGGCGGGCGCGTTGAAGTAGGCGCGGGGGTACCAACGCCGCGAAAGTTCCTTGATCGACGACACGTCGATCGTGCGGTAGTGCAGGTGCCCCGCGAGCTGCGGCATGTCGCGCTCGAGGAAGCCGCGGTCGGTCGAGACCGTGTTGCCACCGAGCGGCGCCTTCCCGGCCTCGGGCGCATGCTGCATGACGTACTCGAGCACGAGCGCCTGCGCTTCCTCCATGCTGACCCCTTCATCAAGCTCGCGGAGCAGCCCGGACCTGGTGTGCATGTCGCGCACGAAGTCACCCATCTGCTCGAGGGCTGCCGGCTCGGGCTTGATGACGACGTCGACGCCGTCGCCCAGCTGGTTCAGCTCGAAGTCGGTGACGAGAGCGGCTACTTCGATGAGGGCGTCGTTCTCCAGGTCGAGGCCCGTCATCTCGCAGTCGATCCAGACGATGCGGTCGGTGTGGGCGCGGTCGTTGTCAGTCACGGCGAACATCCTAGCGAGCCTCGCGCCCGCCATGACGATGCCGCCCCACCCCGCGTTCGGCGGGGTGGGGCGGCAACGTCATGCGGCGAATCGCGCTGAGCAGGTGCTCAGTTCGCCGTCGTGTTCGAGAACCAACGGCGACGGCGCTCCTCGCGCTCCGCCGTCACGGCGCGGTACTCGCGCGTGTTCGGGTGCTCGTAGCGGTTGCGGGCATTCTCGACCTCGGCCCACTTCTCCTCGAGCGGACGCTCGGCCTCGGCCTTCTTGTGCTGCTTCGCGCGCTCGGCCTCCGCCTTCTTCTGCTCGGCCTCGACTTTGTGACGCTGCGCGTCACGACGCTCCCGCTCCTCACGCTTGTGGCGGCTCTCGGCGAGCGCACGACGGCGACGCACCTCGCGCGCCTCGGCGATCTCCGCCGCCTCGCGCTCCGCGGCGTCGTCCGTGGCGCGACGACGCGTCACGCCGTCCGCGCGTGAGGCGCCGGAGCCGTCCGCGAGGTCAGGGGCCTCGTCCTTCGTGGCCGCGGCGAGCGCCGGAGCCGCTTCCTGCGTCTTCGACTGCGGACGCGTCGGACGCTTCTCGCTCGAGCCGGCCTGAGCGGCCATCGTGCGCTCGTCGGAACGCTCCTTGGGAGCCTCGGGCAGCATCGTGCGGACGGCCTCGTCCGGCACGCCGGACGACAGGCGCAGGGCGTGGGCCTGCTCGACGAGCGCGTCGTACTTCTCTGCCTTCTTGTCGATGCCCTTCTCGTCACGCACGGGCAGGAGGATGAGCTCCTCGGCCGGGTAGCCGGTCTTCAACTGGCGCGTGCGCAACGTCTCGGAGTCGAACTCCGCACCAAAGAGCATGGCGAGGTTCGTGATCCACAGCCACAGCAGCAGGATGATCGGCGTCGCCATCGGGCCGTACGTCTTGCCGTAGTTGCCCATGTTGGACACGTACCAGGCGAAGGCGATCGTCCCGATCGCCCAGATCACGAACGCGAGGACGGCGCCCGGGTTGAACATCGCCTGCTTGAAGGGACGCTTCACGTTCGGCGTACCCCAGAACAGCAGCGAGATGATGAAGATGACGACGACGATGACGAACGGCACCTTCGCCCAGTCCCACACCGTCGCAGCCTGCGTGCCGAGACCGACGGAGTCGAAGATCTGCTCCGCGATGCCACCCGAGACGATGAGCGAGAACGCGGCGAGGATCGCGAGGACGAACGCCACGATCGTGACGAAGTAGAGCCACGGCCGCAGCTTGAAGACGGGGCGGCCCTCGGCAACGTCGTAGATACGGTTGCTCATGCGTGAGAAGGCGTTGACGTAGCCCGACGCCGACCACAGCGACAGCAGGATGCCGAGGATGAAGGCGAGGCCGGCGCCGCCGCCCTGCAGGTTGTTGATGAAGGTCGTGAACCCCTCGGGGATGTCGTCCTTGTTCTTGCCGACGATCTCCGCGATGGCTTCGATGACGCTGTCCGTCGTCTTCTGCCCGTTGCCGAACAGCCCGATCGTCGAGACCGCCGCAATGATGGCGGGGAACATCGCCTGCACCGAGTAGTAGGTGAGCGACGCTGCCAAGTCGGTGCACTGGTCCTGCGAGAACTTGGCCGCAGCGCGCTTGAACGCGACCTTGTAGTCGGGTTTGGCGTCGAGCTTCGGCGGATCGCCGTACGGGCGCTCCACTCCGGCTTCAGGAAGGCTCGTCATGAGTCGTCTCCGGTGTGTTGTGGTCAGAACTGTTCTGTCTCGAATCTATCGCCCCGATCGCGCCGCGTCCCATCCCCCGCTGGGCGCGTCGGAGGCGTATCGTGCTGCGCCGCACGCGAGGCGCGGCTCGAAGTTGGCCCGAAATGCCGCTGTCGTCTATAGTTCTTTCTCGTTGCGCCAATAGCTCAATTGGCAGAGCAGCTGACTCTTAATCAGCGGGTTCGGGGTTCGAGTCCCTGTTGGCGCACCAGAAAAGCCGCTGCAGCAGAACGTCGTTAGACGTCGGCGCCGCGGTGTCGAAGGGCCGGTGAACACGTGTTCACCGGCCCGTCGTCGCGCGCCTTGACCGCGTCACGACGTCGCGCCAGGTCGGTTCGACGATCATCGGCGACGGGGACGCTCAGTCGGCGTCGTCGGTGGAGATGACGTCCGCTTGCGAGTTGAGCTCGTGGGCCGGCACCCCCATCTCCTTCTCGGCGTCGCTCTGCTCGTCTCGCGTCGTGTTCTCCTCGTTCGCGGACGTGGTGTTCTTGTCGTTCTCACCGGGCATGGTTGCCTCCCTGCGTTGGCGGCGTTCACTGTCGCCTCAACCCTTTCACGGGGCGCCCCGGGCCGCCATCACCTTGCGGGTGATGCCCGACCCGGCACAGGCGCCTCACGAGCCGGGGCACTCGAACCCGAGCATGCGAGAAGGCCCACCGTGAACGGTGGGCCTTCTCCAGATTGGTGCGCCAACAGGGACTCGAACCCCGAACCCGCTGATTAAGAGTCAGCTGCTCTGCCAATTGAGCTATTGGCGCAACGAGGACAAACATTACATGAACGGCAGCTGCGGGGCCAAATTCGTGTCAGCGCCTGCGCCTCCCCCGTCGCGACGGCTCGGAGAAACACGCGTGGCCCGCTCGTCGCGGGACGAACGGGCCACGTCGGGAGGCGCCGTGGGGCGCCCGGTGTCAGGAGCGAAGGCGCTTCGCGAGGCCGACGAGCACGAGCAGCCCACCGAGGCCGCCGAGACCCATCGCGACACGGTCGGAGCGCAGGTCGCCGTCAGCAGTGCGGGTCGCGTCGGTCAGCGCGAGGCGAGCGCTCTCGGTCTGACGCTTGGCGATCTCCTTCGGCTGCGCGCGGAACGCGAGCTCGTCGATCGTGCCGGCGAGGCGCGAACGCGACGCGGCGAGCTCAGCTTCGATCTGCTTGGCCGTCTTGGGTGCCATGGTGGGTCTCCTTGCCACATGCGGAAAATTAGGATCTTGACTCAAAGGTTAACGCACCAGACGGATTCGCTCAGGAGGACTTCACCCATGGCACGCCTCGAAGCTGGTACACGCGCCCCCGACTTCACGCTGACGAGTGACGCCGGCACCCAGATCTGCCTTGGCGACTACGCCGGCCGCAAACTCATCATCTTCTTCTACCCCGCCGCGATGACGCCAGGATGCACCACGGAGGCCTGCGACTTCCGCGACTCGCTCGCACCGCTGCAGGCCGCGGGCTACGAGGTCATCGGCATCAGCCCCGACGCGCCCGCCAAGCTCGCGACGTTCGTCGAGAAGGAGCAGCTGACGTACCCGCTGCTGTCGGACGAGTCGAAGACGACACTCGAGGCGTACGGCGCCTACGGCGAGAAGAAGCTGTACGGAAAGCCCGTCATCGGCGTCATCCGTTCGACGTTCGTCATCGACGAGAACGGCGTCATCGAGCTCGCGCGCTACAACGTCAAGGCCACCGGACACGTCGCGTCACTGAAGAAGGCCCTGAAGTTCGAAGCCTGAGCGCGCCCTGACGCAGGGTGGGCGCGGCCCCGCCGCGGTTCTGCCCCACGCAGGATGGCGTACAACTCACGTGCAAGCCCGTCACGACTCGCCTCCTCGTGAGTTACCTGCCATCCTGTGCAAGCGTCGGCGTCGGCATGGGCTCGAACGACGTGACGTAGGATCGTCGGCGCTGCGCCTGTGGCGGAATTGGCAGACGCGCCAGATTTAGGTTCTGGTGTCTTAGACGTGGGAGTTCAAGTCTCCCCAGGCGCACCGAGGACGAGGGCGGCACTCGCAGACGCGGGGCCGTCCTCGTCGCATGTCGAGTGCGGTGCTCGGGTGGGCTCGAGTTGACGGGCCCCACTCGGCAGGCGAGCGGCCATCGCCCGGATCCAAGACCCTCCCAGGTTGGCCCGCTCCCTCACCTCGCGGGCAACCGAGACCGATTCGCAACCGAAAACGCCCTCCCCTGACGTCGCGGCGGCTCTACTGTGAGCCCAGCACGTCACGACGCCCCAGCCGAGCACGAACGCCCCAGCTCGTCCCGGCCGGCGCACCCGTCGTCGGAGGAAGCCATGCGACACACCATCACGGCTGCAGTCTCACTCTGCGCCCTCACCACCCTCGTCGGGTGCTCGAGCGGATCGTCGACGAGCGGTGACGCCTCGTCATCAGCGTCGACGTCGGCCTCAGTGTCGGCGGCGTCAACGCCCCCATCGTCCACCGCCTCGGCTCCTGCGAGCGGGTCGTCGTCGGCAGCGCCGTCATCGAGTGCCAGCGGCACGAACGGCGCATCCTCGAGCGCAACGAGCGCCGGCGCCTCGAGCACGACGGTCCCCTCCCCGACCAGCCCGGCACCGTCGTCGTCCGGCGCGTTCAGGGTCGAGATCACCTCCGTCACATACGCGAACGGTGCGTACGACGCAGTCGTCACGACGCGCCCCGGCGCCACGTTCTTTCTGGCCCCGACCTCCCCGGGCGCCAACGGCATGTCACCGTCAGCATCGGCGGGGGGCGTCTGCACCGCGGGAACCAAGGGCGTCCAGGGCATGCTGACGACGTACTCGCTGCACTGCCCGGGCGAGCAGAATGCTGCGACCCTCCTCATCGTGCGCGCCGCGGGCGGCGGCTCGGGAGCCAGCGTCGCCACCCCCCTGGCTGTCGGCACGACGCCGTGAAGCGCGCCCGTCGCGCGATCGCGGTCGCGACGCTCCTCGCGCTCACCGGCTGCTCCGCGCAGGCCATCACCCCGGCGTCCCCGTCGTCGAGTCGCATGACGCGGCCCTCCGTCGTCCCCACCGTCGATCTGCCCGAGGGCACGGGCCCGACGGATCCGGATGTCCCCGCCGAAGGTTCGACCGATGCGCCCGAATTCGTCCCGACACAGATCTGGGTTCGTTCGGCGACCTACACCCGGGGCACGTACGCCCTGACGCTCGCGACTGCGCCCGAGGGCGACTTCGTTCTTCAGGACACGCGAGCCGCGGGCGGTGGGCAGCTCATCCCAGGAGGTGACGCCGATCCCCAGTGCAGCAAGACCTCGGAGAAGCCCCTTTCTGCACCGATCAAGGGTGCCCTGAAGAACGTCACCCACCTCGTGACGCTGACGTGCCACGTCACCGGCGAGCTGAAGCGTCCTGCCATCTCTGGCCTCTGGGGCGACGCCACGCACACGGGCGCGACCTCGGCGATCTTCGCGCTCGGCGATGCCAAGGCCCAGGGCAGTCCGCAGACAGATCCGGACGCGCCGATCCAGGCCGACCAGCCCGTCGACACGCAGGTCGTGTCCGCCCACTACCAGGGCGAGAACGTGACGGTGACGGCGTGGGCCACCGAATATGCCGAACTCACGCTCGCCGTCGCTGAGGCCCAGGACACGAATGAGTTCCCTGAGTGCACGACGGCCGTGTCGCCCGAACATCGCCCGGGTGTGAAGACGCCGACACAGCAACGGCTGTTCACGATCACCTGCTCGAACGTCAAGCACCCGACGGCGTGGGGGCTCGACGTCGCTCAGGCCACGGGAGAACTGGGTCAGGAGGCGGTCTTCACGAGCACGACCGTGCAGCTGCCGTGGAAGGCAGCGCCATCTGGTGCGCGGTCAGCATCCGCGTCGGTTTCATCGACGTCGGCGACGGCATCGACCTCGGCGAAGTAGCTCCGCCGAGCCTCAGACGAGCGCCGCCACCTGCGGCAGGATCGCGCGGAAAGCTCGCCCGCGATGGCTGATGGCAGCCTTCTCGTCCGCGGTGAGTTCGGCCATCGTCCGGCCGTCGGGCAGTTCGAAGATCGGGTCGTAGCCGAACCCGTTCATACCACGCTGATCGCGCGTCAGGCGCCCTTCGACGTGGCCGAACTCCACCTGCGTCGACTCGTCGGGAACTGCGAGCGCCACGCAGCACATGAAGCGCGCGGTGAGCTCGTCGGCGGGCACGTCGCCGGTCTGGGCGAGCAGCAGGTCGATGTTCGCCTGATCCGCGCCATGCGTGCCCGACCAGCGTGCCGAGAACACGCCCGGACAGCCACCGAGGACGTCGACGGCAAGCCCCGAGTCGTCGGCGAGCGCCGGCAGACCTGTCGCGCGCGCGACGTCATCGGCCTTGAGGCGCGCGTTCTCCTCGAACGTCACACCCGTCTCGACGGTGTCGGCCAGGTCGGCGAACTCGCCGACGCTCACGACGTCGATGGGCAGCTGCGCTGCGTCGAGCAGGTGCTGGAAATCCGCGATCTTGCCGGCGTTGCGGGTCGCGAGCACGACGCGGGTACGTGCCTCGGCGGGGCGAGCGTCGCTCACTGCAGGCGCTCGCGAGCGTCGGCGGCGAGAGCGTCGCGCTGCTTCGTCGTCAGGTCGGCGATGCCGTCGGCGGCGAGGTCGAGCAGGGCGTTGAGCTCGTCACGGCTGAACGGCGCACCCTCGGCGGTGCCCTGCACCTCGACGATGCCGCCCGAACCCGTCATGACGACGTTCATGTCGGTCTCCGCCGTCGAGTCCTCGGGGTAGTCGAGGTCGAGCACCGGCTGACCGGCGACGATGCCGACGCTGATCGCGGCGACCGAATCCGTCAGCGGCTTCGCCTTCTTCGCGATGAGACCGCGCGCCTGAGCGTCGGCGATGGCATCCGCGAGCGCTACGTACGCGCCGGTGATCGACGCGGTGCGCGTGCCGCCGTCGGCCTGCAGGACGTCGCAGTCGATGACGATCGTGTTCTCCCCCAGCGCCTTCGTGTCGATGACGGCGCGCAGGCTACGCCCGATGAGGCGGCTGATCTCGTGGGTGCGGCCACCGACCTTGCCCTTGCGCGCTTCGCGGTCGCTGCGGGTGTTCGTCGAGCGCGGCAGCATCTCGTACTCGCTCGTCACCCAGCCGGTGCCCTGGCCCTTGAGCCAGCGCGGCACGCCCTCGGTGAACGACGCAGCGCACAGCACGCGCGTGCGACCGAACTCGACGAGGCAGCTGCCCTCGGCATGATCGAGCCAGTTGCGGGTGATGCGCACCTCGCGCAACTGATCGGGGGTGCGGCCGTCGTGGCGGGGGGTGGGCGTGGCTGCGTCAGTCATGGCGTCAGCCTATCGAGTGCGGCGAGGCCTGCTGAGCGGCACCGCAGCCTGGAGATGCCGCTCGCGCTCGCCTGACGGCCGTGGACCCGACGATGGCGGGTAACTCACGCGTAGGCGAGATGTTTTCCGCCGAGGCGTGAGTTACCCGCCATCCTGTGGGGGCTCACACGCTAGGAGCGCCAGGTAAACGTCGGCTAGTTGTGATGACCAGGCACGTTGGTCGAGTCATTGCGACTCGTTGATCTGAACGGGTGACAAGCGAAGACCTCTCGCTGTGCAGTGGAGCTGTCTAGGTCCCACACCACGCACCGGGAGGTCTTCATGGCCCACGCTACCCACTCGAACGCCGCGCTCACAGTCCGCGCCCGCCTACGCCTGGCCCGCCTCATCATCGACGACGAATGGCCCATCGCCCGCGCAGCAGAACGCTACGACGTGTCCTGGAAGACCGCCGCGAAATGGGCCCGCCGCTACGAAGCTGAAGGCGCCGACGGTCTCCTGGATCGTTCCAGCCGCCCCCACCACCAACCGAACAAGACGCCACCACACATGGTCCGCAAGATCGTCAAGACCCGGCTGCGTCAACGCCTCGGACCCATCGAAATCGGCGCGAAACTGGGCCTGCCCGCCTCAACCGTGCACGCC